>PKUD01000175.1 GCA_002869695.1 Desulfuromonas sp. | reverse complement strand
TCGGTGAAGTCGGTGTGACCTATGTTCACGACATGCCCGACAAAGACGAGCTGCGTCTGAACGGTCCTGGAACGCCGATCAGCGGCAACGAGACGGTCACTTCAGAGTACCTGGCGGCGACCGGGACAGAATTGCATTATGGCGAGCTTGAACCGGCCAGCGCCTTCGCCGATGACACCTCCTGGGGCTATCGCCTGGTCACCAAGCTTGATTACAACAACGCCATCGGCGCCATCACCCTGTCGCCCCGGGTTGCCTGGCAGCACGATGTTGACGGCACGTCGCCCGGTCCTGGCGGTAATTTTGTCGAAGGTCGCAAGGCCGTGACCCTCGGGGTCGGCGCTTCATACCTGAACAACTGGGCAGCCGACCTGAGCTACACCGATTTCTTCGGTGCCGGGCGCTACAACCTGATCAATGATCGTGATATTGTTGCTCTGAATGTTAAATACTATTTCTAAAACGGGGAAACCAACATGTTGAAAAATACACTTGTACTGTGTTGTGTCATTGCGTTGTTGAGTGTCTCGGGTACGGCCTGGGCGAAACTTTCGGCGGATCAGATCGCGCGTCTCGGCAAAGACCTGACCCCGGTCGGTGCGGAGCAGGCGGGGAGTGCGGATGGAGTCATCCCGGCCTGGACCGGCGGATTGACCGAGCCTCCAGCCGGTTACCAGAAGGGTGATCATCACCCTGACCCGTATGCGGAAGATCAGGTTCTGCTGACCATCAGCGCCGAGAATATGAGTCAGTATGCCGATAAGCTCACCGTCGGTCATCAGGAGATGATGAAGCTCTACCCGTCGTTCAAGATGAACATTTATCCGACCCGGCGCAGCGCCTCCTCGCCGCAGCGGATTTACGACGCGACAAGGGTTTCAGCGGCCGGTGCGGAACTGGTCAACAACGGCGATGGGGTCAAGGGGACCGTCAACGGTATCCCGTTTCCGATCCCGTCCAGCGGTATTGAGGTGATCTGGAATCACCTGCTGCGTTTCCGCGGTGAGCTGGCGTCCCGCCAGATCGCGCAGGCAGCGCTGACCCGCAGCGGAGACTACACCCTGGTGAAGTTCGACGACGAGTTCAACCTGCTTTACAGCGTCGAGGGAATGACCGAAGAGGAACTCGACAACAAGATCCTGCTGTTCAAGCAGGAGGTCACCGCGCCGCCACGTCTGGCAGGCAATATCCTGCTGGTTCATGAGACTCTCGACCAGGTCAAGGAACCACGCTCCGCCTGGGTTTATAACCCCGGACAGCGCCGGGTGCGCCGCGCGCCGAACGTTGGCTACGACAACCCCGGCACCGCGTCCGACGGTATCCGCACCAATGATCAGTTCGATATGTTCAACGGGGCCACCGACCGCTACAACTGGAACCTGGTTGGTAAAAAGGAGATCTACGTTCCCTACAACTCCTACACGCTGCATAGCGACCAGCTGAAGTACGAGGATATCCTGACCCCGCTGCACCTGAATCCTGAACACCTCCGCTATGAACTCCACCGGGTCTGGGTCGTTGACGCGGTGGTAAAAGAAGACGCAAGGCATCTTTACAAGCGTCGCACCTTCTACGTGGATGAGGACAGCTGGCAGATTCTGGCAGTCGATATCTACGACAACCGGGACCAGTTGTGGCGGGTATCAGAGGGGCACCCGATCAGCTACTACGAGGTGCCGACCTTCTGGACCACCCTCGAGGTGCATACCGACCTGCAGTCAGGCCGCTATATCGCCATCGGTCTCGACAATGAAAGCACCATGTACGATTTCTCGATCAAGAGGACGCTGAAGGATTATTCTCCGGGTGAACTCCGGCGGTCCGGCCGTCGCTAGAGGTCCCCGTAAAACGCTTGCATATTTCATCGAGACCTGCATAATCCGTGTGCGTTCTGGATGAACAGGGATAAACACGGCCGGATTGATATGATCCGGCCGTGTCCGTTGGATCAGGAACCGGGCGATCAGTTGAGAAGATGTCCGGCTTCTGCCTGGATATTGTTTCAGATATGTTGCGGAGTGTTGAATGCTCGTTTTGCTGACATCTGGCCCGCGGTCAATTCTTAACCGCCAGCTGTTGAAACTGTTGCTCCTGCTGCTGCTCATTTTTCCCTGCAGCAATACTGAAGTCGGGGCGGCAGCAGCTGAAAAGTCGGTTCTGGCGGAAAAATCTCTGCTGCTTGATATCGCTGCAGCCGGGCAGCTGGTCATCGCTGTCGGTGAGCGGGGACACATCCTCCGCTCGGAAAATTCAGGACAGAGCTGGCAGCAAGCCGAGGTGCCGACCCGAACCACCCTGACCGGAGTTTTTCTGCTGGATAAGCAACTGGCCTGGGCGGTGGGACATGACCAGGTGATTCTGCGCAGCGAGGATGGCGGAAAGACCTGGCGTCAGGTTTTTTCAGCCCCGGAAGAGGAGAGCCCGCTGCTTGATGTCTGGTTTGCCGACGCCAGCCACGGCTACGCCGTCGGGGCCTACGGTCGCTTTCTCGAAACCGGCGATGGCGGCGAGAGCTGGGCGTCGCGCTGGATCAGCGAGGATGATTTTCACCTGAATAAGATGTTCTCTGTCGGACCATATCTTTTTATTGCCGCGGAAGCGGGGCAGGTCTATCGTTCCGCTGACGGTGGTGCGAACTGGGACGGTTTGCTGACCCCCTACTAAGGGTCTTTTTTCGGTGGTTTGGAGTTGGGGGCAGAGTCTCTGCTGGTGTTCGGTCTGCGGGGCAACCTGTTTCGCAGCGACGATGCCGGAGAAGCATGGCAGCAGGTCGCAACTGCGACAGAAGCCAATCTGACCGATGCCGTTCGCTTGAACGATGGGCGACTGCTGATCGGAGGACTGGCGGGGACATTGCTGGTCAGCCGGGACACTGGCAGCTCTTTTACCCTGGTGCAACAGCCGGACCGGCAGGGGATATCGGCTCTGTTGCAGATTGAGAGCGGTCACTTCATCAGGGTGGGAGAGGGCGGGGTGCAGCAGATTTCCACAAAGCTGCTCTCCTCTGGCGAATAATCAGGGTGCCCTTGTTTTTTAGGGTGCAGGTGAAACTATGAAACTCGGCTCCTTTATCGAGCGTATTGAACATCTGATCTTCAACAACCGGCGGCTGCTGATCGGCCTGTTTCTGCTGGTGACACTGGCCAT
>PKUD01000097.1 GCA_002869695.1 Desulfuromonas sp. | reverse complement strand
TTACTTGACCTTACTCGCAATCAACCCCTGTGAGAGTTCTTTGTACGCCAGGAACATGGAATCGGAAACGGACAATCGACACTTAACCCCTGAAGAGATTAATGCCCAGGTTTACCAGCTGTTGGAAGGGCTAAACCCTACAGGCTTACAAATTGGGATGTTCACGGAAGAGGTTGACCAGGTGAGTAGCAATACCAGAAGCTTTAACTACCAATTCACAGCTTCAAACAAGGAACTCTTGCTAAGAGATTTCTGGATGTAGCTCGGACCTCTTTCAATAACCCCGCTGAATCCTCACCCTTACTGAAACCTGATCTCCCGTCCGCACGAATCAGTCGTCTGCAAGCAACGAACGAAGAGCTACCCAAAAAAAACCTCTCCTGTGGAGCGAACAGGAAAGGCCTTTGGGGATGAATTGTGCTGACTGGAGTGATTAAGATGACAAGTGAACCTGGTACTGCTTTGAACTCGTAAAGGTCTGTATAAATTGACCCTTTTCAATTTCTGTTCGATAAGTATTGATGATGAATTTGTGTAACGTTTGAATCATTATCTGAAGAGTTGTCAGGCGATCGACATGGACGTATAGCGTTTTGTTTTTGTCAACAACGTACGGCGTGTCCTCCTGAACCAGGCTCTTCGTGCACTCATTAAGAAGAGACAACTTATCTCCCAAATGAATTTTCACCTTAATATTCGGTGGATTCGTTGAAATGATCTTCGAATCAAAAAAGGGTCCATGTTCCTTTTTTAAGGCAAGGGAAAGGCGAATAAATTGCTCTACATGCTGATCGCTCAAAGATACAAAATCATCAAAAATATTTGATCTCACCGCACCCCTCCTAAACTATCTTTTTTTGTAGATTGAGAGATAGGCGATCCAGCAGAGAGATATCTTCTTCGTAGAGTTTGATCCTATGCATCCAACACCCTCTTCCGCTTTTTAATTTATGAGAGATAAATCACACCTTACATTAAATATTATTTATTAGTATTTGTCAATGGCAAGCTTTTTACTTTGTATGCTGCCTCCAATAAACCACTTTCATTGCCTTGCCGGTCTGTCCTCCATAGATGACCCTTTCTTTTCAAGCGATATTTTCGTTAATTATTTTAAGATAAACAGGCGTGGCAAATCGCAAGGATTCGAGAGAATCTGATTGGATTTGGAACCAGGATGTCGGAGGTTCGAATCCTCTCGCTCCGACCGCAAACATAAAGCACCTAGCCGTCATCGGCTGGGTGCTTTTTAATGATCCGGGTCAGGTCCGTTCAGAGTCCGGTCGCAAGTCCTGGCTGACCTGACTCTTTAGTACATCTTTAGCTATATTTTAGTTGTTCCGGGCTGGATTGTTCCCAAGGGCGGGTCAGGCGCTGACGAAAAGGCCCCCTCTGTGACGCACCGATGCAACCACGAGAAAGCTTGCCTTCCCATTTGACATAAACATTACGTGTGCTAGACATAAAATTAACGTTTACCCGATTTTTGCTTACAGATATGGCTCCAGTCTTATCAATTTCGGGCAAAAGGTAAATATCGTATGAAATTTGAATACAGGATAGAACCATCTGAAGATCGAACGTACATACTTCTCAGTGTCGTCGGGGAGTTTACTGCAAAAAACTTTATGAAATGTATTTTAGAAACACATGCACGAGGACAAGAGATGGGAATACACCGCTATCTTGTCGATGCAATTAAAGCTAAAAATATCGATACGGTGTTAGGGAATTACCAATTCGCATACTCTGACATGCAAACAACTAAAGGCATTGACCCACTTGCCGTTGTTGCCGGAGTCGTTAGTAAAGACGATCACTCACATGATTTTGTTGAAACAGTATCAAACAATGCAGGAAAACACTTAAAGCTTTTCACAGACTTCAATCAGGCTGTTGACTACTTGAATAGATTTTTATAGCCCCGTTCTTCGTGCTCAACCATGTCAATATGTCGTATTTCCCAAGGCTGACTTCTCCCCCCAGCCCTACTAAAAACCCCGCATTCAGATATAATTATTCTGGTAATGAGAGAGAGCAATAATCAGGGCCACTCGGAGAGGTCTTGCTGCAAACCAAAGGGCACGGAAGAGCGATACGAGATTGGCTGAGCACCAGGATGTGGGGGCTAGAATTTTCTCGCTCCACAATAAAAATATAGCACTTAGCCGTCACCGGTTAGGCGCTTTTTTATGCCACTCCAGTTCTCCAGGAAAACAGCTCCGTATCGGTGATTGATCAGGCCATTGGGAAAGGAACTTTCAATGGAGGGTCGTCCCTCCGGCAAAGAGTCGTCTGGTACATGCCTCCATCCACTTGACAATTTCGTAGGTATTAAACGGCTTTTTGATGAACCGGCACCCGAGGTCATGAATAACTGTCTGCTGTTCAGGTGTGAGTTTTTTCCCCAGCAAGAGTTTGTTCCCTTCGGGGGCCTTACATCCTCTCTTTCTCTGTAGCGCAAAGAGCTCAAGTCCAGTCATATCCCTCATTTCCATGTCTGCAATAATGACATCAGCACAGGGGGAATCCATCTGACATTCACATTGGGAGTCGTTCAGCAGAGGACATTGGGACGGTTCGGAGTATGAAACCACATCATGTCCGTTGAAGACGAACAACCCTTTAAACAGCTTTAAGATAATCGGGTCATCCTCAAAAATCATCACTTTGGGTTTATTATCATCTCTCACGGCAACCTCTCCAAGAAATCTTCACTGCACAGACAATAAAAATAACACAAAATCAGGCAATTTCACCTGCAGCAAGCGTCTCCCCTCTCATTGGCGAGGTCAACTTTGCTGAAAAGACCCCGGGCCTGCCATTCAACTGATACAGGGTCCTATCAGCCTCAGCCTGAGCCCTCTGTCGAGCACACTCATACAGACTCACCTTCGACCGTGTATGCACATTCAAAAATTTTACATCTCATCATCGAAGTGAGATAATGTCTGAATACAGCCTTCCTGTTGCCATCTGAGATCAGGCATTGCTTCGCGAACAGAGGCCCTTGCCGGGGATGACGAATCAGTGCCTGCGAGCTTGAATTAGACAGGAAGTCTCTTGCTGAAGAGACCGGACAGTTTGCTCAGGAGAAGATAATGAAGGCAGCAAGCATTCTTTTATTTTTAGTCATATTCGTTGTCAGTGGTTGTTCGACAGTCAAGAAAAGTCACCTCTACGAACCTGTCCAGATTGACATTAATACAAACATGTCTGCTGATATTGATGTCGACGTGACAAGAAAGCTGTCCGGCATCGCAACGGCCCGCTATCTTTTTGGGTTTATCAAAGTGTCCGGAAGTTCAACATATATAGATGGCTATGGCGGAAGAGGAAAGATCGGTAAAGTCAAATCTGCTGCGGCCTACAAGGCGATAAAAATGGGGACTGGAGACGTCCTGGTCTCACCACAATACGTCGTGACATCGCACCACAATTTTTTCCTGCAGACGATAAGGGCGGAGGTCACGGGCTTTGACGGAAAGATTACCGCGATAAAGAATCAACCCCCAGTGAAAACTGACAAGGACGACGGCCAATAAAGCTCCGATTGGATATTCCTTCTCACCGCGAGATCATCAATAAGAAAAGGGCCCCTTCACACGGAGGGACCCTTTTTCTGATCTGGGGACTTTTTTTAAAAGATCGAGGCCAGACGTTCGAACGACTTGCGTAAGCGGGTGGAGAGTGCCAAGAACATCCCCTTGAGCAGCTTCGCACCCAGATCCGGATGCTCTTCCAACAGACGGTCGAACTGCTCACGCGACAGCATCAGCAGCGAAGTGTCTGTCAGTGCGGTTGCGGTAACGGCTCGGGGCTCACCGCTCAACAGGCAAAGCTCACCGACAATTGAACCCTGGCCGTAGATCCCGACAATCACGTGCTTGCCGGAGAACTCGGTCTCCTTTTTGATTTCGACCCGTCCGTCGACAACAAAGGCCGCTTTTTCGCTGGGATCCCCTTCGTTCCAGAGGACCTGTCCGGCGGAGAGAAACCGGCAATGCAGGTATTCGGTGACGACCGCCGTTTCTTCCTTATTCAGGTAACGAAAGAACCGGTAACTCTCTTTCAACTGGCTGCACTGGTCTGTTTCCATGGAGGTCACAATTTCTCAGTGGCAGCGGCCTGCTCTGCAAGCTTGGTTTCGATCCGGGCAAACAGGCCTTCAAAGCCCTCGTCACTGACGATCTGACCATAACTGGACCGATAGTTCCTGACCAGGCTGACATTTTCGATCACCACATCGTAGATCTGCCAGTCACCCTGTTCCTGAATCATCTTGTACTGAACAGGAATTTCCAGTTTATCTGAAACAAACTGGGTGTCGATAATCGCCTTATCATCCTTGACCCGCTCGTTCAGGTAGTCAACCCGCCCCCCGGAATAATCCTCAATCCGGTTCAGGTAGGTCATTTCCAGGATCTGCACAAACAGCTGGGAGAATCGTTCCCGTTGTTCAGGGGTGGCTTTTTTCCAGTGGATACCGAGTGTTCGCTGGGACAGGGAATGTATATTGATATGGCTCTGGACCAATCCGCTGACCTCTTTCCGCTTAGCGGCATAATCCAGGTCTGCCCGATTCAGAACCTTCAGAACAGAATTGACGATCTGCTCGATTTTCTGGGACGGCCCGACGGAGGCCCAGAGAACAGAAGAGCTCATAAAGAGCAGCAGAGTGAACAGCACGAACAAGCGCTTCATACGACAAAACCTCATCGACATTAAATAGACAATTTCCCCTCCGAGTCAGACCCCAAGTATATATCTATTTGTCGATATTTGCCAAGCGGTGTTGTGCATATGCGGCGCGGATAAACAGATAGGGATCCAGGGCGTCCCGCTTGACCCCTTCGTAAGTGTCAGGATCGAGAGACAGCCTATTGATCGGTTCAAGGATCTTGAGGCTGTAGTACTCCCACTCTTTCATTTTGACGTAGCGGGTCGGATCGAGGAACTGATCTGCGACCATGCCGACCCCGTCCCTGATGCTTGACGGTCCAAGCAGCGGCAGGAAAAGGTACCAGCCACTTTTCACCCCATAATGGCCCAGGGTCTGACCAAAATCTTCAGATTTTTTCTTCCAACCCAGGCTGTATCCGGCCGGGTCAAACAGGCCGCCCCAGCCGATGGTACTGTTGACCAGGAAGCGTCCCAGTTCCGTCCCGGTATCCCTGAACTTCATCTGCAGCAGGGCATTGGCCGCCCGAACCGGGGTTGCCAGATTTGAGAAGAAATTGCTGATCGACTTACGCGCCGGGCGTGGAACCAGGCGAAACCCCTTGGCCACCGGCTTGAGGGCATAGAAGTAGAGCTTGTCATTGACCCAGAACATCCCCCTATTCCAGCCCTCCAGGGGATCGGAAATCAGGGGTGCGTCTTCGGCGGACGGGTTTTCGCCGAATTCATCAGCAAAGTCGTCGTCAAATGCAGCATCAAAATCATCTTTTACGACGGTTCCCCCTGAAGAGGGACGGGAAGACTTATCCGCCGCGAAGAGCTGCTGAGGGAGGGCCCAGAAAATAAGGCTGATAATCAGTAACAGGGCAATACGCATCGACTAATCTTTTTCGAAGATGTACTTGCTGACCAGTTCTTCCAGGCTGATCGCCGATTCGGTCTCTTCAATCTCACCACCGTCTTCGATCAGTTCATCCATCCCGCCGGGGGAAATTTTGATGAACTTGTCGCCGATGATGCCCGAAGTCCGAACTGAAGCGATACTGTCCTCCTGCAGGGCAATCCCTTCGGTGATCTCCATGCCGACAACCGCCTGGTAATAGTCCTCCTGGTCAAGCCGGATTGACACCACCTTTCCGACATGGACCCCTGATATCTCTACGAGCGCGCCCACTTTCAACCCGGAAATCGAATCGAAGCGTGCCTCGACGGAGTAGGTATCAGCGGCAAACAGGCCGACATCACCCAGACGAACCGACAACCAGGCGAAGCAGAGAAAACCGACCACCATGAAGATGCCGACAGCTACTTCCACATTAAGTCTTTTCATAACGGAGCAGTTTCCTCCTTCTCACTGGAATAGATTGGGCCCATGGTGGTCTCGACGAAATGGCGGATCAGCGGATTGTCCGAACGCTGAAATTCCTCAGGTGAAATCGAGCTCTGGATCACGCCTTCAGCCAGCAGGGCCACCCGGTCTGAAAGCTTGAATATTTTCGGCACGTCATGGCTGACGATCACCGCAGTATAGCGCAAGCGCGCCTGGGTATCGTGGAACAACCGATAGATCTCGTTGCTTTTCAACACATCAAGACCGGTGGTTGGCTCGTCAAAAAAAACGATCTTGGGATCAAGAACCAGCGCCCGGGCCAGCCCCACCCTCTTCTGCATACCGCCGGAGATCTGTGCTGGAAATTTTTCGTGGACCCCGTGCAGGTCCATCATATTCAATTTTTCTTCGACATTGGCGCGGATCTCCTCTTCACCCGCCTCGGTCCGCTCCCGTAACGGCAGGGCCACGTTGTCGTAGATCGTCATCGAATCGAACAGGGCGACATTCTGAAACAGCACGCCGAAGTCTTTGCGGATCTCCTTGAGCTGACGGCGAGATGCGCTGGCGACATCCTGGCCAAACACCTTGATCTGCCCGGCATCCGGCTTCATCAGGCCGAGCATATGCTTGAGGATGACACTCTTCCCCTGTCCGCTGGCCCCGACAATGACCGTTGTGGTCCCCTCCTCCACCTGCAGGTTGACGCCGGACAGCACCTGCTGATTGCCAAAGGATTTCTTGACATCGACCAGTTCGATCGCGATCCGCGCAGAGCTGAACTGCTTCTCCTGTTTCACTGTCATCCTCACCTCACAGCATGATCGCGCTGAGCAGATAGTCCCAGACCAGCACAGTGACCGAAGCAAGAACGACGGCACTGGTGGTGGTCCGGCTGACTCCCTCGGCGCCGAAGCCGCCGGAGCGTTCCCAGTGCAGGAAATAGCCCTTCGCCGTCGCAATCCAGACGATCAGGAGGCCGAACACCAGCGATTTGACCAGTCCCATTTCGATATCGTTCCAGTCGACGCTGCTGTACATCCCCTGGAAATAGGTGCCGCCATTGACGCCAAGCATCATCACCCCGACCAGGTACCCGCCGAGAATCCCGACCATGTCGAACACCGCGGTCAGCAACGGCAGGGAGACGATGCCGGCAATGAACTTGGGGACCATCAGATAACGGCAGGGATCGATGGCCATGCATTCAAGCGCGTCGATCTGCTCCGAGTTACGCATGATGCCTATCTCGGCGGTGATAGCCGACCCGGCCCGGCCCACAACCATCAATGCTGCAAGAACCGGCCCCAGCTCGCGAATCAGACTGAGGGCGACGGCGGCGCCAAGCAACCCTTCGGAACCGAATTTACGTAATGTATAGTAGCCCTGCAGCGCCAGGACCATACCGGTAAAACCACCGGTAAAGAGGATCACAAAGATGGACCGCGCACCGATGAAGTGGATCTGGCGAACCGCCGGGAACAGCTTGTATGGTGGGGTCACCATGCGCCAGACACAGGCCAGCAGAAATAGACCCATTCTCCCGGCCTGTTCGAGGTAATAAAGGCCGTGATCACCGATTTTTTCAAAAAAACTGAACATAAACCCCGCTTATCTCTTCAGCATCATTCGGGTACGGACTTAGCAGACTGTTGCTGAGGAACTTCGGACCGACAATTTTTCTCCGCCACCTGCAGGTAGGGTGCTCCGCAGCGGTTACTGACACGCAGGCAGAGCACAGAAAACGTCTGTTCCGGCAATGACCGGAAAAAAGCATCAACCTGCTCGGCCTCTTCCTTGCCACCGCTATGGCCGGGATAGACAACGACCGCCATCCGCCCGCCGGGGGCGAGCAGTTCACAGGATTTCGCCAAGGCTGTCAGGGTCGTCTCCGGCCGAGTGATCAGGCTCCGGTCGCCGCCGGGGAGAAATCCCAGGTTGGCGACGATCCCTTTCGGCTCCGCCGCAACATACCGATCCAGTTCGGCGTGGCTGGCGGCAACCAGAATCACCCCGGGTTCTGCTGAGCGAGCAGTTGCGGCATCCAGCCGCCGAACAGCCGCGCCGGAATCCCGCAGGCGCCGTTCCGTTGCCTGCAGCGCCTGTTCCTGAACATCGAAAGAGATCACCCGCCCACCGTCCCCAACCAGACGTTGAAGCATCAGGGTATCATGGCCGTTTCCGGCGGTCAGATCAACAGCCAGATCCCCCGGTTCAAGCACCTCGGCAAGCAGCTCATGTCCCCAGTTGATGATCCGGGTCAGGGCCCGTTTCAACGGGCAGAATCTTTCTGCTGTTCGAGAACCTTCAACTTGGCATCGATCATCTGCCGGTGCGAAAGGCCGATCAGGCTGCTCAGTTGCCTCATCAATGCCTCTTCAAAGTGATCCACCTGTCCATCAGCATAGACCAACTGCCAGAGAGATTCCATAATCCGCTCTTTTTCCACCTGATCGAAATTCAGGTTGATATCACGGGTGAACTGGTGCAGATCATGGCTTTCGCTGCGCAGCTGGTGGGCCAGCTCCAGAAGCTCCGCCGAGGTCTCCGCGTCGAGCTGAAAATGCTTTTCAAGCAGTTCGCCGATCAGCGTTTCTTCATCCCGATGAAACTCCCCGTCGGCATGGGCGATCTCCAACAACAGGACACAGGCAGCAAGCTGGATTCGCTGCTCTTCCTGCAGAGGTTCGTCCTTGGGGGGCGAGGTCAGTATGCTGATAATTCGTTTGAGCATGAAATACCTTCTATTCCGGAGCGGGGCGATACTGGATGACTCTGGCTTTTTCCAGCGTCACCATCCCCCCCTGCAGCATTTCATCGAGGCGAGGCAGAACAGCCTGGATTCTCTCTTCACTGTCCACGACTTCCACGACCAGGGGAAGATCTCTCGAAAGCGTCAGCAGCCTGTCGGTATGCACAACCGACTGAGCACCAAAACCCGCGACACCTTTCAGGACCGTAGCCCCGGCAAAGCCTTCCTGGCGGAAAAGTTCGAGCAGCGCTTCATGCAACGGCTGCTTCTGCCAACGATCCGATTCGCCGATGAAGATTCGCATCAGCGTCCGCTCTCCGGGAAGTCCAGTCATCTATAGTCCCCTTATATTATAGTTGCCGTGCCAGTTGCATCCCCAACAAAGCAAACAGCAGGCAGACGGTGACATTGAGAACAATATTTGCGCCTGCCTGCCACAGACTCCCCTCTTCCAGCAGCTTCAGGGTTTCATAAGAGAACGTGGAGAAGGTGGTAAAGCCTCCCATGAATCCGACCGTGAGAGCAATCCGCAGATCAGGAGAAAGCAGCGTACTGCGCAGACCGAACGTCATCAGCAAACCGAGCAGGAACGACCCAAGAACATTGACTGCCAGGGTCCCGTAGGGCAGGCTCCGACCCAGCAGGGAGTAGGTCCAGCCGGACATCAGAAACCGTGCAATGCAGCCGAGCCCGCCAAAAATCCCAATATAAAACAACTGCATGAAATCGCCACCCGGTCGAATATTAAAAATGGTGTATTATCGCGGCAGGACCCGCATCTGTCAATCCGCAAGAAACATTGACAAAACACCCGGGATTCCGTAGTTTCTTGCCATTCCTTATTGACCGGAGCGAACCGAACGATGAAATATCTGACCCTTTTCCTTCTCGCCGGACTGTTAACGGCCTGCAGCCCGACCCAGGATGCCACTCCGGACTCACCTGAAATCTACTTCCAGGAAGCCGAAGCCTACCAGGAAAAAGGTCTCTACAACGAGGCCATCGAGTCCTGGGAAAAGGTGCGCGACAGTTTTTATTCACCGGAACTGACCATGCTGGCGGAATTGAAGCTGGCAGAAACCTATTACCTCGACGAACGCTATCCAGAGGCCGCCAGCGCTTACCGCGACTTTATCAACCAGTATCCGGGGGATCCGCGTCGTGCTTCGGCAACCTACTGGCTGGGGATGTCCTATTTTCAGCAGATGCTCTCTGTCGATCGGGACCAAACCAGTACCCGCAACGCACTCAGCGCATTCAATGAGCTGCTCAGGCTCTACCCGGGGGAGAATGATGAACAGGAGATCCGCTCGCTGATTCAGCAGTGTCAGAACCGGTTGGCCGCTCATGAGCTCTATGTCGGGCGTTTCTACCTGCGCTCCAAACAGTATCCATCGGCGGTCAAACGTCTCGAAGATGTCCTGCAGCAGTATCCTGACTACGCCCACAATGATGAAAGTTACTATAATCTCGTCGTCGCATATCTGCGCATGGACGATCGGTCGAAGGCCGAGGCCATTTTTCAGGATTTTTCAGACGCCTACCCGGCCAGCCCCTACCTACTTAAAGCGCAAAAAAAACTCGAAAAATAGAACATGCTTTAAAACCAGATATTGCTGTCCTCCTGTCAAGTATTGAACTTGACAGGGCCACGCCATCATTCCCTCTTTTTCTGCAGTGAAATATTACTTCATTGCGGAGAAAAACTCCCACCGGATCAAGTTTCACCTGCACCATGCAGAAAAATATTGCCGAGCAAATGAATTACCACAAATGATAATTTAGCTTTCACTACAGTCTTTTCCCTTGACTTGCGGTATACAGCATTATATAAAAAACGCGATTTATTTTATAACGTTATTCTATGGATTGCTCGCCACTGAAATTCCACCGGCAGAGAGTCATCCCGCAACACCGGAAAACTTCATAATAACGCTCCGTTTTGCTGGTTTTATTACAGGTGAATTTTTCACCTGCTCAACCGGGTAGCTTTAGACCGGGCGCCATACGTGCCCTTGATCCATTCACAAGGAGGAGAGAGAAAATGTCCGAATTCGGAACCCTTGAAAGTCGCGTTCGTCGCAAGTCACTGCTCAGCAAAGTCATGAAGCCGGAAGACTGTATTCAGTTCTTCAAAGGCGGTGAAAACCTGGTTTGGTCGGGTTTTACCCCGGCCGGTTACCCCAAAGCGGTACCCATTGCCCTGGCAGACCATGTCGAAGCCAACAACCTGCAGGGCAAGCTGAAGTTCAACCTGTTTATCGGCGCCTCGGTCGGAGCCGAAACGGAAGACCGCTGGGCGACCCTGGATATGATCGATCGCCGCTGGCCTTACCAGACCGGTAAGAACATTGCAAAAGGGATCAACGCCGGCCGCATCCGTATGGGTGACAAACACCTTGGCCACTTTGCCCAGGATATCAGTTACGGCTTCTACACTGAAAACGGCCGCTACGACATCGGTATCTTCGAAGTGTCCGCAGTCACCGAGGACGGTGGCCTGGCGCTGACCTCCTCCTGCGGTATCGTTGCTGAAGCGATCGGCCTCTGCGACAAGATCATCCTCGAAGTCAACACTGGACAGCCATCCTTCGAGGGCATGCACGACATCCACATGCAGCAGAAACCGCCACATCGTGCCCCGTTCCTGATCACCTCGGCTGACAGCCGTATCGGCACCCCGTATGTTCCCTGCGACATGGAGAAAGTTATCGCCGTTGTCGAGTCGAAGCATCGCGACAAGGGCCGTGCCTTTGCCGATATGGATGACACCTCCGAAGCGATCGCCGGGCACATCATGGAATTCTTCGCCCACGAAGTGAAGCGTGGCCGGCTGCCTGAGAACCTGCTGCCGCTGCAGTCCGGTGTCGGTTCCATCGCCAACGCAGTTGTAGGTGGTCTGGCCAAAGGTCCTTTCCATAACCTGTCGGTCTACACCGAGGTTCTGCAGGACACCATGCTCGACTTTATTGACGGCGGCAACTTGAACTTCGCTTCGGCCTGTTCTCTGTCTTTGTCCGAGAACCCGGGCTTTCCACGTTTCTTCGAAAACTGGGACAAGTATGCGGACAAGGTCGTCATGCGTCCCCTGTCAATCGCCAACGCCCCCGAGCCGATCCGTCGCCTCGGCGTCATCGCCATGAACACACCGGTCGAGTTCGATATCTATGCTCACGCCAACTCGACCCTGGTCGGCGGCACCCGGATGATCAACGGACTCGGCGGTTCTGGTGATTACCTGCGTAACGGCTTCCTCAAGATCATGCACAGCCCGTCGACCCGTCCGAGCAAGACCGATCCGTTCGGCATTACCTGTGTCGTGCCGAAGGCTCCGCACATTGACCACACTGAGCATGATCTTGACGTGCTGGTCACAGAGCAGGGTCTGGCTGACCTGCGCGGGGTCGCACCAAAAGAGCGCGCCAAACTGATTATCGAAAAGTGCGCACATCCCGAGTACAAGCCAATTCTCAGCGATTACCTGGAAATGGCAACCAAAGACTGTATCGCCAGGGGAGTTGGTCACGAACCTCAGCTGTTCGATCGCGCTTTCAAGATGCAGCAGAACATGGCCGAAAACGGCACCATGCGCATCAAGAACTGGGATATCAAGATTGATCTCTGCGAATAATCTGAAACATTTTGCAGATGCAATTACCTGTGGCCCCGTCGACATGTCGACGGGGCCCTTTTTTTTTGCTCCGGCCGGCTAAAGAGCCATATCCACTCCCCCTCTTAAAAAATCTGAAACGCCAACCTGAATAGCACTAAATTGGTGTACTTTTTGCATTTATTAAATTTTTACAATTTTTCTCGTGCGGAAAATCGCCTTGATATTTTAATAAGATAGGAATCTCCGATCGTTTTTTATTTGTAATTTTATGGGCCGCTTCAGCAACAAAACAACGTGTTTAACTAAAAAAGAAACATAAACCTCTGAAAAGACTGGACTTTAGGGCATCCCAGGCAATGTCAGACAGCAGCCTTTGCCGGTTAATCGGTCGAAGCCTGAATGCGCTAGGGGATGATCCGGATGACAGCCCTGGAAAGAAACTAGAGTGCTGGTGTAAGGGAAGCTTGCAAAAATTACACAGTTCAAGGACTTAATTGTGACAATTTTCGTCATTAAAACTTTGTGGACTGCTCAACATCCGGTGTTGAGCAGCTAAGAATGATGGCCCATCGAAAAAAAACATTATTAATTTCCCTGCGATCGAAATTACTGATTTTGCTCGCAGGAAGCATCCTGCTGATCCTTGGGATTGGGACATCTGCTCCCTCTGCACTCGCCTACGGCGACCAGGAATGTGCGTCTTC
The DNA here is from genome assembly GCA_002869695.1 of Desulfuromonas sp. Taxonomy (GTDB): domain Bacteria; phylum Desulfobacterota; class Desulfuromonadia; order Desulfuromonadales; family Geopsychrobacteraceae; genus BM509. Next base: position 7,498 of record PKUD01000097.1, on the reverse strand, counting down.
ACGCTATGGTTCTGATTTAGTCTGTACGGCAGGTGATGTTTCAATTACCGGTATCGCCGTCGCCCCGGGGAGCCCGACGTCCTGCATTGGTGGAACCACCTTTAATGTCGATCTTGACGTAACCGTAAACTTTGCCACCCCCGACCGCTGGGACATCGGTATTTTTCTCTCTAACGACGGCAACGACCCACAGCTCCTCCCGTCAAATGGTGGCGCTTCAACCTGTTCAGTGGATGTTTTGCCGCCGATTGCACCCTTTCTTGACCTTGACCCCAACGCCGGACGTGATACCTGTGGCGACGGGAATGGCACTATAGATGGTGGCCTCGGCTACGGTGTTGTCCGGCTCGAAGATGTGCCGGTCTCCTGTCGGGCCATCAACCTTAGTGGCGGAAACCTCTACATCCCCTTCGTCGTCAGTTGGGACAACCAGGGCAGTCCAACTGGTTCGGACTGCACATCCAAGCAGGATCCGGTGCCTAACACCCCATCCAAATGTAACGCGCCAGATATCACCAACCCGGTCGAAGTCACCTACGGTACGGTCAATGCGGTCGTTTTGCCGGAGATCAGCAAGACGGATGGTGTGGCCGCAGTCGACCCGGGCGACAATCTGACTTACGCTGTCACCATCACCAACACCACCGGGCAACCATTAAGCGGCGCGATCTTTACCGACCCGGCGACAGCCAATCTGAACGTCACCAATGTCACCTGCAGCGCTACCGGCGGGGCGACCTGTCCGGCAGTAACGCCGACCAGCAGTTTCATCGCGAGGATGCAGGACATAGCGACCGGGATAACAATTCCCGACATGCCGGTCGACAGCAGTATAACCTTCGATATTGCGGCGACAGTCGCCGACCCGGTTTCACCGGCATATGCCAACACCATTGTGAACACCGCCCATGTCACCGTCCAGAGTGAAACCAACTCAGCTAGCGACGTTGATACCATCAACGGTGCTGTCTTCTCCGACCTGTCGACATCCTCCAAGTCAGTCCGCGATCTCAATGGCGGAGAGGCCGACCCGGGTGACGTGTTGCGTTATACCATCACGCTGAACGAAACCGCCGGAAATGCAGTTAACAGTGTCTCCGTAACCGATGACCTGCCGGCCAATGTGTCAAATTTCACCATGGTCAGCACTCCGTCCGGTGCGACCGATCTTTCAAGCGGTGCCCCTTCGGGCAGCAACAATACCGGCTATCTGAATGTAACCAGCATCAACCTGCCGGCCAGCGGCAGCGCCTCGATCATTTTCGATGTCACAATCACCGCCGGCACTCCGGCCGGGACAGCCATCGACAACAGGGCAACGATCAGCAACCCGACCGGGCCGGAGGTATATCCGGCCGCGCCGAAGGTCTTCGTCTCTCCATCGGCGGTGCCGACCGCCGATAACAAACAGCTTTACCTGGCCAGCACGTTACCCAGCACCCTGTCGCGTAACAAGCCGGCGAGCGTTCCGGCCAGCGCCACCCTGAACAACAGCTCGGCCACCTGGTCCGGCAACAATCCATCACCTCTACAACTGGACAACACCATAGAATACGCCTACGCCACTCTTTTCCTGTCTGCCGACTCGACCCAGTCCCGCTCGGTTGAAGCTCGGATGTATTGCTCCTCTACGCCCGGCGCCTATGTCACCTCGGGTATTTACGACCTGGGGACCATCCCTGGCACGCCGACCGAGTATACCTTCAACCTGACGACCGCGGCAGGCGGGTTCAGTTACCCGGCAACCTGTACAACAGGTAATCACTGGTCTCTGCAGATCATCAACCACACCAACAAGAACGTCAGCGTGCATCCGGTCAGCGGCGGCAATAACTCCCGCCTCAACCTCGACTCGAGTAACGTTATCTATGTTGAGAGTCTGGAATTTTACGATGCCGCCTACCCCGGAGGAGCGATAAATACGAAGACGATTCCGGGCTCGACGGTCTACATCCGCAGCACGGTCAGTGATCCCTTCGGCAGTTTTGACATTACCTCTGCCAACATTGACATTACTGACTCTGGCGGCAACCCGGCTCTCTCGGACACCATGACCATGGTGAACGATTCCGGTGCGGCAACCAAAACCTTCGAATATGCCTATACGGTGCCGAATAATTCTGTCACCGGCAACTGGACGGTTAAAGTGACTGCCAATGAGGGTTCCGAGGGGACCGTCACCGACGACCAGACCTCTGCGTTCAGCGTCGAAAGTATCGACCTGGGGCTGACCAAAACTGTCGATAACGCGTCACCGGCCATCCTTGCTGCGATCAACTATACGATCACCATCACCAACAACGACAGCACCTACACGGCAACTAACATTGCTGTTCAGGACATCCTGCCGGCCGGCGTGACTTACATTTCAGGCACACCGAGTCAGGGCAGTTACGCAGCCAGTATCTGGTCGGTCGGCAGCCTGGCTCCAACCGCCAGTGCGACCCTGGTTATTCAGGTCGGGGTTGATGGGCCAAACGGAACCACGGTCACCAACACGGCCAGCATCTCCAGCTTTGATCAGACCGATGACAATGCGGCCAATGACAGTGCCAGCGTCGACTTCACACCGATAGCCTATCCCAATTTAACGATAATAAAAACGGCCGCCACCTATAGTGACCCTGCTCATGGAACGACCAACCCCTACGACATTCCGGGTGCTGTCGTCGAATACACCCTGACCGTCACCAACACCGGACTGGGCGCTACAGACGCCGACTCGGTGAAACTGGTCGACCCGATTCCGGCCAATACGGCCCTGGTTGTTACGGATCCACCCGTGACGATCAGCAATGTCCCGGCAACCACCGGCCTGACATTGACCTACACCTCATTGAATGACCTGACTGATCATGTCGAGTTCTCTGCCGACGGTACCGACTACACTCTGATTCCGACCGCCGACGGTAATGGCACCGACACTTCGGTTAACTACATACGCTTCAGCCCTGCCGGCGCGTTCAGCGCGTCCGACGGCGTCACGAATCCATCTTTCACCGTAACCTTCAAGGTGCGGCTGCAATAGGAGGAATAACAGTGAAAACAGTAGGAAAGGAGAACATTGTGACCGCACTTGAAACAATGACAATGAGACAACCTGAACATATTACGCACGAAACCGAAAGGAGGTTTACCATGAACAGGTTTCTGAACCTGTTTCTGCTGATCTGCCTACTGGCCTGGATGGTTCCAGGCATGGCGCAAGCGGCAGGAACACTGGCGGGGACCGACATCACCAACACTGCGACAGTCGATTATGTTGTTGATACGGTGTCTATCTCTGTCCCCAGTAACGATGTCACCATCACCGTTGCCGAGTTGCTGAACGTCGATGTCATCTGGCGGGACCTGACCAACGTCATCGTCAAGCCGGGCGACACCGGTGCACCGACCCTGCTCACCTTTGAGCTGACCAACACCGGTAACTACGATGAGGACTTCGACCTGACCGCCGATAACACGTCCGTTGTCACGGACGACTTCGATCCCGTCGATCCGGCAGTCATCTATTTTGATGCCAACGACAACGATACCTATGATGCCGGCACTGACACTCTCTACGACGGTACCAACCTGCCGACCCTGACGGCGGATGAGAGCATCCACCTGTTCGTCTTCAGTGACACTCCGGATGTTGGCCCGGGCGACCCGGCCGACGGCGACTTGGGCACCACCCGCCTGATCGCTGAATCACAGACCATCACGACCGGCGATCCGGCTGGTACCGCTTACTCCAATGCCGGTTACGACGGTACTCTCAACGCTGTTATCGGTGCCAGTGGGGCCACAGACAGCGATGACGGCATCTACCAGGTGAGCCGGGTTGACGTCACCATCGTCAAGGCCGGTGCTGTCACCGACGACAACCTGGGGTTCGGTGGAACCGAAGCGGTTCCGGGCGCCACGGTCCAGTATACCCTGACCGTCAATGTCATCGGCGGCACCGCCGAATCACTGGTCATCAACGACCCGATTCCGGCCGAGGTGACCTACGATACGGGCACTCTGACCTTGGATACAGCCCCCCTGACTGATGGAACCGGGGATGACAAAGGCGAAGTCGTGGAGAATCCACCGGCTTCAGGCAACTTTGAAGTCAATGTGGACCTTGGAGATGTCACCGGTGGCGTTGCCCCCGGCACGACCCATACCATCACCTTTGATGTCACGATCGACTAGATAAGTTAGGCGATGAAACCTTCTTTCGGTAACGGAGTATTGACCGTGAAAAAATATCTGATCCTGATTGCTGCATCCATCTTTCTCTGCAACGGCATGACTGCACTCGCCGCCGATGAAAGTCCCATCAGCATTGTCTCGATTGCCGAGACCGAGCAGGTGGTCATGAATACAAAGGGTGAAAAGGAAGTCAAACGGAGACCGGCTGCCAAGGTCATGCCGGGAACCATCGTCATCTTCTCCAACACCTGCACCAATAACGGTGCCGAGTCGATTGAGGATGTCATCATCAACAATCCGGTCCCCGAGCATATGGTCTACATCGAGGGATCCGCCACGGGCGAAGGGGCGACGAGTACCTTCTCAGTTGACAACGGGCAGAACTACGCAGCCCCCGAAAACCTTATTATCGTTGAGCAGGATGGCTCCACCCGGCCGGCAGTTGAAAGTGACTACACGCATATCCGTTGGCAACTGGAAGGCGTCCTCGGTTCCAAGGAGAGCCGGGTCGTGGAGTTCAGGGCTCGCGTGAAATAAACATCCGGACACGTCTATGAACATAGAGACTCGACACAAAGAAAGTATGAACACTGAACAGATTCGCAGAAGTTGAAATGACTCAACGTCACAACCGAACAACATGCAAAAAGGAGTAAAACGATGAGAAGCACAATGAACAAACTTATGGTCGCCATCCTGGCGACCGGCCTGACCCTGCTCTTTGCAGGCCAGGTTCTGGCTATCGGCACCGCCGACAACGTCACCATCACCAACACGGCGAGTGTGACATTTACTCTCGGTGGGCTCACCCCCCCGGCGGTTTCCAGTCCTCCCGAAACCTTCGAGGTCGACACCAAGGTTCGTCCGGTGGTTACCAGTAACGGCGATGCCAGTGTTATTGCCGGGGTCAACGACTTCGTCCTGCCCTTCACTGTTGCTAACGAAAGTAACACGGCCGGCGGCAGCGATTTCTTCGAGCTCTCGGTTGACACCGGAGCGGCGGACGATTTTGACATGAACAACGTCGAGATCTGGCTCGATGCCGACGGCAGCGGCACCCTGAATGCTGGTGACAGTAACATCACCGGCTCCCCGATCGTTTCAATCAGCAATGCCAGTGGTTCCAACACCGCCCAGTATCTGATCGTCGCAGATACCCCCGCCGCAGGTGGTGCCCCCGACACCGGCACCCCTGGTCTGGATGCTGTCTATTCACTGGTTGCTACCGCCTGGGCTGGTGCAGCTGTTGGCGATGGCGCACTCCTAGACGACTCCGTAGCGAATGGCGGTGACGGCACCAACGACCCGGATGCGGTTGAAGTTGTCTATGCAGACGATGCCGGTACCGCTGCAGGTGGCGACGTTGCTACTGACGGCCTGCATTCTGCTGAAGGCACCTATACCACCCTGGCGACTCTCGATGTCAGCAAAGCTGCCAGCAACGGCACATCCGGCTACCACATTCCCGGCGACACCGTCACCTATACCATCACAGTTGACAACCCGGATACCGTCGAGGCCGCAAGCGCGGTTCAGATCGATGACTCGATACCGGCAAACACCACTTATGTCGACAACAGCCTTGACTGCTCCGGCCTGACCGGTAGCAACCCGTTCGTCAATGACGGTGGTTGGGCCGCAGGAACTACTGGTGGTGCTACGACCTCAGCGGTTCGCTGTACCGGTGGCTCCATCGGCGGCGGGGGCACTGGCTCGATGACCTTCGATGTCACCATCGACTGATAACGGATCACCAACAAAGGATTGAATTGATCTGATGTTTGTAACCAACTCCCGCATCCCGGCCACCAGGCCAATAGATAATTCCGGCACCTCTGCCGGGATGCGGGAGAGGTATGTCCGTAACAGCAAGCATGACCGGTCGGCAAACCGCTCTTCGGAGTGGTTTGCCCGCCTGTCTGTGTCGGCGACTGCATTGGGTCTCCGCTACAGACAGTCGCTGCTGGCACTGTTGATCACCCTGTTCATGCTGGTCGCCCCCGGCACCGCAGACGCGGTCAGGACCCCGGCCGGAACGTCTATCGACAATGTCGCCTCGGCCAACTTCAACATCGGTCCGTCGGCTCCGGTCTCCATGCCGTCAAACCAGGTGAGTATTATTACCGTCGAGCTGAGAACACCTTCGACCATCGAGTTCCTCAATTATGTGCCCTTCGCCACTCCGGATGAAGAAATTGTTCCGGTTGCGGTCACCGGTCACAGCCCGAGCGGGAGCGATACCGGATCGTTCGTTCCCCTGCCGGTTCCACTCCCCTTCGGCTCAACTGTTCCATTTGACCTGAGCGGGCCACTGACTCTGAACCCGACGAATATCTACCACATCGGCGAACCGGTCTTTTTGCGGACGAACGACCTGGATCAAAACCAGGACACTCTGCTCGCTGAGACCATCGTTGTTACAGTCAGCTCAGCAGAAACCGGGGACAGTGAAGTTTTACTGCTGACAGAGACGGGTCCGAACACGGGGACCTTTACCGGGTACATTCCTTCAACCCGGGATGCGGCTAATACTGACAACGGGATGCTCTCACTGGTTGAAGACGGGACTTTGACTGCCAGCTACCGCGATCGTGACGACGGTTCTGATGTTTCCACCAACGCGGCCCTGGTCGATCCCTTCGGTATTGTGTTTGACAGTATTACCGGTCAGCCGGTCAACGGTGCCACGGTGACCCTGACGGACATGGCAACCGGTCTCCCCGCGACCGTTTTAGGCGATGACGGAGTCAGCAGCTACCCGGCCTCGGTCATCAGCGGCCAGGATACGACTGATTCAAGTGGCCGCAGTTACGATCCGCCGGAAGGTGGCTTCCGCTTCCCGCTGATTGCGCCGGGCACCTATCGTCTCGATATTACTCCGCCGGTGGACTACATCGCGCCCTCCACGGTTCCAACAGCGGATATCCAGAGCCTGCCGGGTGCACCGTTTGCCATCGCTCCTGGATCACGGGGTGAGGTTTTCGTGATCAACCCGGGACCGGCAGTCAATATCGACATTCCCGTCGATCCGGTCAGGACCGGACTCTGGGTACAGAAGGAAGCGAACAAGAACCAGGCCGCCGCCGGTGACTTTATCGCCTACCGGATCCGGGTGGATAATTTCAACACAATTGACGTTGCTGTCGATGTCGGACTAACCGACGCCTTGCCCCTCGGCTTCAATTATGAGCCGGGTTCTACCATGATAAACGGGGTAGCCGCAGCCGACCCGACAATCTCGGCGGACGGCCACACCCTGACCTATACTCTGGGCGATCTGCCCCCGCTTGGTAATGTGGATATCTCCTATGTTGCC
>PKUD01000171.1 GCA_002869695.1 Desulfuromonas sp. | reverse complement strand
TATCTACAGTGGTCGTCAGGCCCTGGACGTCGGCTTGGTTGATGAACTGGGCAACCTGCAGGATGCGATTGCGTATGCTGCCGAACTAACCGGACTGGGGAAGGATCCTACTCTGATCTACCCCCGCCCGGAAAAAAAGGAATTGCTGGAGCGTCTGCTCGAGTCGTCAATCGGCCGTTTCGGTACCAAGGTGATCAGCTCTCCAGCCGGAGCTGGAGCCCAATATCTGTGGACCGGGATTTAAGAATCTTTACAGTTTGAATATCAGGAATACCAGGCGAGCTTGCTGCCGGTGTTCTTGAGATGTTAACTCATCCATGCTCAAGAGATGGAGGGAAGAATACAATGACGAAGAGTGAATTAATTGACAGATTGTCTGACGAGCATCATCTGCTCAACAAAAAAGACGCTGAGTCCGTGATTAATCTTATTTTCAACGGCATTGGCGATGCTCTGGCCACCGGTGATCGGGTAGAAATTCGAGGCTTCGGATCTTTTTCGGTGCGTGAGCGCGATGGCAGGGAGGCACGGAATCCTAAGAGCGGTGAACTGGTCCGAATCCCCTCGCGAAAGACCCCCTTCTTCAAGACCGGTAAGGAACTGCGGGAGCGAGTAGACGATTAGCAGGCGATATTTCAGGAGTTCTGTACAACGACAAAAGCCCCAGTCACATGACCGGGGCTTTTTCAGTAGCAGACAATTGGCATCGACCTGTATGAAAGGTGCCAGCTTACCCCCGACGTCCTACTCAATGAATTGGTGAAGACCTTGTGAGGCTTCCTCTCAGTCCATGTTTCGGTTGCCGGGCTCGAAGCGGCGCTTCGGAGCGGCGAACGCGTTCAGACTCCGATGCCAATTGCCATATCGCTCCAGGATGCCGTAATCGCAACGATAAAATGACCTTGCACAATAAACTATGCCGCCGTGAGTGACATCAGGCGTCCTGCTCGTGGGCAGGCTTGCTCACCGACACTTTACAGCGTGGCCAATACTTTTTACGTTGGTCAAGCTACTGTCGCAGTTGCGTACATCCCAGAGTTTTCAATGAACAATTTGATTTAAAGATATGCTATCAGTTATAGCTCTGATGTCAAGAGTAAAAAATTAGATTATTTAAATGATATATCCCGATATGTAGTTATTGGTATGGATAGATTTAGTCATGAAGAAATGGAAAATATATCGCCTGACAGTCACCAGCTCTGAAGCTGGACTCCGCCTTGATCGCTATCTGGCGGGAGCGGTCGACGGATTGTCTCGAGTACAGGCGAAGAAAATCATCGATATCGGGGGTGTGCACTTGCAGGGGCGCCGGGTTCGGAGTTGCTCCCGTGCAGTGGACGGAGGCGAACAGGTAGAGGTTTATCTTGACCATTTGCCGCTGGAACCATTTCGGTTTACGCCTGATGACCTCGTGTACCAAGACAAGTATCTGATCGTTTTGAATAAGCCCGCCGGTATTGATACGCAGCCGACTCATGCGCGCTACAAGGGGACAGTTTATGAGGCACTCCAGGTCTTGCTGCAGGATCGGTTCAACCCACAAAGAAAACATGAGCTGGGAATGGTTCAACGCCTAGATCGTGGAACAACCGGTCTGATGACTTTTTCGACGCATCCCCAATCTCACAAGGGTCTGAGTAAATTATTTATGGATCATCAGGTTGAGAAACGCTATCTTGCACTGGTCGGCGGGGTTCCGCAACCGGAGCAGGGAGAAATCAGATCGCTACTGGCCCGTACACGGAAAGAGAACAAAGTGGTTTCCGTTCAACATGGAGGGAAGGAAGCGGTTACCCGTTACCGGGTGATAGAAACGTTTGGTTGCGCCACCCTGGTTGAGCTTGAGCTGTTAACCGGGCGTTCTCACCAAATCCGTGCCCATATGGCGGAACTTGGTTGCCCGTTGTTGGGTGATTTGCGTTATGGCGGCCCGGCTGAGTTGAACCATACGGTATTTGACCGGCCGCTGCTCCATTCAGCAAGACTGGCGTTTCTTCATCCGGTCACCAGCGAACCGCTCGAGTTCGAGACTAAACTACCGCTCGATATGGCGAACATGTGCAGGCAACTGGGTGGTGAGTAATCATCCCTCTACGGCTCAATTTTTTCTTTCATTCCTTTGAAGAGGCTTAATTTTGCTCTTTCCGAATATTGATCCGATCATCTTCAGCATTGGTCCACTAGCGGTTCGCTGGTACGGTCTGATGTATCTGTTGGGTTTTATTTTCGCTTATCTGATCATTTTGCGGTTTGCCCCGGGCAGAGCAGTGGCGCTGGGAAAAGATGGGGTCTCTGATCTGCTTTTTTATGCAGTGCTTGGCGTTGTCCTCGGCGGCAGGATCGGTTACACACTGTTCTATAATGCGACCTATTTTACTCGCCATCCGCTGGAAATTTTCTATATCTGGGAAGGGGGGATGAGCTTTCATGGCGGCCTGCTCGGTGTGGTGGTTGCCCTGCTCATCTTTTCTCGCCGTCGCAAACTTGATCCTTTAGCGCTCGGTGATGTGACGGTACTGGCTGCCCCGATCGGCCTTGGCCTGGGGCGCATCGGCAACTTTATCAATGGTGAACTGTGGGGTCGGGTCACCGATCTCCCCTGGGCAGTGGTCTTTCCTGCTGCAGGCCCCGATCCGCGCCACCCGAGTCAGCTCTACGAAGCCTTTCTTGAAGGGCCGGTGCTGTTTGTCTGTCTCTGGTACATGTCACGTCGCGGAACCCCGAGCGGATCAATCTTCTTCAGCTTTTTTATCCTTTACGGGTGCTTTCGCTTTATGGTGGAATTTGTTCGTCAACCTGATGCACATCTCGGATTCCTCTGGGCCGGAGCAACGATGGGACAATTACTCTCTCTGCCGATGATGATCTTCGGCGTGTGCGGTTTGTGCTATCTGCGTTACAGGACAAAAACATGAAGCAGGTTCGCGGAATCATTTTTGACTGTGACGGGGTCCTGTTTGAAAGTCGCAGTGCCAACCTTGCCTATTACAATCGGATACTAGCGGCGTTTGGCTACCCACCGGTAAGAGCCGAACAGTCAGAACGTGCCCACCTCTGCCATACGGCGAGCAGCCCGGTTGTCCTTACTGAACTGCTGGACCCGGACCATGTTGGGCCGGCCCTGGAGTTTGCCGCCCATCTCGATTATCGTGAATTTATCCCCTTCATGTCACCGGAACCCAGTTTGGTTGAGATGCTGGAACGGTTGGCGGCAAAGCTGCCGCTGGCCGTTGCGACAAACCGGGGCAAGAGTATCCACGCTATACTGGAACATTTTGCCCTGGACGGTTATTTCAGCGCGGTCGTCAGTTCTCACGATGTGTCCCGACCGAAGCCGGAACCTGACATGTTGCTGCTGGCCGCAAACAGGCTGGAACTCGCCCCCGGGCATTGCCTTTTTGTTGGGGATTCGGAGTTGGATCAACAGGCGGCCGAACGAGCCGGAGTGCCGTTTGCCTGCTATGG
>PKUD01000043.1 GCA_002869695.1 Desulfuromonas sp. | reverse complement strand
TATGCCGCGGCGCAGGAGAATGATTTATTCCTCCGGTTTCTCGCTTTCAAGCCTTTCTGTGTCATGGACAATTCTCTCAGACAGTCGCTCCTGTTGTTTGCGAAGCCGGTCGAGCATTTGAGTGAGTTTTGCTTTTTGCTCTTCCGAGGCCGCGGAAATTTCCGCGCCAAGGGTTTCTGCCTGTTGCTCAAGCTCTGACAGGCAGGCTTTCTGCTCTTCCAGGGTCGCTGCTTTATCTGCCTTGTCGAAGATTATCTCTTCCGGTTCCTTCGTTTCGCCGGCCTTGGCCGCAGTGGCGTCTGGGCGGGCCATGAAGGTCTGCTCGGCCACATCACGGGTATTCATGAAGCGGGGCGAAACTATCTCTATGCCGGCCATGTGCAGGATGTCGATGATCGCTCCATTGAGCCGCGAGCGTGCTGACAGCAGTTGTTTAACGTCGGTCAGCATGCCGTTGACCCGGTAATGGACAGAGAAATCTCCCAGCTGCATGATATGTACGAAAGGGTCTTCCAGCGCGGATTCCTTGGCCGCTTGCAACAGCAGGGTTTCGATACGGTTGCGCGGAACGTCATAGCCCAGAGAAACATCTGCTGAAACCATCGTGCCGGAATCACGGATCACCTTGACCGGGTTGTTGGTCACGTACAGGTTGGGGAGGGTGACCAGGTCTCGATCACGGGTCTGGATTTCGATGTGAAACAAACCCCGGCCGGAGACGCGGCCAAACTGTTCGTTGATATAAATGAAATCCCCAGTACGGAAACTGCGTACATTCCGGAGCAGCACCCCGGCCAGCGCGTTGCCCAGAAAGGTCGTTGCGCTCAACGCGATCGTAGCGCTGAGCAGAATTCCGAGCAGGCTCAGAATCTGCCCACGCAGGGTGTCGCTGAACGGCAGCAGGACAATCAGGCCGATCAGTGCAATCAATGTGGTTATGACCATGACAAGCTGACGATGGATGCTGCGCTCCGGATGAGACTGCTGGAGATGATTGAGCAGCAAGTTGAGTCCGAACAAACAACCGAAGACTACGGCTATGCTGACGAGCGGGCCGAGAAAATAATTGAGCAGCAGGTCAAGCTTGGTCATTGATCTCACCCCACAGACGTTCTGATTAAATGCAATTTGCACGCTCAAAAAAAAACTTGAAACAAGGGCAAACCGGCGAAGCAAGTTGTTGCCAATCTCATGAAATACGGATTGCCATGTGTGCCAGTTCTACTGTTCTACATCCAGCGCATGCGCCGGAAAAGAAGACCCTGAACGATCGCAATGAGCACTAACGCGACACAGACGACGATGAATGCATAAGGGCTCTCGGTCCCCGGGATGCCGCCGACATTAATCCCGAGCAAACCGGTCAACAGGCCTAATGGCAGGAAGATCGCTGCAACGATCGACAGCAGGTACATGGTCTTGTTCATCTGTGCCCCGATGCGGGCCTCAAGCTCATCCTGAACGATCGCAGCACGGTCCTTTGCGGAGTCGAGGTCTTCCACATAGCGGGTGACCTGGTCAGCAACTTCCCTGAACTGTGCCCGTTGCAGATCGCTGAACCATGCGACCTTCTCGGTCTGCAGGCGGGCCATAACTTCACGCTGAGGGGCGAGATAGCGCCGCAGACGGATCGCCTGTCGGCGCAGAACGCTGATCGTGGTCCGCAGTTGCAGGTTCTCCTGAACAAGAACTTCATCTTCAAGTTCCGCGACCGCGTCATCGAAATCTTCCAGCACGGAGGCCATACGGCGGGCCAGTCTCTGGGTCAGCTGAACGAGAAAATCTCCACTGTCATGCGGACCATCACCGCTCTCGAGACTTTGGGCAATGTCACCCAGGGCCATGAGCCTGCGATGGCTCACGGTAATAACCCGCGAGGGTTCTATCCACACCCTGACCGAAACCATGTCTTCGGGATTTTCCCCCGGGTTGAGGTTGACGCCGCGGAGAATTGCCAGAAGGCCCTGTCCATGGACAAAACAGCGTGGTCGCGTGTCCTCTGCAAGGAGGGATTCGCAGACGATTGGATCGATGCCGCTCTCCTCGGTCAGCCAGCGTTGGGTCTCTTCGACCGTGTAATTCAGGGTCAGCCAGAGGGTTTGGGTCGCGGTTCGTTGCTGGGCTATCGCCTCCCAGGCGAGAGGCTGGCCTCCGCCGGTGCTGTCCAGAAGATAGGCTGTTTGTTGGGTAATGTGGTCGGGATTTACCATCAGGTCCTCCTTGTTATGGTCAGTCTCCAGCGGTTCTCTACTCACCGCTAAAACCATGACCTCGAATAACAGGTTCGTCTTTGCCCGTGCGGTCACAACTCAACCTCTGAAGGTTGTCTGTTGACCCACAGACAAGGTCTCTGAACCTCAAAGGTGTTGCGGGTTTTTCAGCCCGCTCGGAGTTTGGGTCCTGCCTTTCCGGTCTTGGTAAAATTCATTTAAGTATACAATATGTTTTTCTTTAGTCCGTCTCGAAGGTGTTGGTGAGGTTACGGGGAAAAACATTATCCGCTAAAAATCAGAGTCGTCAAGCTTCAAGCTCTCAGTCCTGTGCTTGCGGATTGGATGTGACATAGAACTGTCATAAACGTGGCGCGCTCAAGATCACCTCCAACGGCTTAACAGCCAGTCGATTCTTTCAGGTATGGTTGACCAGAGCGGTGGCTGAGTTATTCTTTAATGCGAAAACAGTTTCGGAGGAATTTGTTCGTAAGTAACTGTAACCCTCCGGTATTGCAGATAATCCCTCATAGTGAATGACCAGGTTCAACTCTTTACTCTGCTCATCCGCACTGCCACTGCGGTGCGGATGAGCAGATTCATCTTGCAAAACCCGGAATTTGTCTGTATCAGCTTTTTGTTTTGCACGTTTTCTGCTGCTCGTTTTATCTAAGTTTTTGTTTTTTTAGTCCGGAGTGCCTGGGGGGCTCTTCGTCCTCTGCCCACAGACCGCCAAGCTGCCCGGACTAGAGACAGGCAATTATAATGTCACTGCAGGTCGATCCCATTCTCCCCACCCTGACAGCCTTGACCTGGGCTATCGTCCTGGTCGGCATGCTCTTGCATCGGCTCCGTCAGTCACACGTCGTCGGCTATATTCTTCTGGGTGCTCTGGTTGGGCCGCATGGTTTGCGGCTGATATCCGATGAGCAGACCCTTGCCCACCTTGGCTCGTTTGGTGTCGTTCTGCTGTTGTTCTTTATCGGCATGGAGATTCAACTGCCGCGGCTTATCGAAATCTGGAAAATAGTTATTCTGGGCACGCTGTTTCAGATTGTTCTGAGTGTTGCGGCGACCGCCGCACTCGGCGCTGTTCTTGACTGGCCTTTTCACCGCATGCTTCTGCTTGGCTTCGTTATTTCCCTGAGCAGCAGCGCAGTGGTGCTGAAACTGTTGCAGGACCGGGGTGAGATGGAAAGTGAGACCGGCCGAGCGATTGTCGGAGTCCTTCTTGCCCAGGATATCGCCATTGTGCCAATGATGATCATCATCAGCCTGCTGGCCGGGAGTCAGCAGGCAGCAACGACCACACTGACCCAGGTGATCGGCGGGGTCGGTCTTATCGGCCTGATTGTCTGGATTGGGGTCAGAAAGGAAATCCACCTCCCTTTCCGCAGGATATTTGCTGCAGACCGTGAAATGGAAGTTTTTGGAGCCGCGGCTATCTGCCTGGGACTCGCCCTGCTTACGGCTCACATGGGTCTGTCAACCGCCCTCGGGGCCTTCGTCGGGGGAATCCTCGTCGGAGCTGCCAGAGAAACCCATTGGGTCGACACAAACCTGAACCCGTTCCGGGTCGTGTTTGTCGCGTTGTTTTTTGTTTCCGTAGGGATGATGGTCGACTTCGATTTTCTTGCCAGCAACTTCGGAATGATCATCACCCTGGTCGTCGCAGTGCTGGTTCTGAACACCCTGATCAATGCCGTCATCTTTAAGCTCCTGGGGATGAACTGGGGTACGGCGACCTACGCTGCGGCCCATCTTGCCCAGATAGGGGAATTCAGTTTTGTTCTGGCCGCCATTGGCCTGAATCTGGGCGTTGTCAGCCTCTTTTCATATCAGGCCACCTTGCAGGTGATTGCCCTGACCTTGACGGTGAGTCCCTTATGGATAATGCCTTTTCGCTCAATCGCCAAGGTGGCCACCCGCCAGAAGGACTAGGCGCTTTGTTTCACTGTCCGGATAGTCCTCTTCAGGAGTCATGATGATGGAGAAGCCAAAATACGGTCCGTTCCCGAGCACGCAAGATGTTGTCTGTGCATCAGAACTGTGCGTGAAAAGCCCGCAAACCGAGTCCAGCTCCTATCGGTTGGCCTACCTTGATCCCCAATTCATGCTGGATGACGACCTCCGTCCGGTGCGGCTTCAGCTGGAACTTTTAAAGCCTGAACTGCTACAGCAGGCTGCAGGAATCTATAGCACTGTTGTTGTCTTCGGCAGTGCCCGGACCCTTGACCCAGATGCGGCCAGGGAGAGCTATCAGCAGGCGTGCCGTGCGCTGGAGGCCGCTCCAGATGAACGGGACGTCATTCAGGCTCATCAGCATGCCCGGAAGGCCCTTGAACGTTCAAAATATTATGAAGAAGCCCGGCGGTTTGCACATTTGTTGTCAAATCAGACTGCCTGCCACGAGTCGGGCCATTTCGTTGTGGTCACCGGCGGCGGACCGGGGATCATGGAGGCGGCCAATCGCGGAGCTGATGAAGCGGGAGCAAAGAGTATCGGGCTCAACATCGTGTTGCCGATGGAACAGGCCCCGAATCGCTATATCACTCCAGAGCTCTGTTTCCAGTTCCATTATTTTGCAATTCGGAAAATGCACTTCCTGTTGCGCGCCAAGGCGCTGGTTGCTTTTCCTGGTGGATTTGGCACCCTGGATGAACTCTTTGACGCCCTGACACTGGTGCAGACCCGGAAAATCAAGCGGATTCCCGTGCTGCTTTTCGGCAAAGCGTTTTGGCAGCGTGTCGTCAATTTTGAAGCCCTGGTCGATGAGGGGACGATCTCGGCAGATGACCTGGACTTGATCTATTACGTTGACACAGCCGAGGACGCGTACCGCGAAATCAGGCAGTTTTATGCAGAGGACTTTGGTGACCAGTCATGATGACACTTCACGCGAACGCGACAGGTTTGGAATGATGAGCGAACAGATTTTTTCTCAGCTGGAAGATCGGCCCGGCTGGTGGGGGGACTATTCTTTCCCTGTCGATGGCTCACTGAGCTGGCAGATTGGACCGTTGCTGTTGAGTGTCTGGCGGCGAGCTCAGGAGTGGCAGGTCAGTTCCGCCCGAGCAGAGATAAATGAACAGGCGGAAGACATCTGGCGGGTTGAACCGGCAGAGTTTTCTGACCCTGATCAAGGCGAGCTAAACCGTCATATCTTCACTCAGACAGAAGAATCGATCAGCATTGTGCCCATGCTTGCCGACCGTTCCGTGGTTGTAAAATCAGTCAAGCCGTTCCAGATCCATCCCGGACAACGGGTTAATATCTTTGTCAGTACGCCCCTCTGGGTGGGGCTACGTGTTCAAGCTCAGAACATTGTCGTGCAGCAATTGCCTCTTGTCCGCCCTTCGGACACCTGGTTCGGTCCATCGACGATGGAGGGGGAGCTTTGTTATGCGAGCACGACCCAGGGACGATTTGCCCTGAACGATTTACCTCAAAGAGTCCATCGCGCGACGACTCCGGTGCTGATTGACAACCAGAGCAGCAAAGCCATCCTCTTGCAGCGGCTCTGTTTGCCGGTCCCTTACCTGTCTCTCCATGACACGAAAGAGCACGGGCTGTGGACCGAAGCGATCACAATGACCAGCAATGACGATACTGACTTCGCACATATTACCGTTGCCGAAGCGCCCCCCGCTCCCTATCAGGACGCGCAGAAAATATCCGAGCCACGGGAACTCACCGAAAAGAATGTGCTGGTGCGAACCTTCGACGCCTTGTTCGGCTAACGGGCGTGGATAATATTTACGACAGGATAATCATCATGGACATTTTCTCGGCACCCAACCTGCTCACCTTGTTTCGCACTGCCATCATCCTTGTTGCCGGATATGCGGTGGCGCAACTGATATCGAGATCCATCCCGAAGGCGCTGAAAAACCATACCAGCCCGCACCAGCAGGTCCTCCTTAAAAGAGGGATCTTCTACTCGCTGCTGGTTGTTTTTTTGATTACGGCTCTCAACCAAATGGGGTTCAATCTGTCCGTCCTGCTTGGTGCCGCAGGGGTGCTGTCGGTCGCTATCGGCTTCGCCTCTCAGACCTCCGCTTCAAACCTTATCAGCGGTCTTTTCCTGTTGGGCGAATGTCCTTTTGCGATCGGCGATGTTATCCGCATCGGCACAACCACCGGTGAGGTTCTCTCTATCGACCTGTTGTCTACGAAACTGAGGACGTTCGACAATCTCTATGTACGCATTCCAAACGAATCCATGCTCAAGTCAGAGGTCACAACCCTGACACGTTTTCCGATCCGTCGCCTCGATCTGCAGCTCGGTGTTGCGTACAAGGAAAACATTGAACGGGTCTGCGATGTCCTGTCCGGTGTCGCCGACAAAAATCCGCTCTGTCTTGATGAACCCGGACCGCTGTTTATCTTTCAGGGATTTGGCGATTCCGCAATGAACCTGCAGTTCTCGCTCTGGACCAAGCGAGAAAACTTTATCGATCTGAAGAACAGCATCCATGCTGAAATAAAGACCGCTTTTGATGAAAATGCGATTGAGATTCCATTCCCCCACCTGTCGCTGTACACGGGAAGTGTTACGGAGCCTTTTCCGATCAGGATGGTCAGCGAAGAAAATTAGCTATTAAACTGTACGGACACTGACATCAACAAAACAGGAAATGGCCCGCATTGACATGTTTGAAATAGCCGTAGTTGCATTCACCACTTTTTTCGCCACGATCGGACCGATAGATGTTGCCGCCATGTTTGCCGCTATGACGCCAAAAGCATCGAGTGCGTTTCGACGGTCAATGGCGGTTCGCGGTACCCTGGTGGCAAGCCTGATCCTCCTGCTGTTCGCCCTGGTGGGGGAGTTCCTCCTGCAAAGTCTTGGCATCTCCCTGGCGGCATTGAAGGTGGCGGGGGGGATTCTCCTCCTGTTGATCGGCATCGATATGGTTTTTGCCCGCAGCTCCGGGGGCACAACCACAACCTCCGAGGAAACCAGCGAAGCCGTTGGAAAACACGATATTTCAATTTTCCCGCTGGCAACGCCATTGATTGCCGGCCCCGGAACCATGGGGGCCACAATCCTGCTGATGGCCAACGCCAAAGGAGATCTCATGGCGGAGTTTGTCATTCTTGCGGCGCTGGTGGTTGTGCTGCTGCTGACGATGACTCTGTTGCTGGTGGCGACAAAAGTTCAAAAGCTTTTCGGGGTGACCGGAATGCATGTCGTCAGCCGGGTGTTCGGCGTCCTGCTGACGGCCCTGGCCGTTCAATTCATGTTTGACGGTATTCTGCAAAGCGGTCTGATCCCAGGGGTGTCGTGAGAAAAACAGCTTATTGCCCGTCTGCCGTCGGCGACTGCTTTGCCTGGACTCTTAAACGTTGGAACAAACCATGCTGATGCCAATTGCTGCGGTCATATTCGGTCTGATTCTCCTGGTCTGGAGTGCCGACCGTTTCGTCGAGGGGTCGGCCTCGGTGGCGAGACATTTCGGCATGCCGCCTTTGCTGATCGGCATGGTGGTCGTCGGCTTCGGCACCTCGGCGCCAGAAATGGTTGTTTCTGCCCTTTCAGCGGCCCAGGGGAATCCCGGCATTGCCCTGGGAAACGCCTATGGTTCAAACATTACCAACATTGCATTGATTATCGGCCTGACTGCATTGATCAGCCCCATTACGGTTCATTCCCAGGTGCTGAAGAAAGAACTTCCTCTGCTCACTGCAGTGACCGCATTGGCGGCATGGCAGGTGTGGGACGGACAAATCACCCGCCTGGACGCGGTCATCCTGCTGCTGGTTTTTGCCGCTCTGCTTGGCTGGTCGATCTGGATGGGGATGCGTAAGCCAACCGATTCCCTGGGCCATGAAATGGAACAGGAACTGAAGCAACGCACCCTGGCGACCGGCAGAGCGACCTTCTGGCTGGTTATCGGCCTGCTGCTGCTGATTGTCAGTTCCCGCATTTTGGTCTGGGGTGCCGTTGATCTGGCCCGCCTCTTCGGTGTCAGTGATCTGCTTGTCGGGCTGACAATTGTCGCGGTGGGGACCTCTCTGCCAGAGCTTGCGTCTTCAATCATCGCCACGCGAAAGGGAGAGCATGACATCGCGCTGGGCAATGTGCTCGGATCCAACCTGTTTAATACCCTGGCTGTCGTCGGGATTGCCGGGGTGATTCGCCCGCTGCCCGTTACCTCAGAGGTTTTCTCTCGGGATATGTTAACGATGGCAGTATTGACGATCTCGCTGTTTCTCATCTGCTACGGTTTCAGGGGGAGGGTCGGGAGGGTAAGCCGTCTAGAGGGGGTCGTCCTGATTGCCTGTTACATCGGATACACGACCTACCTGGTGATAAGCTCGACCGGTCCATCATAACTCTTCACGACTCGGCCGTTTTACTGGGTCTGCAACCTTTTGTTCCTGAAGTATCTTCGGACTTTATCCGTACGCTAGAAACAAAAAAGCCGCCCTGTCTCATCTGATCAGGACGGCTTTTTTTCAGTTGGTACCGAAGGCCGGAATCGAACCGGCACGCCCGAGGGCATCGGTTTTTGAGACCGACGTGTCTACCAATTCCACCACTTCGGCATGAGCGGATTGATTATATTCGCCCGCGTTTTTTTGTCAAGTCTTGAACAGCATTCGTGCCCGTCTCCGCCAGATTATTGCGAGTTATTTCCCTGTGGCCTGCCCGATATTAAGATTGAAAATATCCAGCTCTTCAAACTTTTGCAAAATATTATTAATTATTTCACACAAAAAGCTTGAATAGATTTCACAAACAATACAAAATAGCGTGAATTAATCTCAGCAGTGAACTGTTCAAGGGAGGGGGACCATGAATGAATCCAGGTTGCATGCGCTATCGGAGCTCACGTCCGGTACGTATCAGCACACTTCAGCGAATCTGTTTTCGCTGCCCCGTTTGGCCGAGGGTCTGTGAGTGAACCGCGAAGTTGATGACATGCCTGTTGCAGAACCGCCAGAGAACATTGCCTCTGTGACACCGATCTCTCCGCGGCTGGTCGATTCCTGCATCGTCCAGTTGGGGGAGATTTCCGGAGAACTGGAGGGTTTGTCCAAGCGGGCCGAGCAACAGTTTCTGGCGATCGGCGGGGAACTCCACGGCATGTATCTTCGGGCCAGTGAGGTGTCCAAGCAGGCCGCCGGAATTTTCGACATGGTGCTGGGTGAAAAGGCCGAAGCCGTTCGGACGGGGTTGCAGTCGCTGCTTGATCGCCTCGGGGAACATCTGCGGCATGTCCTGAAAATGGCCGATGAGGGGAACCGGACCCTGAGTGAACTGCTTGGTCTGCTTGAGGAACTCCCGGAACCTCTCAATGGCTACCGGGAAATTGCCAAGACCTTGCAGATGCTGGGTGTCTCGACCCGGATAGAAAGCTCTGGAGCGGAACGGGCGGCTGAAGGGTTTCACCTGCTTGGGACAGAATTGAAAAATCTTGAGCAGGCGATTGAGGTCAAGGTCGAGCGGATCATGGGTCGGCTTGATTCCCTTGCGGTCCTGTGCCGCAACGCCCGCGAGCGGGTCACTTCGATCGAGTCCCGTCGCGCCGGTCTGATCGGCGAGGGGAGCGAACTGGCGGATTCGGTCATGTCGGCGGTCGTGGAAAAGAACCAGCTGGCGGCCGAAACCACCCGAACCCTGTCAAATCGATCCAACGAAATTACCGCGAGTATTGGTGAGGTTGTGACCTCCCTGCAATATCAGGATATTACCCGCCAGCAGATCGAACATGTCCAGATTTCCCTGGGCGAGATCAGCACCGAGCTCGGTAAAGTCGCGACCTCGGATAATTTTGCCCGGGGCGCGGAAGTGCTGCAGGTGGTCGGCGAAGTTTGCCGGATTCAGGCGGCCCAGTTGACCCATTCGCGTGATGAACTGGATACCGCGATCAAGCGGATTCTGGATGGCATGTTCGATGTCTCGGGGACGGTGACGGCGATTGCGGCTGATATGCAGCAGGCCGCCGGCGCCACCGAGAGGGACGGTGGAAGCATCTTCTCTGAGCTCGAGGGCGCGGTTAACAAGATCTCCGCGACGCTGAATCAGGAGATAGCGACCACCCGCGAGGCGCAGGGGGTGATCGGCTCGGTCCTCGCTGAAGCGACCGAGATGTCCCAGCTGGTCGGCGAGATCAAGCGGATCGGTCTTGAGATGAAAATCATCGCCCTGAATGCGGGAATCAATGCGACCAATGTCGGCGGCGGTCAGCCCTCACTGGAAGTGATCGCACAGGGAACACAACAGCTTTCGAAGCGGGTTTTCAGCCAGACAGAGGCTCTTTCCAGCGGTTTGGGTGAACTGATCATCTCTTCCCAGCGGCTCGCCGGTGCTGCCGCCGGCGCTGCTGAGGATAAAACCCTGGCCCAGCTCGAAGGGCTGTCTCAGGAGTCGACGGAGCTTTTGCAGTCTCTGCAACAACTCTATGCAGAGGTCGTCGTCAGGCTCAGCGATATGGAGAGTGCCTCGCGGACTCTGGCGGCGGATATCGGTGCAACCGCTTCGGCGTTTACGATCCACACAGATTCCAGGCGGACAATTAATGACGCCGTGACCTGTCTGGCGCAGATTGCTCACCTGGTAGGCGATAGCGGAGCTGTTGTCGGGGGTGTGGATGACAGTTATTTGCAGACACTGCGGGAACGTTTCACCATGCAGAGTGAGCGCGATGTCTTCAACCGGGTCCAATCCGCCGAACCGGGAGGGGACAGCCCGGCAGAAGATGCGCCGGTCACCGAGCATGATTTTGGCGATAATGTTGAATTCTTTTAGGCCACTATTTCGGCATCAGCCTGATGGGGATACAGAAAATGAGCAACAAGAAGACTCCTAAGAAAGAAGAATATAGTGAACTGGTATTGTCCGGAGAGCAGACAATTCAGAAAATCGGTGAACTGAAAAAACAGCTGCTCATCGCGCTGGAAGAGCATGATCGGCTGGTTATCAACCTGCAGGACGTTGCCAGGGCCGACTTGACCTTTCTCCAGTTGCTCTGTTCGGCGCACCGGACGGCGCGGCAGTTCGGCAAGCATCTGTCCGTTGCCAATATATCCGCCGCCGTCGTGAGTGCGGTTACCGACGCCGGATTTGTCCGGAACAACATGGCCTGCGGCCAGGATTGCTCCGACACCTGTCTCTGGTCTGAGGGTTGATCGGCGACATCACCGTATAGCTCGTTACACTTTAAGTTCAAGTTTGTTAGATACCGCAGTGAAGTGCAAAGGGAGACATTATGGCGAAGAAAATTATGGCAGTGGATGATTCAGCGACGATCCGTCAGGTGTTGAGTTTTACCTTGCAGGGTGCCGGATTCGAAGTCACCGAGGCGGAAGATGGACAGGACGCCCTGGAAAAGCTGGTAAGTGATCCTCCCGATATGCTGATTACCGACCTCAACATGCCGCGAATGGACGGCATTCAGCTGATCAAGGAGGTCCGGCAGTCCTCCTGGGGCAAGTTCATCCCGATTCTGATGCTGACAACGGAATCGCAGGAGGCGAAGAAGCAGGAAGGCAAGGCGGCCGGAGCTTCGGCCTGGCTGGTCAAGCCGTTCAAGCCCGAGCAGCTGCTGGCGATCATCAACGTGGTGCTTCTATGACAATGGATCAGTACGCTGAAACGTTCCGCGAGGAGACCCTGGAACTGCTGAGCGAGCTGGAGGTCGGCCTGCTGGAGCTGGAGCAGAATCCGGAAGATGTCGATGTGATCGGCCGGGTATTCCGGGCCCTCCATACGGTCAAGGGATCAGCTGGGATGATCGGATTTGACGAGATTTCTCAGTTTACCCACGAAGTGGAAACGGTCTTTGAACTGGTGCGCAGCGGCGGCCTTCCGGTGACCGGGGAGCTGGTCAACCTGACCCTGGCGGCCCGGGACATCATCAAGGAGATGCTTGACAAGAACCTGGGTGGTGAATCGGTCGACCCCGAAATCGCTGATCAGCTGGTTGCCGCGCTGCGGGGCCTGGTTCCGACTCAGGACGATTTTTCTGCGAACGGCGTTGCTGAAGCGGAAGAACTGATCACCAGCGAAAGCGAAGAGGCCACCTACCATATCCGCTTCCGTCCGCCGGCAAATATCTTCCACCGCGGTATCCAGCCCCAAGGGTTGTTGCAGGAGCTTTCCCGGCTCGGGACCTGCAGGGTGATCGCCCAGACCGACTCAATTCCCCGGCTCGACGAGCTCGATGCGGAACTCTGCTACCTGTACTGGGACATCATCCTGACCACCGAGCATGATGAGGACCGGATTCACGATGTTTTCATTTTTGTCGAGGACGATTGCGAGCTGAAGATCCTGCCTATCAATGAAGACCTGCTCGCCCAATCAGGAGAGGGGGGGCGGCTGGGAGATATCCTCGTCCAGCATGGTGACCTGTCGCGTGATGACCTGGAGCGGGT
Source organism: Desulfuromonas sp. (assembly GCA_002869695.1). Taxonomy (GTDB): domain Bacteria; phylum Desulfobacterota; class Desulfuromonadia; order Desulfuromonadales; family Geopsychrobacteraceae; genus BM509. The sequence continues at coordinate 7,681 of PKUD01000043.1, read as the reverse complement.
TCTGCAGGCGCAGAACAAGCCGAAGCTCGGCGAGGTCCTGGTTCAGGCCGGGGTGGTCACCGGAGCGCAGCTGGACGTAGCGCTGGAGGTGCAGGCAGAGGTCAAGCGGCAGAAACAGAAACGTGAGGCAGTCGAGGAGTCCAGTAGTATCCGGGTTCGTTCGGAAAAGCTGGACAGCCTGGTCGATCTGATCGGCGAACTGGTTACAGTGCAGGCGCGCTTGAGCCAGACCAGCGCTGGCCAGGACGACCCTGTCCTCAATGAGATTGCTGAAGAAGTGGAACGCCTGACCTGGGAAATGCGTGATCACATCCTGAATATTCGCATGCTGCCGATCGGGACGACCTTCAGTAGTTTCCAGCGTCTGGTCCGCGACCTCAGCCAAGAACTGGGCAAGGAGGCGGTGCTGGTCACTGCCGGAGCGGAGACCGAGCTGGACAAGACCGTCATCGACCGGCTGGGTGATCCGCTGGTGCATCTGATCCGCAACTCAATCGACCACGGGTTGGAATCCCCCGAAGTCAGGCATAAGGCAGGCAAGCCGGAACAGGGGACGATCTTCCTCTCTGCGACCCACTCCGGTGCCAACGTTATACTCGAGGTGCGCGACGATGGTGGCGGCATCAACCTTAATGCCATCCGTGAGCGGGCCAAATCCCGAGGACTGCTGACCAGCGAAATGGAAACCAGCGAGGCTGAACTGATCAATCTGATCTTCAGTCCCGGGTTCTCAACCGTTGGCGAAGTGTCGAGCGTCTCTGGCCGTGGTGTCGGGATGGATGTCGTCAAGCAGGCGATTGACAGCCTGCGGGGGTCAATCGCGGTCACCAGCGTCGAAGGGAAGGGGACCACCTTCACCATCAAGTTACCGCTGACCCTGGCCATCATCGATGGGTTGCTGGTTCAGGTGGCCGGCGAGAAGTTTGTGCTGCCACTCTCCGCGGTGGAAGAGTGTATCGAGTTGAGTCGTCAGGACGTGGCCAGTGCCAACAATCGCAACCTGATCAAAGTCCGGGGAGAGATTGTCCCCTACCTGCGTCTGCGAGAACGGTTCCGCCTCAATGGCAAGCCGCCGGAGATTGAGCAGGTAGTGATCGCCGAGGCGATGGGCCAGCGGGTCGGTTTTGCGGTGGATCACGTGATCGGCGAGCACCAGACGGTGATCAAGGCGCTCGGCCAGATGTACCGGGATATCAAGGGGCTGTCCGGTGCGACGATTCTTGGCGACGGTACAGTGGCACTGATCCTTGATCTGCCACCGCTGGTGCAGGAAGCGGAAGCCGATGAGCGGATATTGACCGATTCCGTTCACTAGAGTGCTTGCGGGGTGGTTTCAGCCTGCTGCCACAGCCGCGCCAAATATAAACCCGGAGAAAGAGGACTGTGATGGAATTTTTGACCTTCAAACTGGATGGGGATGAGTTTGCCGTTGATGTTTTGAAAACCCGAGAAATTGTTGATCTGCGGTCCGTGACCAAGGTGCCGCAGAGTCCGGATTTCATGCTTGGGGTGATCAACCTGCGCGGCAGCGTGGTCCCGGTGATCGACCTGCGGTTGAAATTCGGCATGGAGAAGGTGGACGCAGGTCAGTCGACCAGTATCGTGGTGATGGATGTCCTGGTCGGGGCGGAGAAGGTGATCGTCGGAGCCATGGTCGACTCGGTTGAGGAGGTCATGGAGCTTGATGAAAGCCAGATCGAACCAGCTCCGCGGATCGGCACCCGGCTGAATACGGAGTTTATCAAGGGAATGGGCAAGCAGGATGAGCAGTTTTTGATCATCCTCGACATTGATCGGGTCTTTTCGACCGATGAACTGGCGATGGTACAGGGTGCCGCCGAACAACCGGCCGTTGCCGAGTAACCGGCCGCGATTCTTCTGAAAAGAGTGATTGATTATGATGGTCAATAAAACTGTCAAGTTCGATCTGTTCTCCAACCATATTTCGGAGCAGGACTTCCAGCTCTTCAGTAACCTGATATACGACAGCTGCGGGATCAAGATGCCACCGCACAAGAGAACAATGCTGGAATCCCGGCTGCGCAAACGACTTCGCTTTCATGGGATGAACAGCTTTGAGGAGTACAGTAAGTATCTCTTCAGTGATGAGGGGATGAAGAATGAACTGGTCAGCATGATAGATGTCGTGACCACCAACAAGACCGATTTTTTCAGAGAATCCGCTCATTTCGATTTTTTGACCGAGGTGGCCCTGCCGCAGCTGGTTGAAACTCGCCGGGCCGGACTGGACAGGCCGCTACGGGTCTGGAGTGCCGGTTGCTCCTCCGGGGAGGAACCCTATACGCTGGCGATGGTCCTGAGTGAGTTTGCCGAGAACGTTCCCGGCTTCCGCTTTTCGATCATGGCGACGGACATCTCAACCCTGGTGCTGGAGAAGGCCAGGCTGGGAATCTATCCGCTTGACAAGGTGGAGCCGGTCGCTCTCGAGCTGAAGAAAAAATATCTGCTGCGCGGCAAGGGGGATCAGGACAAGCGGGTCCGGGTCGTTCCGGAGTTGCGGTCGCTGGTCAGCTTTCGCCGGCTCAATTTTCTGGACGATAATTTCGGCATCAACGAGCCGCTGGACATTATCTTCTGTCGCAACGTGATCATCTATTTCGATCAGCCGACCCAGAAAAAACTGCTTTCCAAGCTGGCCGGGCATCTGCGGTCCGGCAGCTTTATTTTTATGGGTCACTCTGAGACGTTGAATGGACTGGACCTGCCGCTTGCACAGGTGTCGCCGTCCGTTTACCGGAAAAACTGATTGTGGTGAAAAGGAAGACCCTTTAAATGGCCGAACCTGTAAAAGTCCTGATCGTCGATGACTCAGCGGTTGTTCGCCAGGTGCTCAGCCAGGTGTTGTCGGAAGACCCATCGATCGAGGTGATCGGCACCGCAGCAGATCCCTATCTGGCGGCGGAAAAAATTCGCAAGCAGGTGCCGGATGTCATCACCCTGGATGTCGAAATGCCGCGCATGGACGGTCTGACGTTCCTGCAGAAGATCATGAGCCAGCACCCGATTCCGGTGGTCATCTGTTCCACCCTGACGACCAAGGGGGCGGAAGCGACACTCAAGGCGATTCAGTACGGCGCCGTCGAAATCATTAACAAGCCGCAACTGGGCACCAGGGATTTTCTCGAGGATTCCAGGGTGGTTATCTGCGATGCGATCAAGGCGGCGGCCCAGGCCAAGCTCAAAAAAACATCAGAACCGCCCCAGCGGGTCATCACCCCGAAGCATACCGCGGATGCGGTGCTCAGTCGGACTAAGTCGAACAACGTGCTGAAAACGACGGAGCAGGTTGTCGTGGTCGGGGCCTCTACCGGAGGGACCGAAGCCTTGCGTCAGTTCCTTCAGGCGCTGCCCCTCGATGCCCCGGGAGTCGTTGTCGTTCAGCATATGCCGGAACATTTCACCGCGGCGTTTGCCAAACGCCTTGACGGGATCTGCGGGGTGACGGTCAAGGAGGCTGCCGATGGGGACACGGTGATCCCGGGCCGTGCCCTGATTGCGCCGGGGAACCGTCATCTGCTGCTGAAGCGGAGCGGCGCGCGCTACTATGTTGAACTCAAGGACGGCCCGTTGGTCTGCCGCCATCGCCCCTCGGTCGACGTGTTATTCCGTTCCGCCTCCCGGTATGCCGGGCAGAATGCGATCGGCGTGATCATGACCGGGATGGGAGATGACGGCGCACGAGGGATGCTGGAGTTGAAAGAGGCCGGCGCGGTTAACTTTGCCCAGGATGAAGAAACCTGTGTTGTCTTCGGCATGCCCAAGGAAGCGATCAAGCGGAACGCTGTCGATAAAGTACTGCCCCTGGAAAAACTGGCGGGCGCAGTGCTGAGGGCAAGCCAGGCCAGGGCTCCGCAATAAACCCGATTTTGGAGGTTGTGAATGAGTAAGGAATTGACTGCCCATGAATTGATGGATCAGGAGCTGGTTGATACGATCAGGGAGCGTCTTGACAGCAACCGGAAGGCTCTTCACGACCTGCGGGAAGTGACCCGGCAACTTGAAATGATGAACCGCAAGCTGCAGGAATCGGAAGCGTTGAAAAGCCACTTCCTGTCGAATATCCGCAACGAAATCAACAATCCATTGACGTCGATCATGGGGCTGTCGCGACAGCTGATTACCAAGCCGGACGCTGTGGAGAACACCGCCCTGGTCGGGCCGATGATCTACATGGAGGCATTCAATCTGGACTTTCAGCTGCAGAACATCTTTATTGCGGCAGAGCTGGAGGCCGGTGAGGCCCTGCCGGCTTATGCCAAGGTTGATGTGGCCGGGGTTGTCGAGACAGTTCTCGACCTGCAGGTTCACCAGTTGTCACGGAAAAACGTCGCGGTCAACAAGACGATTGCGAAACCCCTGTTTTTAGTTTCCGATGCGCACAAGCTGCAGATCATCATCATGAACCTGCTGAGCAATGCCCTGGAATTCAGTCCGGATGGCGGGGAGATCGAAATCCTGGTGAAGTCGCGCGATGGTGGCCTGTACCTGATGGTCAGGGATAACGGGATCGGGATCGCCCCCGCCGACCAGGGTCAGGTGTTTGATCGCTTTAAGCAGCTTGAGTCCGGCACGACGAAGGGGCATCCCGGGCATGGCCTCGGTTTGAGCGTGTGCAAGTCGCTCGCCGAACTGATGGAGGGGTCGATCACGCTGACCAGCGCTCCCGGGGAGGGCTGCAGGGTTGAGGTCTTTCTCCCTGAGGTGAGTATTGACGTAAACATGACCGCACAGGACAGCAACGTGTTCCTGTTTGACGAGCCGGAAGAATTTTAACAGGGTCTTCTGATGATGGTACCCGACACCGCTTCTCCCGAATTGAAACATTACCTTTTTCCCGGCGCCCTGTTCGTTGACCCGCGGCCCCACTTGGTGACGACGGTTCTCGGGTCCTGTGTGTCAGTTTGCCTGTGGGATTCTGAGCGGCGTATCGGTGGGATCAACCACTACCTGCTGCCATTCTGGAACGGAGAAGGACTGGCAACCCCCAAATATGGCAATATCGCAATCGAAAAACTGCTCAAGGGGATGCTTGAGCTCGGCTGTCAGAAAAGGAACCTGATCGCCAAGGTTTTTGGTGGCGCTGCCCTGTGGGAAAATCAGCCGGGCCTTTTGCGGGTCGGCGACCGCAACGCCGAGTTGGCCAGGGATATGCTCAGCGAGTACCAGATTCCGATTGTCGGCTCGGACCTGCTCGGCGGGCAGGGGCGCAAACTCATTTTCAACACTGAAACCGGTTCGGTATTGATGCGCCGCAATCGTTCCAACCTGAACAAGGATGACGCGTAAGGTTCGACCGGTTCCGGCCGGGTTCAGATTCCGATACGCTGGCGCACCGTGTCCAGCAGGTCCCGCCAGGTTTCACCCCGCTGCAGCCGACGATTTTCGATGCTGTCCACCGGCAGAAGGTCGATCATCGAGTTGCTGAGAAAAACCTCTTCAGCCGCGTAGAGCTCCTCCAGAGAGAGATTCCTTTCGACTGTTGTCAGTCCCAGCTCCGTTGCCGCACCGAACAGTTGTTGGCGCATCACTCCGTCGAGCACCAGGGATCCGAGCGGCGGGGTCACCAGCTTGTTGCGGATCACCGTGAAAATGTTGCTGTAGCTTCCTTCCAGGATCTGTCCATTTTCATCGATGAACAGGGCTTCGCGGGCGCCCTGGGTTCGGGCATAGTCGGCGGCATAGAGGCAATCGGCATGATTGCCCCGTTTCATTTGCGGCAGGTGGCTGAGCGGGTTGCTGCGTCGGTTGGGGGCGAGAACGCATGCGGCACCCCGCTTGCGCTCGGCCTCCGACGGTTCCTGCGCCTCCACTGCGGTGAGCAGAAACCAGCCCCGGTCGGCCGCAGGCAAACTGAAGCCGGAACAGTCGCCTCGGCTGAGGGTCAGGCGCAGCCTTGACACCGGAGCAGTCAGACCGGCTGCCATCTGGCGCAGGGCGGTTTCCAACGACTCCCGTGAACAGGGGAAGTTGAGCATCCGGGCCGAAAGCTCCAGCCGGTCGAGGTGCTCATGCATCAGCAGGACCCGTTTGCCGCGCGCCTTGAATGTCTCGAACAGGGTGTCGCCGTAGAGAAAACCGCCGTCATTGATCGACAGGACGGCCTCTTCCCGTGCGACGAAATGTCCATTGATGTTGACCAACATGGGCTATTCCTCCAGCGCCTTCAGTAGTGCGGCACCCTTGTCGAGGCATTCCTGCCATTCCTTTTGCGGAATCGAATCGGCAACGATTCCGGCCCCGACCTGATAGGTCAGCGTCTGGCCGAGTAACTGGTAGCTGCGAATCAGGATATTCAGATCCATCTCGCCGGTGGCGCTGATATAACCGGCACTGCCAGTATAGCTGCCGCGACCTCGCGGTTCCAGTTCATCGATGATCTCCATGCAGCGTTTTTTAGGCACCCCGGTGATGGTTCCTCCGGGAAATGTGGCTTGCAACAGGTCAAACGGGCCCTTGTCGTCACGGAGTTCGCCGCGCACATTGGAGACGATATGGCTGACATGGGAATAGCGTTCCAGCACCATCAGTTCATCCACCTCAACCGTTCCGGCCCGGCAGACCTTGCCCAGGTCATTCCGTTCCAGATCGAGCAACATGATGTGTTCGGCCCGCTCCTTCGGGTGGGCTAGCAGCTCCTGCTCCAGCTGGCTGTCGCGGGGCGGGTTGAACCCGCGCGGCCGGGTGCCGGCGATCGGCCGGGTCTCCGCCAGCCGCCCCTGCAGCGAAACCAGCCGTTCCGGCGAAGAGGATATGATCTCCAGCCCGGGATAGCGCAACAGGCAGGCAAAAGGGGACGGATTGATGGCGCGCAGCCGCCGGTAGAGGTCGACGCCACGGGCGTCAACCCGGGCATCGAAGCGGCAGGAAAGATTGGCCTGATAGATGTCTCCGGCGGCGATGTACTCCTTGGCGCAGCGCACCATACTTTCAAAATCGTCTTGTTCGATGGTCGCCCGTGGCGGTTGGAGGATGCTCACCCCGGCCTGCTTTGGGCTCGACTGTTGGCTGGCCCGGACCGCCTGCTCCAGCTGCTGCAGGTTCTCATCCGGGTTGAGCGATGCCAGGGTCAGCCGTTGCTCTGCATGATTGTAGACCGCCGTCAGATCAACCCAGTCGAGATACAGCTCGGGGATAGGCAGGTCGCGATGGCTGTTGCGCGGCAATTCTTCAATCTGGTGGACAAGATCGTAGCCGAAGTAGCCGAAAAAGCCCCCGGGAAAAGGGGTCTGCTGGGTCGCATCGACCGATCGCTCAGCAAGAATACCTGCCAGGATCTGCAGCGGGTTGCCATGCAGTTGCTGGCGCAGCTTGTCCTTGTGGCGAAACAGGCGACCCTGCTCGAGGACAAAGCTGTCGTCAACCCGCAACGGAACGATGCTGTAGCGGCCGGTTTTGGGCAGCGGATTGAGCGATTCCAGCAGACCGGGACCCGCCGGACAGACCTGTTCATAAAGTCGCAGGGGATCGAATTCGGGCAGTGGAAAACTGTGAACGGCAATGGGCATCAGTACACCAGAGCGATGATCAATCAGCCAGACAAGGGTTGGTGGGCGTTAGCCGGTAACAAAAAAGGGGTCAACCGCTGACGGTCAACCCCTTTGACTTTATTGGTGGAGCTACGCGGGATCGAACCGCGGACCTCTTGAATGCCATTCAAGCG
>PKUD01000040.1 GCA_002869695.1 Desulfuromonas sp. | reverse complement strand
GTCAACCGGGCGCAGAGAAAATTGCTCTCCCTTGTAGACCGGACAGAAACTGCAACGGTTCCAAGGGCAGTTGCGGGTGACCCGCAGCAGCAGGCTGGCGGCCTCACTCGGCGGCCGGATCGGACCCTGCTCGAACCCTGCGTAGCGGCTGTCTGGCCTGGAATGCTCTGACATCAGTGGTCTCCTGCTCTAAAAAGTACGCAACATCATTCATTGTAGCCGAGCCCAGGGAGTTTCTTCAATCGCTGGGGCAGGTGAAGCCAAAGTGCCACGCTTTTGATCATCACTATACACGCTTGACAAATTATGCCTATTTTTCATATACTTCACTGATTTTATTACTAAATTTTTGTTTTGTCTGACGGAACTCGGAGGATTGTTGGGCCCTTTCTCCGGTCGGCGTCTCCCCTCAATCGCGAAAGAGTCACTTACCATGTCCAAAACGAATATTATTCTGACAGGCTTCATGGGCACCGGGAAAACCACTGTCGGTAAAAATCTGGCCAAGAAACTCAATTACGCTTTTGTCGATACGGACCATCTCATCGAAGAGCGGATCGGTATGAGCATCGCCGAGTATTTCAAGCAGGAGGGAGAGGACGCGTTCCGCCAGCAGGAGGCCCTGCTGGCCCGGGAACTCGCCGACCGGGAGGGGCACGTCATTTCGACCGGTGGCCGCTTCATGCTTGATCCGGGGAACGCCGCGACGTTGAGCAAGACCGGCCGGGTCTTCTGTCTCGTGGCGACGCCGGATGAGATCCTCCAGCGAGTTTCCCAGGACGACCATGTCCGTCCGCTGCTGCAGGTCGCCAACCCGCTGGAAAATATCGTTGAACTGCTCCAGCAGCGCAAGGAAGGCTACGGCCAGTTCCCGCAGTTCGTCACCTCGGCGAAAGACCCGGAGGCGGTCGCCAGCGACCTGGCCAGTTTCAATACCGGTGATCAGGACATGCGTCTTGCAATTTCTTCGCCCGGCACCCTTTACGAGTTCATCGTTGGCGGCGGATTGCTGCCGTTCGTTTCGCAACTGGCCGGCATCGACGGGCAGATCGCTGTCATTACCGATTCCACGGTTGCCCCCCTGTACGCACAAAGCTGCGGTGCGGTCGACATCAAAATCATCATTCCTCCCGGGCGGCAGCATAAAACCCTGGCGACGGCGCAATCGATCTTCGAGCAGTTGCTCGAAAAGGGGTTTGACCGCAGCGGCACGATCATCGCCCTCGGGGGGACAGTGATCAGTGAACTGGCCGGTTTTGTTGCCGCAACCTATATGCGCGGTGTCGATTGCGTGCAATGTCCAACCAGCCTGCTGGCGATGGCGGACACCAGTATCGGCGGCAAGACCGGTATCGATGTGGCGCAGAGCAAGAACCTGATCGGAGCCTTCAGGCAACCGAAAGCTGTCATCGCTGATGTGGCCACCCTGGCCAGTCTGACTCCGAAAGCGTTTTCCTCGGGGATGGCTGAAATTATCAAGCACAGCCTGCTGGCCGACTCGGACCTGCTCGAACGGATCGAAAGCGGTGGCTGGAAAAGCGCTGATGGCTTCCAGCAGCCGGCTCTGGCGGAAATGCAATCGCTGGTTGCGCGATCGATTCAGGTGAAAATAAATATCATCCAGGAGGACCCGTTCGACGAAGGTCGCAGGATCTTCCTCAATCTCGGTCATACCTTTGCCAATGCGATTGAGCAGCAGAGCGGATATACCATCAGCCACGGTGAGGCGGTGGCCATGGGACTGGTTGCAGCAGCACATCTTTCCTATCGACTCGATTTCTGTCCGGGGAAAGTGCTGGAGCGGGTCGAGTCCGTTCTGCAGTCGGTCAATCTGCCCACCCGGATTCCCGTGGAGTTGGAGCCAACCGCCCTGATCTCGGCCATGAGCAGTGATAAAAAGAAGAAAGCAGGAAAATTACGTTATGTCCTGCTGAAGAATATCGGTGAGGTGTTTGTCACCGATCAGGTCCCCGAAGCGGCCGTCCTGGAGACCCTGCACCAACTCAGGGGCTGAGTCTTCTTCACAGCGGAGAAGGGCACGGCCCTCTCCGCTGTCGCCCCCCAGGCATGTACGCCCCGGCTGACCGGTCAGATCAGCGAGAACAGGAAATAGAGCCAGGGCAACACCACCAGCAGGCCACAGGTGGTGATCAGCCAGCACGCATTGGCCAGGTCAAGATCGAGATCGTAGACCGACGCTGCCACCAAGGCGTTGAAGGCCACCGGCATCGACGCGGCGATCAGGACGATTTTCAGCGGCAACCCATCCATCATGTTATGCAGCCCAAGCAGGTAGCCGGCGGTCCCTCCGACCAGAGGAAGGATAATAAACTTGATCAGTGAGATTGCCAGCCCCAGGCGAAGATGCTGCCGGATATTGGAAAACCGCATACCGAGACCAATGGACACGAGCAGAAGAAAAATTCCGATCGGAACAAATAAGCTGTTGAGGGTTTCGTAGAACGGGGGACGGTTCACACCGACCAGATTGAGCAACAGACCGAGGAGGAACGAACCACTTGCGACCAGAAAAAAGGGATCCCTGAACAGTTCCAGAATCCTTCGTCCGATGCGCAGATCTGTATCGTCCGAGGCAAGGTAGCGGGCCAGAGGAAAGCCGATACCATAGTAGATGATCTCCTCGAAGAGCCGGTACATGGCAAGCAGGGCGAACCCCTTCTCGCCGAAAAAAACGAAGCTGACCAGCCCCCCGAACGAACCGATGTTGGTAAAAAATCCGCAGCAGAAGAGAGTGCTTTTCTGTTGGCTGCTCTTTTTCAGAAGAGCTGCAGCCAGCAAGCCCAGCCCGCCTCCGGAAAACAGGATCACACCCGCCAATACCGGCAGCAGAGCGACCCGCAGATCCCCAAAGGGGACAATCCACAGCACTCCGACAAAAGCGATCGGCATAATGCCGAGCATGCTGAACACTTGGAGGGATTTACGCAGCCGCGGCAACAGCAGCTGATGGTGTTCGATATTCTTGCGAATAAACCGCTGCAGAAGATAACCGCAGACCAAGCCGGCAATGATCAGGAGCAGGGTGAACAGAAGTTTCTGCATCGCTCGTTTTCGTTATGCAAGGGACTATGTGCGGATCTCAGGATTCACCCATCAGGCGTGACATCTCACGGGTGGCGTCGAGGAGGGACTCCAGCATCACTTTGCAGTTTTCGTCGTTGAAGCGATGGACCGGTCCGACGATTGCCAGGGCGGCGGGGACATTGTTTTCAAAATCGAAGATCGGTGCCGAGATGGCCGCAATCCCCTGTTCCCGCTCTTCCCGGTTCAGCGCATAGCCCCGCTCGCGGATCGCGACCAGTTCTTTCCGGATGGCGTCTTTGTCCACAAGAGTTGCGGAGGTAAAACGGACCAGCTGGGCCTTGTCCAGTGCCTTCTCGGTAAACTGCTCATCGGCATAGGCGAGCAGAACCCGCCCTGAGGCGGTGGGATGCAGTTCCATGTAATCCCCCTCGTTGATCGTATAGACCAGCCGCGATGAGCCCACTTCGCGGGCCATGCAGATACACTTCATGTTGTCGATGACGAACAATGCCGTCGACTCTCCGGTGACTTCTGAGAGTTTTTTCATGATCGGCGCGGCAATCGAGCGGAGCGAGTTGGTTTTTTCGTAGACCTTGCCGAGCACCATCAGTTTCGGCCCCAGCCGGTAGTTGGTGCGCGAGGTCCGCACCAGGTAGCCTGAAGCGATGAGGGTACCGCAGAGACGATGGACCCGGCTCTTGTAGAGACCGGTCCTGTCACACAACTGGTTCAGGGAGAGCTCGGTATCCTGGCTGTTGAAGCAATCCAGAATCTCCAACGCTTTGGCTACCGCATCGACCAAAGGGACGGCTCCCGATTTCTTCTCGCTGGTTTTGGGCGGCATGCTTATTTCTCCGCGGCAAGAACAGTTTTCATTCGTCCGGGCAATTTTCTGCCCAGCAGCCCTTCAAGGGAGCCCACAGTAGCACAGATTTTCCTCAGATCGATACCCGTTTTGACGCCCAGGGAGGAAAACATCTGGGCGGCATCCTCGGTCGGCACGTTGCCGGCGGCGCCCCGTACGAAGGGGCAACCACCGAGCCCACCGGTACAAACGTCGAAGATCCGGACCCCGGCCTGATAGCCGGCGAACATATTGGCCAGCCCCAGCCCCCGGTTATCGTGCAGGTGCAGGGAGATCTGCAGTGCGGGGAGGTGCTTTCGGACCTTGCGGACGAGACGTTCGATGTCCAGGGGATTAGCCATACCCGTCGTATCGGCCAGATTTATTTCACCGGCCCCGGCCGACGCGAAAACGTCCGCCGCGTTCAACACGGCGGCTTCGGCGATTGCACCCTCGTAGACGCAGCCGAAAGTACATTGCAGACCGGCACGCACACTCAATCCGGCTTCCGTCGCCTGTCGGATCAACCCCGCCATGCCGCTCAGGGCCTCCGCGGCCGGTTTGCCGGCGTTTTTCAAGCTATGAGAATTACTCACCGAGACCGACATACTGACATGTCCGATGCCGCAGGAGAGCGCCCGCTCCAGCCCCTTGTCGTTGAGGATCAGGGCGGAAAGCAGCGGTCCGTTTTCCGCTTCATGCCGCAGAGCGCGGATCAGCTCTTCGCTGTCAGCCATTTGCGGCACCCGCTTCGGGTTGACGAAGGAGCCGACCTGGATACGGGCGAGGCCGGCACCGGCCAGTTGGCGGAACAGGTCCAGCTTCTCCTCGAGGGGAAAAATCCGGCTTTCGAGCTGCAGGCCATCCCGCAGAGTTTCATCTTCGAGCAGGACAAAATCATCATTCGTTTGATCGGTCATCACGCACCTGCAATCGTTACTCTGTTAGGGGATCTTTACCAGGGTCTTCATGCGTTGCGGCGCACTGAAGTTCTCCAGGTTTTCCTGCAGCTGCTCGAGGGGGATGACCCCTGAGATCAGCGGCTCGGCCTTGACCTGACCACTGGCGAGCAGCTCGATGCTCTGTTCGAATTCGTCGGTATAGATCATCGAGCCGAAGATCTGCAGCTCTTTGCGAACAATCTGCACTGTCGAGACCGGATGGCTTTCGCCGGGGATGCCCAGCAGCACGATTTTCGCGCCGGGCGCCGCCAGCTGAATCGCCATCTCCAAGCCGGCAGGTGCGCCGCTGGTCTCAAAGATGACATCGAAAGAAGCTTCGCTGGCAGTCATCGACTCCTGGTCCCCGATAGTTTGCTCGGCCCCCATTCTGCGGGCCAGATCAAGGCGCGACGACACCAGGTCACAGGCCGTAATGTGCCGGCTTTTCAAGCGGGCGAGCTGCAGGGTCAGTTGGCCGATGACACCGGCCCCGAAAATCAGCACTCGGTCCTCGCTCTGTACCGGCACCAGCCGCATGGCATGTGCGGCGACGGCCAAGGGCTCGGCAAACACGGCTACCCGGTCTGTCAGGTTTGCGGGGAGGGGGTACAGTGCAGCTTCCGGGATCGTGGCGTACTCGGCGAAAACACCGTTGCAGTCGATACCGAGCCTGACCTTGGAACGGCAGACGTTGGTCATCCCTTTTTGGCAGGGAGGACAATGCCCGCAGAAATAATTGGGATGGATTGTCACCCGCTGGCCGATCTGAAACCGGTTCGCAGAAACCCCTAGAGCCTCGACGATGCCGATCGCTTCATGACCGGGGATAATCGGAAAATATGCAGGCAATTTCCCATGGTATACTGAGTTGTCGGATCCACAGATCCCGGCAAGTTGAATCTTCAGCCGGACCTCTTTTTCTGCCGGTTTGGGAATAGCAACCGCTTCGACATCCAGTTGTCCTGCCTCTTTGATGACCGCAGCCTTCACACACGCCTCCATATCCTATTGAGCGAATATTTATTCTGCAAAATAGGATAAATATTCAATGCAAACTTTGCAACTTTAAATTTCACCGTGGGAGTGATTTTCTTTTCGGCACCGGGACGAAGGCGGCCTTCTGTCTTTTTCCGCGCACAAGCTGTGCCATATCCTTCTGCCTGCAAATAACTTCTGGATGTTAAATAGTTTGCCTTGGCGAAAAAAGCCAGTGAATGGAAGTTTAAGTCCTCTCAGGAAAAAAATATTGACAGGCTGAATTTAAATGATATCCTATTTAACAAAATTATAATACTAGTCAATAGGATGAAAGGACATCACAGATGAAAAAGATTCTCGTCCTGCATGGCATCAATCTGAATATGTTTGGCAAGCGAGATCCTGAACACTATGGAACCACAACCCTCAAAGAGATCGACGAGCAAATGGTGGCCCTGGGCAAAGAGCTTGGTTACGATGTGGAATGTTTCCAGACCAACATTGAAGGCGAAATGGCCGAGCGGATTCATCGTGCTCATCAAGAGGGGATTGCCGCTGTCATCATTAATGCCGGGGCTTGGACTCATTATAGTTATGGCATCTCTGATGCCCTGGGTATTCTGAAGACACCGATCGTCGAAGTACACATGTCCAATGTCCACGCGCGTGAGGCATTCCGCCATCTCTCGGTATTTTCCCACGTTGTCCATGGTCAGATCTGCGGTTTCGGCGTAACCAGCTACCGGCTCGGTCTGCTGGCCGCTCACGACCTGTTGCAGGCTGAAGGCCGATCTTAGCTTCAGCAACATAGAGTCTTTTTCAGGAGAAAAAAATGGCAAACCCAGTGACAGAAGAAGTGAAAACACAGGTTGATGATCTCATTGCCCGCGCCCGTGCGGCCCAGGCCCAGATCGCTGATCTCGATCAGGAGACGGTCGACCGTGCGGTTCAGGCGGTTGCCTGGGCCAGCGCCAACGAAAAAACTTTTACTCGTCTGGCCCAGCTGGGCGTAGATGAAAGCGGCCTCGGTGATCGTGCCGGTCGCCCTTACAAACGGGCCAAAATCATCGGCATCCTGCGCGATTGTCTGCGTGAGAAGAGTGTCGGCATCATCGAGGAGATACCGGAAAAAGGGATCACCAAATACGGCAAACCGGTCGGGGTGATTGCTTCACTGATTCCGACCACCAACCCGGCCCTGACCCCTCCGACCGTCGGGCTCTATTCACTCAAGGCCCGTAACGCGACTATTTTTGCACCTCATCCCCGCAGCAAGCAGACGACATTTGAAATGGTCGAAGTCATGCGTGCAGGACTGAAAAAAGTTGGACTTCCGGAGGATCTGTTTCTCTGCATTAAGAACCCGAGTATCCCATCTTCCCAGTACCTGATGAGCCAGGTGGACCTGTCGATCGCCACTGGCGGTCCGGCCATGGTGAAGGCGGCCTACAGCTCCGGAAAGCCTACTTACGGCGTCGGTGCCGGCAACGCGACCATGTGTTTTGATGAGACGACCGCCCAGGACATCAAAACTGCGGCCATGAACGTCCGCCTGAGCAAGACGGCCGACTTTGGTTCCGGCTGCAGCGCCGACGGCAATCTGGTCATTCATGACAGCGTCTACGCCGGGATGCTTGAAGCCCTGCAGGCGGAAGGCGGTTATCTGTGTAGTGCCGATGAGAAAGCCGCGCTGACCAGGGTGCTGTGGGACGACGGATATCACCGCACCATCGATACCATCGCCTGCTCTGCGCAGTCGATTGCCGAGAAGGCTGGCTTCCGCATCCCGGAAGACAGATGCATGCTGCTCTGCGAAGAGGACAACATCGGCCCCGAATACCACTGGTGCCGCGAGAAGATGGCGCCGATCATCGGCGTCTTCAAGTACAGCGGAACCTATGACAAGGCGCTTGATCGCCTGCAGGAAATCTATAAAGTCGGCGGCCGCGGTCACTCCTGCGGTATCTACAGCTTCAACGACGAGCACGTGCACATGCATGCCATGGCCATGCCGGTCAGCCGGGTTATGGTGCGTCAGCCTCAATCCAAAGCGAATTCCGGGTCACTGACCAATGGCATGCCGATGACCTCGAGCATGGGTTGTGGAACCTGGGGGGGCAACATCACCAACGAGAACGTCTCTCTCAAGCATTACATGAACGTGACCTGGGTCAGTCGACCGATCCCGGAAGACCGGCCTTCGGATGAAGAATTATTCGGTGAGTTCTACGGAGATGAGTCACTGGTTCTTTAGATCCTCGGACGGGCTGCCAGCAGTTCATCGTTTCAGCATCCCTGGGCTGCTGGTGGTGGTTTTCTTTAAGACGGGAAACAGGAAGATATGAACCAAAACTCCGAGAACATCTTTGAAAACACACGGACAGTGTCCGAGTCGAGAGGACGACGGGGGAATCCGGCAAGGAAGCCTTTGAAGGCAGGTCAAGCGAAAAAAAAATACTCACTGGAGCCGTTGACGATGATCGGTTGCTCCCCGCCTGAAATGGTGCGGATCGCGGCGCGAACCGGTTACGATTTCGTCAGTTTGCGTTTGATCCCGATGAAAGTGCCAGGGGAATACTCTTTTTTTCCTGGCGATAAACAACTGGTTCAAGCAACCAGGAATGCCTTGAAGCAAACCGGCATCGGCGTTCATGACATTGAACTGGCCCGAATTGTCAGGGATATAGAACCGGCAAGCTATGTTCCAGCCATGGAGTTGGGCGCTGAACTGGGTGCCAGACATCTGATCTGCAGCGCCTGGACCGACGTTCGCAATGACCGTAATTTCGTCGTGGAACGGTTTGCGGAAATCTGTGATCTGGCAAGCCCCTTCGGCTTGACGGTCAGTCTTGAATTCCCCAGCTTTTCCAGGTTGACCGATCTGGCCGATGCCAGTGACATCATCCGTTCTGCAGACCGCCCTAACGCTGGCATCCTGATCGACACGCTTTACGTCCATCTGTCCCGCATTTCCCTAGATGAAATCGCAGCCATTCCAAGGGAATGGATACACTTTATCCATGTCTGCGACACCAAAGCGGATGTTCCGGGTACCCGCGATGAACTGATCCGTATTGCTCGTGATGAACGCCTGTACCCCGGAGAGGGGTGTATCGATTTTGCCGGTATTGATGCCGCAATTCCCGACGTAATTTATGCAATTGAGCTGCCGAATCAGAACCGGGTCGTACAATACGGTTATGATGGGCATGCTCGCCGTTGTCTGGAAGCGGCCAAGCACTGTTTCGAGGGTGGTTGTTCCTACAACCACGTTGAAGCCTCTGGTTAGCTGCCAAACCGGAATAAAAGTTCAATCGCCCCAGAAGAATGACGGAACAAAAAAACTGAACAGATTCAAAATTAAATATTTCTTGAGAGTCGATAAAAAAGTGTTTGACTTGTGCCCTCTGAAAAATTATACTATTTTTAAGTATTGATATACTATTTGATAGGACGATCTGGATTGTAAGCATTCTGTGCCGATCATGCGCGATATGTGTAATGAACGTTCACGCCGAAAAATGGAGAATGATATACTTCCCAAGACTCGGCAAAGATGATTACAAAAATAGCACCTTGGCACGGCTTGGATACAACAAGCTATCGATATCAACAACGAGCAAAAGACCTGGAGGAAAACAATGGAAAAGCAAGGAATCTCTATGCGCAAGGCTCTGAAATGTTTGATGTTAACCACAATTTTAACCATTGCATTTCTAAGTTACGCTCAAGCTGCAGGAGTTAAGTTACGTCTTGCAGCATCTGCATCGGCAACGGACGCACGTGCCATTACAATGGAAGAAGTCTTTGCCCCAGCAGTCGCGGACTTTGCGACTTATGAGGGCCATTATGGCTCTTCGTTGTTCAAACAGGGGACTGAGTTGGAAGCCATTTCACGTGGGAACCTTGAAATGACGATCGCTTCAGCCCAAGAACTGGCAGAGTTTTTCCCGGAATTTTCAATTTTTGCAGCAGGTTATGTCCATCGTGACGCCGCTCATCAGAAGGCTGTATTCAACGCGGATTTTATGCAACCGCTGAAACAGAAAGTTGAAGACGAGTTGGGTGTCAAGCTTCTGGCAGTCAGCTATCTTGGCAAACGCGTCCTGAACATGCGCACCCCAGACGCCATCATGACCCCGGAAGCTCTAAAGGGAGCAAAGTTGCGCATGCCCGGTTCCGAGGCTTGGTTGTTCCTAGGTAAAGCCCTGGGGGCAAACCCGGCGCCAGTGCCGTATGCAGAAACCTATACTGCCCTGCAAACCGGTGCTGTTGACGGACAGGACAATCCCCTGCCGAACACGGTAAGTATGAAATTTTACGAGGTCACCAAATCGATTACGCTGACCAACCACCTTGTTGATCTCAACTATTTAGCCGTGTCGAAAAAGGTGTGGAACAACCTCTCCGATAAAGACAAAGGCAAACTTCAGGCTGCCGCAGATAAGACCGCCGATGCCATTTCCGCGGCGATCCAGGAAAAGGAATCCAGCCTGCGAACCTTCCTTGAAGGTGAAGGCCTGAAATTTCATGAGCCCAACCTTGATGCGTTCCGCACACGAGTCCAGAAGGCTTATCTCGAGTCTGATTATGCCAAGAACTGGGTTCCCGGAATGCTCGACAAGATCAATGCGCTCTAAAGCCACGATGAGATAACAGTGACCAGTTTGTTGAAAATGCTGAAGAATACGGCCGACAACATAGCGGCGGCGATGCTCGCCGCTATGTTCGTCACCTTCCTGCTGCAGATTGCCTGCCGCTATCTGTTCGATCTCTCATTGAGCTGGACTGTGGAGGTTTGTCTTTCGCTCTGGTTGTGGCTAATATTCTGGGTTGCTGCTTTCTGCGCCCGCGAAACGGACCATATTCGTTTCGATATGCTCTACCTGAGTGTCAACAAAAAAGTTCGCAGGGTATTCAGCATCGTTACCGCACTTGTAATCATTTGTGTCTTTCTGTATTCGCTTGAACCCACCTTGGATTACCTCTGGTTCTACAAAATCAAAAAAAGCCCGGTACTGCGAATCCCATTGCACTATGTATTCAGCATTTATGGGGTTTTCATTCTGGCAATTGTCGCTCGCTACCTCTGGAAACTGTGGGGGCTCATCCACCCGGGACTGAACAAACAACGTGAGGAGCGAGAAGAGATATGAGTTTTGAGTTTACAGCCTGCCTTGTCGTCGTGTTTCTCATGGCCGGCTTCGGTGCCCCAGTAGCGCTCTCCATGATCATAGGCGCGATTGCCTACCTCGGGATAAGCGGCCAGGACCTGGCACTTGCTGGCGAGCAGATTATTCAAGGCATATACAATAGCTTCGTTCTCCTTGCAGTCCCGCTATTCATTGTTGCCGCCAACATCATGAATGCGGGAGCGATATCCGACCGGCTATTACAGTTCTGCGTTGCCATCGTGGGTCATCTAAAAGGGGGACTGGGCCATGTCAACGTCCTCTCCAGCCTGATATTTTCCGGCATGTCCGGATCGGCCGTTGCCGACGCAGCAGGTGTCGGAAATGTCATTATCCGTATGATGACAAAAGAGGGGCGTTACAATAGCGGGTATGCAGCAGCACTTACAGCGGCCTCAGCGACTATCGGACCGATCATTCCCCCATCGATCCCGATGGTCATTTTTGCATTGGTTTCGGATGTCTCTATTGGTTATCTGTTTATCGCCGGCTTGGTCCCGGGGTTGTTTATGGGGTTGGTCCTGATGATTGTCAACCGCTACCTGGCGGCGCGGATGAATGTTGTCGTGGAGGCTCGCACACCCCTTAGAGAGGTTCCGATGATCACTATGCGGGCCTTTCCAACCCTGATGATGCCGGTGATTCTGCTCTATGGCATCTATGGGGGGGTAACGACCCCGACCGAGGCTGCCGCGGTTGCTGCAATCTACGCACTGCTACTCGCTGCCATCGTGTACCGTTCTATCTCAATGCGGGAACTGACCGCAGCATTCCGGAAGAGCGCAATTTCTTCCGCTTCCGTCGGTTTGGTCATCAGCGCGGCGCTCATATTCAATTACATTGTCGCAACCGAAGGTCTCCCCACTCAGATTGCCAATCAGCTTTCATCCTGGAATCTAAGCACTATTGGGTTCCTTTTAATGGTTAATCTGATTTATCTAGTGCTCGGCTGCGTACTCGACGCCACGACCGTTATCCTGGTCGTTGTTCCCCTCCTCATACCCGCTTGCCGCGAGTTGGGAGTGGATACTGTTCATTTTGGCATCATAACCATGGTGAACCTGATGATAGGTTTAATAACGCCTCCATATGGAATTCTTCTTTTCGTCATTAACGGCACAACCGGCATTCCAATAGCTCAGATTATTCGACATATTACTCCATTCCTGATTATTCTGGTCGGAGCTCTTCTTGTTATGACATTCTTTCCTGATCTAATCCTGTTTGTTCCTAGGTTATTTGGTTACAGCGGGTAGTTGTGGAAACTAGCAAATCACTTGATAGCGAAAACCACTTCAATCTCATGGTTAGATCAATAAAAAGACCAGCTTAGAGCCCAATTTCATTACCATAGATTCGCCAAAAACAAAATGACCACCCCTGCAGGGGTGGTCATTTTGTTCAAAAGACGCGATTTAGATTAAAAACTCAAAAACCAATTTCTAATAAAAATATTATTTAATTCTGGTAGTTGGGGACGGATAAAACTTTAGATGTATTTATTTGATTTCAACGGTTCCGCCCAAGCGAATTGACCGCTGTATGGCATCAACGACTTTTAAATTTTTCAGCCCATCATGAGCACTGACGAGGGGCTGAACTTCACCGGAAATGACTGAGCAAAAATGTTGAAGTTGGAATTTTAACGGATCTTCTCTGACCAACTCAACAGTCGAGCAGTTCAATTCCTTCCACCAGGATCTGTCCTCTTTCGAAGAAAACGTCTTGAGTCTCATTGTGGGGACAGAAAGTGTTCCGGAAGTTCCCGAGATTACGTAACAATCCTCATCGGAATAGCTTGAGTACGAAGGGTTTTCCCGTGACGTCTGTTCCCAACTCCGGGCTGAAGCAGCGGTATCCGACAGGATAAATGTTCCCAGTGCACCATTTGCAAACATGAGAGTTATGGCGGCAGTATCCTCTACATCGAACTTGCGAGTAGCGTTCGAACTCATTGCCTGTACCGCTTTAATTTCACCGCACATCTGACGAAGGTTTCCTATCTCATGGATGAGATTAATGAGAATCGGCCCTCCCCCCCGAACTTTTCTCCACGGAGCTTCTTCAAAATAATAATCGGGTTTGTAGAATGTCGCACTGCCCTGAATGGCAACCAGTTCGCCCAAGACCCCATCTTTAATTAACCTTGTCGCTGTGTCCACAATCGGACTGTGAGCTCTATGATGGCCAACCAAAACCTTGGCCTGATAGCTTTCGATCAACTCACAAAGGCGCTCAGCACCGGCTAAATCATCCGCTAGAGGTTTTTCGACTAATGCTGCTGTTCCAGCCTTGATACAGCAGAGCGTATGTTCCACGTGCAAATGATTCGGCGTGGCAATTATCACCCCAGAAGGCAATTGATGTTCAAACATCTGCTCTAGTGAAGAGTAATATTCGCACCCAATCTGAGTTGCAACTGACTTTGCCTCATCGGTTGGATCGACAATTGCCGAAAGCTCAGTGAGGGAATTTTCCTGAATACGTTTAATGTGCTCTCGCCCTATCAGGCCACAGCCTGCTACTGCTATTTTAAATACACTCATCGACATCCTCATTTAGGCTAGTGTTATGAATCACATGACCCCTTCTTCAATGCATAACAATATAATGGCGTTTTATTTCTATCATTGTTATGGTATTAAACACCAAAGGAAATGTAAATGCCCGAATTGAGGATTTAGAGTTTACAAATGGTTGATAATGATTGGGACCTCCTCCACTTAAAAGTCTTCACTTCCATCTATCGTCAAGGAAGTTTCGTCAAAGCGGCTTCAGAGCTGGGGATCTCTCCGGCATATGTCAGCAAAATGATAGCTGAATTAGAAAAAGCCCTTAAAGTCAGTCTGTTACGCCGAACAACTCGACGTGTTCAAGTTACGAGCGAAGGTGAGATAGCGTACTCCTGGGCAATACAGGTCCTGAAATCAGCCGAAAACTTGAAGCAAGAGGTTGCCGCGAGTCAGTCCAATCTGATGGGCTCTCTTAAAATCTGCACGAGTTTACGGCTAGGGCGGAATCACCTTTCCAACATCCTCGCACTTTTCAACGAGAAATATCCTGATCTCAATATTTGGCTGGAACTGGTTGATCGACGGGTGGACCTACTCAAAGAGGGAGTAGATATAGACCTTCGGGTGGGTGACGTGGAAGAACCCCATCTGATTTCCCATCATGTTGTCAAAGCGAAAAGAGTTCTTTGCGCATCACCTGAGTATCTTAGAAATCATGCCGCACCTCAGAACATCAAGGATCTTGCGCAGCATAGTTGCTTGCCCTTCAGGGATCGCATACAACCTTACGGTGTCTGGCAACTGGAAGGTCCAGATGGTGTCCACACGGTTCGAGTCACAGGGAAAGTAGGATCTAATCACAGTGATGTGGCGCGGACATGGGCCACTTTAGGCAGAGGAATCATTCTTCTCTCTGATTGGGATATCCATGACGAGATTGAGTCTGGAAGTTTGGTACGAGTGCTGCCCGAATATTCACAGTCCGCAGATGTCGTTGCTGTCACACCTGCCCGACTGAGCAGTTCACTTAAGTTGAAGCTCTGTGTGGATTTTTTAATCAAGAGCCTTCAGAAAGGTCCGTTTTCACTTAAAACATTCTCCTAGTTTAGGCCAAATGACCTGAACTTCCTCAATAGTGAGGTAATTTTACCCTCATCTCATCGATAGTTACCGTGACCCTCAAGCATCGCCTTCGTCCTTTTGCAGTTCCGATCCTCCACACCTCTCCTTTTTCCCCTGCCTATCGTCAGGGGATTTTTTTAAAGAACATGTTGACATTTACATGAATCCAAAATATCCTATTAAGTAAAATATAGTCCTTACTGTTAGGATATACGGAAATATAGCCACGACTAAGGGAGTGTCTGAAATGAAAGATTTGGTAGCTCACCAACTCGTTAAGTACCTCGAAGATAGAGGCGTGGAACATATCTTCGGTCTCTGCGGTCACACCAACATCGCGGTACTATCGGCGCTGGAAAACAGCAGCATCAAGTTCATCAATACCCGCCACGAGCAGATCGCCGCCCATGCCGCTGATGGCTACGCGCGGGCCAAGAAGCAGACGTCAGTGGTGCTGAGCCACCTTGGACCGGGACTAAGCAATGCCGCCACTGGCGTTGCCAATGCAGCCCTCGACTGCATCCCGATGGTGGTCATAGCCGGCGATATCCCGAGTCACTATTACGGCAAGCACCCCCATCAGGAGGTCAACCTGCACGCCGATGGCGCCCAGTGTGAAATCTACCGCCCGTTCTGCAAACGGGTCTGGCGGGTGGAAAGCCCGGAACTGTTTCCGGAAATCATCGAAAAGGCCTTCCAACTTGCGGAAAGCGGACAGCCAGGCCCGGTACTGGTCGATGTGCCGATGGATATCTTTTCCAAAGAGGTAGACGTCGCGCTGTTCGACAAGGTCAAGCAGAATACGCGCAACCTGCTCAAGCCATCGATCGATGACGAAACGGCCAAAACAATTGTCACCAGGCTGGTCGAGGCCAAGAAACCACTCCTTTACGTCGGCGGCGGCATTGTTCTGGCCGATGCGGCTTCAGAACTTAAAGCATTTGTCGATCATACCGGCATTCCTGTCGCCCACAGTCTGATGGGCAAAGGTGCACTCCCCGATGACCACCCCCTGACGCTGGGAATGAGCGGTTTCTGGGGAACCCAGTACATCAACGATTCCTGTCGCACCGCCGATATTATTCTTGGTCTTGGTACCCGTTTCAAGGAAGCCGACTGCAGTTCCTGGTATCCTGAGTTCACCTTCGATATTCCCGGAACCTCCAAGCTGATCCATATTGACATCGAAGCCAGCGAAATCGGTCGCAACTACCCTGTCGAACTGGGCATTGTCGCCGATCTCAAACAGGCCCTTAAAGTTATGGCCCGCGTGGCCAGGGAACTTTACCCGGAAGGCATTAAACGGCCTGATCTGGAGAAGGAAATTTCCGCAGCCCGAACCGAGTTCAAAAGTAGCAACACGGAAATGGAACAGAGCACTGCCTACCCGATGATGCCCGAGCGTATCCTTGCCGAACTGCGCGAGGTTATGCCTCGTGATGCAATTCTCACCACCGACGTCGGCTGGAACAAGAATGGCGTCAGCCAGCAGTTTCCGATCTACGAACCGGGCAGCATACAGATTGCCGGTGGTTACGCGACCATGGGTTTCGGCGCCCCGGCTGCGATCGGCGCCAAACTGGCTCAGCCGGAGAAAGTCGTCATCGCCCTGATCGGCGACGGCGGTTTCGGCCAGAACCCCGCCCTGCTGGCGACGGCCCGCCATGAAGACGTCGCGGTGGTATGGGTGATCATGAACAACGACGCCTTCGGCACCATCGCCGGGCTGGAGAAAGCCCACTACGGCACCACCCACGGAACCGTATTCAAGAAGGACGGCGTCTCAACTTCCCCCGATTACGCGGCCATGGCCCGCGCCTACGGCGTGGAAGGGATCAAG
Organism: Desulfuromonas sp.; assembly: GCA_002869695.1. Taxonomy (GTDB): domain Bacteria; phylum Desulfobacterota; class Desulfuromonadia; order Desulfuromonadales; family Geopsychrobacteraceae; genus BM509. The sequence goes on along the minus strand of PKUD01000040.1, from coordinate 3,832 downwards.
ATCGAGTCAGCGGAAGGATTCAAGCCGGCCCTGGAAAAGGCCATCGCCTCAGGGAAACCGGTGGTGCTCGACGTGCCGATGATCAACAACCCTGTGCCGACCACTGGACACTGGAATATCCTGGATATTTATTCACCAGACAAAAAGGTCTCTCACGTCAGCACAGACTAAGACCAAGAGAAAGACATCCTGCGATCAGGGCCCCCAGGACGACCTGAGGGCCCTGATCTGTTCTTGACGACAATAATTCAGTCCTGTTGGTCCTGACATGACGAGCTTCTTCGCTATCTTCCTAAACGTGATCATGCCTGTCTTCGGTATCGTCATGATCGGTTATCTTCTCGGCGGCCGTCTGGCGCTGCAGGCACAGACGCTGACCCGGGCTGCCTACTACGTGTTCGTGCCGGCGTTTATCTTCCAGGCCATCAGCGGTTCACGGATCCCTCTAGACGATGCCGCGAAGATGCTCTGCTTCATCATCCTGGTGCACCTGCTCGCGGCTCTGCTTGCCGGGAGTTTCGCCCGCATCATGGGACAAACCCGGGAGATGATCGCCGCCTTCATCATGGTCTCGATTGCCGGTAACGTCGGCAACTACGGACTGGCCATGATTCATTTCCGCTTTGGTGATGATGCGGTCGCCCCGGCGACACTCTATTATGTCGCCCTGTCGATCACCATTTTCGTCGTTTGCGTCGGTGCCGCAGGCTGGGCTAAAGGGGGCGGACGGGGGGTGTTGAGCGGCCTGCTCAAGACCCCGGCGATATGGGCGGCGGTTCCGGCCCTGCTGGTTTCTAACAGCAGCTTTGTCGTGCCATTGATGCTGTCACGAATGATCGGACTGCTGGCCGGCGCAATGATCCCGGTGATGCTCTTCTCCCTGGGCCTGCAGTTGCTCGAACAAAAACAGATCAGGATTACCCGCGAGGTCCTGAGTGCTTCGGCGCTACGTTTGATAGCGACCCCGCTCCTCGCATGCCTTATCGCGATCCCGTTCTCTCTGAATCATCTCGAGTACGCGGCCGGAGTTCTGCAATCCGCGATGCCGACAGCGATCATGGCGTCCATCATCGCCAAGGAGCATGGCATTGCACCGCACTTTGTGACGACCGCCGTACTGGTGACGACACTAGCAAGCCTGGTGACGCTGCCAATTTTCATGGTCGCCCTTTAAACACATCACCTGTAAGATACTAACTGTTGAAAAAACCCTTTGCCCTGAGACCCGACCATGCAGGCACTGTTAACCATCGCGCCGATCTTCATCCTTATCGCTCTTGGATACTTTGCTCACCAACGGGGTTTTATCCCTCCCGAGTTTCTCGGCCCGGCCAACCGCCTCACTTATTACTTCGCCATCCCGGCCATGGTGTTTCACGCCATTTCACAGGCCTCTCTGAAACAGGACTTCAATCCTGGAGTGCTTGTGACGACACTCGGTGCCGCCGTGCTTGCGTATGCAGCCGCCTGGCTTTACTGCCGGATACGGCACATCCCCCGTCACCGCTCCGGCAGCCTGATCCAGAGTGCCGGCCACGGCAACCTCGGCTACATAGGTCTGCCTTTCGCCCTCTATATCCTAGGTGATGCCGGACTGGTCAAGGCAGGGATTATTTCCGGTTTTCTGATGATCCTGCAGAACGTCATCTCCACCACAGCTTTGCAGGCTTACGCCACGCCAGGAGAGAGCCGCACCAGGCCGAAATCCCTGTTTCGGCAGTTGCTCGGAAACCCGGTCATTGTCGCCTCACTGCTGGGCATCGGCGTCTCCGCTTCCGGCCTCTCCCTGCCTCCAGTGCTCCACAGAACGCTCAACCTGCTCGGCGGACTGGCGTCGCCGATGGCGCTGCTGCTGATCGGCGCCTCCATCTCCTTCGGCGCCATGCGCAGGGAGCTGCGACCGATCCTCAGCAGCCTGCTGATCAAGCTGATCCTGCTGCCCGCAATCGGGTTGTCTCTCTATCTTTTTTTCGACCTGCCTGCTGCCGACTTCCTGCCGGGCCTGATCCTGCTTGCCTGCCCGACAGCGACCGTCGCGTATATCATGGCCAAGGAATTCGGCGGCGATACCGATTTCGTCGTCGCCGCAATCTCAGCCAGTACCCTGCTTTCAGCACTGAGTTTCTTTATCTGGATTTCTCTTGCGACGCATTTTTTCGCCCTGTAAGCTGTCATGCGTTCCGCCCAGAAAGATGTTGACGGCTCCCAGCTGACCTTGCAGACCTGGAACTGTATTTTTGTGCCTTCGTTATCCCCTTACCGGCACAACTGAGTTTCAACCGGCAGAGCTACGGAACATCAGCCCCTCTCCTGTCTCCTTCTCTAACCGGGATCATCACCCAATGAGCAAATCCCCCATCTTTTTTCTGCTGGTGCTGCTGTCGGCTTTTCCCCCGCTGGCCACCGATATGTACCTGCCCGCCCTCCCGCTGCTGCAACAGCGCTGGCAGCAACCGCTCTCCATCGTCAACCTGACCCTGGTCGGCTTTTTCTTCAGCTACTGCTTTTTCCTGCTGATCTACGGCCCGATCTCAGACCGCTTCGGCCGTAAACCGCCATTGGTTGCCGGTATCGCACTGTTTGTCGTGGCTTCGCTGATGTGCGCCCTGTCCGGCAATGTCACCACGTTGATCATCTCCCGGGTCCTGCAGGGTACAGGGGCAGCAGCAGCCGCAACGTTATGCATGGCAATCACCAAGGATATCTACGTCACTGAAGAGCGGGTACGGATTCTTGCCTGGATGGGTGTCATCATGCCGCTGGTGCCGGCCATTGCACCAATCATCGGAGGGTGGCTGATGGTGTGGGTCTCGTGGCACTGGATTTTCGTCTGTCAGGCAGCGGTGGCTCTAATCGCGTTGATTGGCGTGCTGCGCATGCCGGAAACGCTGCAGAACAAAGTTCAGACCAGCGCTATGGAAACGGCCAGAATCTACCTGCACCTGTTTCGCAATCGCAGATACCTGTCCTATGCGCTGATGGTGAGCTTGGTGGTGTTGCCTCATTTCGCCTTTATCGCCGGTTCGGCAGATATTTATATCACCCGTTTCGGCCTGTCAGAGCAGATGTTCGGCTACCTCTTCGCCATCAATGCCATCTCATTCATGGGCGGATCGCTGCTCTGCGCCAACCTCCTTAAGCGCATCACCCCGGGCAAAGTCATGACCCTCGGTTTCAGCGGCGTCATGCTCGGCGGCCTGATCATGCTCTTGAAACTTTTTCCTGGTCCGTGGGCGCTGACCATCCCCATGTCGCTGGTCACCTTCTCCCTCGGCCTGAGCCGTCCGCCGAGCAACAACCTGGTGCTGGAACAGGTCGACGAGTATGCCGGAGCCGCCTCGTCGCTACTGGTATTCATCTTCTTTATCCTCGGGGCCTGCTCCATGTGGCTGATCTCTCTGGAATGGAACGACAAGATCCAGGTGATCGCCATCCTCGCCACCGGAGTCGGCACGGTCATGCTCAGCCTCTGGTCGTTTCTGGCAAACAGGGAACGAAAACGGTTATGAGCGATTCCTTCAGCAAAGGCCCTGGCGCACTAACGCTGCTGGCACTGAAGGGAGAGAATTGAAAAAAGAGCAGATGCCGTAAAACAGACAAGCCCGCGATGGAGATATCGCGGGCTTGTCTTTCTGTGAGAGGCGGCTACTGTCACAAAGTGGCTCAGCAGCACCCTCCGGGGGAAATATCTACTGACTCAATTTCTGCAGAACTACCTGGCGCATCACCTCGACCGGAGCCGGCCCGCCGGTGAAGATCTCGAACTGCAGCACCGCCTGGTTGACAAACATCTCAACCCCGGAAACGGTTTTCAGACCGCGCGCTTCGGCAT
>PKUD01000065.1 GCA_002869695.1 Desulfuromonas sp. | reverse complement strand
GTATCCGCCGGTCCGATATCGATTTGCGGACCGACATCCCAGGCGGTTGCCGTACCACAGGGTTGTCCGGTATCCGTGAAATAGCCCCACATTGGAATGGCGACGCCATCAGGCATCGTTGCTACCGATTCTTCAGCAACCAGATTCACTGTTGCACTGAAGGAGGGAGCAGCGAGGACGGCGAGAACAGTCAGCGCCAAAGCCAGACGTCTCAAGAGTGTGTTGTATAGCTTGCCGTTCATATCTCGTCCTCCTTTTTAAGGAATCGGTGCGCCGGGCGGTTCGATAACCATCATCGTCATCATTCCACCGGGGAATATGTCCCAGTTGGTCAGCTCTTTTTCCGTGTGCGAGTGCCACATGTAGGTAAAGCCGGCGTTCGGATTCAAGCCACCCTCACCGGGAGGCAGGGAGCCGAGCGAGCCCAGGTAGGGACTACCACTGTAGAACCCGCCGAAGGCAAGGTCCTGGGTTTCAGGAAGCGCAACCGGGATCGGCTTGCCATGATCCGGAGCATATTCGTTCGGTTCAAGCGGGTCGCCCGCAGCGTGACCATACATGTCCCAGCCCAGGCCTTTTCCGGTCCATTCGAAGATCTGGTCGACTGTTTTTCCCGGAACCGACTGGGTGGTGAATGATTTATAGGAAAGATCCGGTCCGTTGCCGGGGGCACTCTCCAGCATCCGCCCGTCCATGCCGATGACCCGTGCGTGGTTGCCATGGAAGTGGAACGGGTGCAGGTCACGCCCGCCACCGACGATTCGCATCAGCATGCGTTCACCCGGGTGCATGCGAGGTAGCCCGCCGTACGGTTGGGTGGGGAGCCAGCTGACATAAGAGGCTGAAAAAGTATCCGGGGCATTGCGCCCGTTGATAAACCAGTAGGTTGAAAAATAATCGGACAGATAGTCGGATTCCTGGAGCAACGTTGAATCCGGTCCGTGGATTTCCACCAGTTGATGGATGTTGCCGTCCATTTCACTGAGGAAAAAGAGATATTCTCGATCGTATTGGGTGTCCGCGTGGTTGTACGCATAACCAGCACCCATGTTCGGTCGGACCACAATGGCACCCATCAGGCCCATCTCTATCCCCAGTTCCTGGCGGGTTCCGGTATGATAGATATAGGTTCCGGGTTCTGATGCGATGAAGCTATAGGTGACCACTGGCTCTGGAATCACGGCAGGATCGTAAGCCGGGACTTCCGCAGTCAGCAGGCCCGGGAAACCTCCCGATGTCGATACTCCCTGTTGCCCGGGAAAGACCATCGACACCGGTACCGGCAGGTTGTTTTTCAGATTGATCGTCACGCTTGTTCCCTGAGTGACGATCAGGGTTGGGCCGGGATAAGTCGCCCGGCTGCCGTTATTCGCATGGTTGTCATCGTCTGCATAACCCCAGATCAGCATGCTGCCGCCATCGGGGGTACTGATATGGTCCACTTTGGCGGTCAGGTTGAGCGTCGCGGTATTGGCGGCGACAATCCCGTCTATGGCCGCATCAGTCCCGATTGGGGACAGCAGCAGGAGCAGAGCCGCAAAGGCGATGGGGACTCCTGTGTGTCGGCGAAATAATTTTTTCATGTCCGTCCTCCTCTGCGTCTCGTCAATTGACCCGGATTTCAGTCATCATCCCACCGAAATCCTCTTCGTTGTTGCTCAGGTAGTTGAGGTTACTGGTATAGAGAAAATACGTCGTGCCCGCGGTGGCAGACTCCGGAATCTCGATGATCGCATCCAAAGATTCTCCACCGCCAAGAACGACTGAGTTGGTCATGTAATACAGGTCCTTACCATCTGGGCCCCGGTGTATACTGGCGTCTTTGCCGACAACCTGCATCGAAACGCCCAGCGTCTGCAGAGTGTAAAACCTGGTCACGTTGAGGTTTGAAATGCGCAGCAGAACCCTTTGTCCGGGAGCCGCAGTCACCAGGGAACTTTCAGGTTGGGTAGAATTTCCGCTCACCGGATTGGCCTCAGGCGGTGCATCCGGCCCCGCGACCTGTACCGTGTCCGGATAGCCACGACCATTCAGCATCGGATAATTGTCACGCATCATAGCGAAGGGCAACGGCTGGACCGTAAGACTGGCGTCATGGAAGGCGCTGTCGAAGGATCCGATCTGAATGGGAAAGTCCACATCATATCCGGTGGACCCGTCGCCGTCGTTATAGGCAAACTTGTTGTAGGTTTTTCCAGAGCCGGCCGGGTACTCCAAGGTCGTCCCGTCCTGGGCCGGCCTTACGTAGAGGTTGCCGAGCATGCCCATCTGCATGTGCTCGGTCGCTTCGACGTGGCAGTGATACATGTAGGTTCCGGGCTCAACGACATTGTAATAGTAGGTCAGGGTCGAGCCCATGTTGATCGAGATAGAAGAGTCCGGAACCCCGTCAAACACCGAGGCCGCTTCGGGAAAACCGTGCCAGTGGACGGTGTGCGGGTCGAACAGGTCGGGGCGCATCAGCATACCGACGTTGGTCAGGCTGAGGAAAAATTCGTCACCCTCGTCCAGAGTGATCGGCGGAGCCGGGAATGTCGCCGCCAGGGTTCCAACATCAAGGGCTTTTTTAGGGGGGGTTCCGGTAATGTCGGCAAATCCGAACATGTACTGTGGATAGCCGTCGGCCATGGTGACGAATCCGTCACCGGCCGCCAGGTGCATACATTGGGCGTTTGGATGGGCCGGGTCGCCGCTGCCGTTAATGACTGCGTCGCCGTTTGTATCTCCAGGACACTGCACGTTAACAACGGCAGTAGCCGGTACGGCTGCAAACAGGAGCAGTGCCAGTAGTAGCAACCATTTGTGGAATCCTCTTTTATTCATGGCATTCTCCTTTTTCTGAGGACCCCTCGAAGGAGGGGTCCCCGTTAGGTTGGTTGGTTTTAACTATTACTGGGCTTCGTCCGCTCCAATATCAACACCGTCACCCTGAGGTCTGGGTTCACCGTCAAAGTCAGACAGGTACGGAACTCCCTGGTTGATCAGCGTGCCCGCGTCAATGGCAAGCGATCCTGTGGTGAGATGGTAGTCGCTGCCTTCAGGGGTAAGCGGTCCATAACGGACCTGGATGAAGTTACCGCCTTCATCAAAGGCCACCGGGACAACGAAGGTAGTCGTCTGCTCGCCAGGCTTGACGGTCGTTCCGCGGCCACCATTGAGGTAGTCGCCAACCAGCCCGGCATCCGCGGTCAGGATGTTGGTTGGGTCAGCCGCTCCGGCACCGGTGTAATCCTCCGAGAAAATGCTGTAGGTCGGATTCAAACTACCGGCAACCCCGAGCACTGCCAGATCGTCATATACAGGAAGCTCGAGGGGGACATCCGGCAGCAGTTGATAGCCCTGGGTAGGATCTCCAGGGTCACCGAAGAAGTAGAACGACCGGTTGTGCCAGACAATGTTGTCGACCAGCAGCGGGTTCGAGAAAGGTGCCTGGTATTGCGCAGGCGCGTTATTACCGATTGCGTTATTCAGCGCCGTGCTGTGGGCGCGGGAGACGATCCCGGCCGGTTGCGGGGTGGAGCTGTTCGGGTTGCCGGCGGTGAATGCACCGGAGGACGTTGCGGTACTGTCGTTATTTGCGACCGTGTTGGAGACAATGTAGCTCATGGCCGCGTCCTGCATGGAGATTCCGCCTCCGGCCAGGGCAGCGACATTGTTGACGATCATGTTGTTGATGATATCAACCCGGTGCCAGGACGCTTTGTTGCCCTGCAGGTTCGGATTGTTGGTAACGTCTTCACCGTTGATCAGGCTCAGACGAATACCACCGCCATCACCCGCCTCGGCATGGTTGCCCTGAATCAGGTTGCTGTCGATGACGACGGAGCCCGCCCCATTGGTGAGAGCACCGTTGATCTGCGGTTGTCCGCCGATAAAGATACCGCCACCGGAGACCTGCACCGCCTGGTTGAAGTTCTGGTTGAACAGGATCGTGTTGTCTTTGATCGACGGGGCATTGCCGATGACGTTGCCGTTACCGGCCCGGTCGCTCAGGCCGAGGTGACCTACGCCGGCCCCGTCACCCATGGTGAAATTGCCGGAAATATAGTTGTCGGTGACCTGGTAGGAATCGGATCCGGTATAGAGGGAGACACCGCCACCGGCGCCATTAAGGCCGCCGTTCTTGAGGATGTGGTTATGGTGAATGGTGACGTAATCGTTCCGCCCGTCCAGGTCCAGGGTGGGATGTCCAAGCCGGACTCCGCCGCCAAAGAAACCGCTGTTGTTGATAATGCGGTTGTTGCCGATCTGGAGGTAGTCGCCATAGCCGTTGACGACAATTCCGCCACCGGTGTCCGCACTGGTGATGGTGAAACCGTCAACCCGTGCGCCCTTGTTGTCCTGATGGGCGAATGAACGGTTCCCCGATGCCCTGGCCAAAACCAGAACACCTGCGCCCTCTTCAGTAAAGAGGGTCCCTGGCTCGATGCCGCCAAAGGCGACTTCCTGTTGCGGCAACAGGCTGACGTCGCCGTTGGTGACCAGCAGTTCGAGTTTGTCGCGCAGGTTCTGGAGCTTGTTCTGCGGAGTCTTGACTGCGCTGATGGTGGTGCTCCCTTCGCCCCAGCCTTGCAGGCGTACAGGTTTCCACATGACCACCAGTTCATCATATACGCCGGGGCCAACCAGGATGACATCGTTCACTCCCGCAGCATCGATAGCTTGCTGGATGGGACCGTTGCCTGCTGCATCAGGGTCACCCGGTGTGACAGAAACGATATTCTGCCTGTTGTTCACGGTGCCGACCTGGACCGTCAGACCGACCACCGTCGATGTGCCGTTGGCGCGGGTGACGACCAGCTGGCCGGTGGTTGTACCTGGTGCAACAGTACCGGTGATCTGTGAGTCTGACCACACGAGGTTGGTCATCGGCACGCCGTTGATCGTCACCGTGCCAGGATCAGCACCGAATCCGTAGTCACGATCAGTGGTTCCACCCACAGGAGATGCCGGGTCAGGTACGGCGGTCATGCCCATGGAGTTGATGGTGAGGCTTGAACCGGCTGCCGGGACATACGGTCCGCCACCGACCCCGTTGGCCGCACCGGCCGTGACACTGTGAATACGCGGAGTGCCGTCAGGTAACTCGGCATCCAGCGGGTACTGATCGGGGCCGGCAAAGGCGGCCACCGGAACGACCGGGGTGTCGAGGTAGGTCGTGGTTCCCGGCATGTACTGGAACACGTAACAGAAACTGCTGTATTGCGAATTGTGCCGTCCCATCGGATCGGCTTCAGGATTCGAATCGTTCATGCAGGTGGTCAGCATGTTCGGGGACATGCCGCTCGGCTGCGGCAGGTTTGCCGTGGCAGTCGAGGGGACCAGGGTATTGAACCGGCCATACGCATCCGAGTAGGTGTGACTGATCAGACGGCCGGTCCAGTCGTAGATGCCGATCGGCATAAAGGGTGGCGCGTATTTCTCGCCGAACTGGGGCGACGTGATATCGAACTCGTTGGCCGTATCGTCCAGGATAATGCCGAAGATATGCCCGGAGATCGGAACCTCGGTAAAGAGGAAGAAGTCAGCTGCGGCATTCGCACCATCGCTGAGCAAAACCTGTTTACGGTCGCACAACGGGAGCTGTTCACCAGCCAGCGGTGAGGGTACCCCCGGGAAGAGGCTCAGGAACTCACTGACCAGATAGCTTTCTCCGACACATTCCGCCGGCAGCAGTTGGGGCGCCGGGATATAGCTGTCGCCGAAAGTGACGTTGATATCCTGCGACTTGACAATTTCGTAACCGTTCGGCGGGATGACTTCAACCACGTACTCGCCTGCAGGCATGGACACTTCGACAGCATCGGCTGTCCCGAACGGAACCGTGTTGCCGGCAAGGTTCTGATAAATAGTGGTGAATGCGTAACCGCCGTCAAAGACGCCGGGACGCACCTGGTTCCAGACCCGCATGCCGTCATAACAGTCCCGATCGGTGCCCAGATAATTGAACGGCTCATAGGGGCTGCTGCCGTACTGGCAATTTTCCGGCACAGAGTCGTCCCAACTGTCGGTTGTCGTTGTATTCAGCAATGTCGTGCCGGTACTGTCGTAGAGGTTGACCGTGACCCGCGGGATACCGGGTTCCCAGGGCTCCGCCGCACCGTACTTCGGGTCGTCCTCGGCACGGGTTGTGGAGTAGAAGACGATCCCGGAAATACCGCCGTTCTCGCCGGGGGCGTATGCTTGCTTGCCCCATTCGATGACACTGGTCTGACCTAGGAAGCCCTGATAGGCCTCGGTCAGGATCATCCCTGTTTCGGTCCGGCCATAAGGAGGAAAGCTGGTACTGTCCGGATCTGTCGGGTTGTTCTGGATCTGCGGGTTCAGCTGGTTGCGAAAAACTTCGAACGTCCCCGGTTCGGTGCCGAACGGAACCGGTCCGCCGTCATCGACATAGACGGTGGCCCCGGTTGCCTTGAAACGGGCGAAGTCAACTTCGGCGACCTGCCAGGCAAAGAATGGAAAGACCTGGTCAAAGGGGACGAAGCCTTCCAGGTCGGTGGCCATGGATTGATTCATGGTTCCATCACGCCAGCGCAGGTTGATCGCCTGCTCGGGCAGTCCGACTTCCCCCGGATCGCGGATTCCGTTGCCGGCTAATGCCGGATTGCCACCGCCGTCATCATTGAAAACCCAGTTCTCAAGCCGGGTAAACCACTGAAAAACAGGGACTTCCTGGAGGTCACAGGGGGCGACGGTCCCGTCAAACTGCAGACAGCCGGTATCGGTGACGGTTATCCCTTTAAAGCCGATGACAATGTCCATCGCGCTATCCCAGATCGCCAGCTGGTAGTCGCCGGGGGGAACGTTGGGAATGGTAAAGGTTCCGTTCGGACCGGTCTCTGAAATATGGAGAGCTCTTGAAGATCCCGCCAGGCCGGCGTTGTCGTTAAGCCCGATCCAGGGGGTGGTATGTTCGAAGGGGCCGCCGTTGTAGAAGGCCGATTCGGGGGGGCGAGACAGGTGAAGGTTAACGACCTGACCGCTGATTGTCTGTCCGCCGTTGAGAACGGTGGAGTCGTGATATTCTTTGGCAAAGCCGATAAAGACGTGAACTCCGGCCGGGCCGAACTCAAGAAAGTAAGGTGGCTCGTTCGCCTTAACCCAGGCATCAATAACCTTGGTCCCTTCAATAGTTGAGGTCTGTTGATAGCCTGATCCTGTAGGTGGAACTGCCTGGATACCGTATTTCCCCGGGGCGAGGTTTTTGATCGTAACATAACCGTCCGGGCCGCTGACCAGCGGTTCGATAATCGCATTCCCCTGGTTGTCGGTCTCGACAATCGGGGCTCCATCAGCGTCGAGGCACCCATACGTCCCGCTACCCGGGTTCTGTCCATCGATATCGCAGGTCTGTACGTAGACGGTTCCCAGTTTGTTGCCGAAGGCATCGGCTGTCTGGGCGCCAGCCGACATACCGTAGCGACCACCCCCGTCTTCCAGCAGGATCTGATAGCCCTCCAGTCCGACTTCTTCAGGCAGGTCGGGGATTCCGTTAACCGGTGCTATGTCCTCGAAAATAAAAATACTGATCTGCGCCGTAGGTAAGGGAAGTTGGTTCAGGTAGACGGTGACCACATCTTCATCTGTAGAGAAGGTGGTCCCGCCGATACTGTAAAGGCCGGGTTCGGACGGTATGACCGATATGGCGTAATGGCCGGGATCCAGAGCCGCAACCTGTGCCGCAAGATCCGCGCTCGTCCCTTTGGCCACCACCGGCATATAACTCTGATGAAAGTTGACCGCCAGTGTTTCCGCGTCGGGAATTGGTTGATTTGCTGCATCGAACTGAACGTGATAGTTATCGTCCCGTTCGATCAACCATCGGTAGTCAACCGCAAGGGTGGTCGCGTTACCGGCCTTGTCCACCCCCTCGACGTTGATGGTGACAGCCAAGGAATTCGTTGCAGCGATCAAAGTGAAGAAGACCGCCGCCAGCAGCAGAAAATGTTTCATGACTGCTGGTATCCATTCTCCTCTGGTTCCTAGCTTGGCCATTTGTGCCTCCTTATGGTGCTCACCGTTGAGGTTACTGGCCCGGGTCAGGCCCGGTCTGCTGTATGTGGTAAGAGTGGTCGACTGTTTTGAAATCATAGTTATAGGTATAGAAGGGTGGCGGGTGTTGGACAATGAGCAAGGTGCGTATTCAATGGTGGCAAAAGGATACTTGTGCGGTTGGCAATGCGGAATTTCTTTCTTTTGTAAACCAGTGGGGTAGGGGGGTGGGGGATATTGGGGGCTTTCAGTCGCAGCTCAGGGTGAGGTGTTGACTCCCTTTACTTAGTTTCAGAGCCTGGTTTCCTGCCTGTTTCAGGAGGACTCGATGAGTTCATTGCGGATTGCGTACAGCACCATCTGGGCGGGGCTGGTAATGCCGATCTTTTTGGAGATATTCGCGCGATGTTTGTCAACTGTCTTGGCGCTGATAAAGAGCAGTTCGCCGATCTGCGTTCTACTTTTGCCCTTCACCAGGAGCTGAAACACCTGTTTCTCTCGATCGGTGAGCTTGTTATAGGAGTAATGCCTGCGGGGTCTGGGTCTGGCGGATTCCAGGTAGGAGGTCAGGACTGCGCACTGTACGTCCGTGCTGATATAAAATGCCCCCCGGGCGACGGTCCGGACTGCTTCGAACAGTTCCTCCTGATGAGCCCCTTTTACAATGTAACCGAGCGCCCCGGCATTCAGGACCTGGTCTATCTGAACGCCCTTTTCGTCACGAGCAAGAACAATCATACGTGACGCAGGGGAGACCTGGCGAATAAGGGTAAGGGTTCCCAGCCCGTCCTTTGGCGGCATGGCGAGATCAAGGAGAACAACATCGGGCTGCGCGGCGCGAACCTTCTCCACTGCCTCAAACTTATCCAGTGCTTTATCAATGACCTCAATGTCAGGCTGATCCTGCAACAGCCGGCCTATCTCTTCCCTGTATAAATCTTGATCATCCGCTAATATGACTCTAATTGGCATCGCTGAGAAACCTCCAGAGATCAGAAAATCAGAATAGTCAGTGTGCCCTTGGTCTTTTCTGAGGAACTCCTTTCTCAACGTTGTCAATTGATGTGACACTCCTTTTGACAGTGCGCAGAAAATCTTCCGGAAGTTCTGGTTGAGGAAGCGGGTCCGCTTTCCGGTCTATACCCGGTATCCGCAATCCAGTTCTGGCAGAAGTGCTTTAAATAAAAGAATATAAGAGAGGAATAATTAGAACAATGAGCGATTTGAGTATTTGCGGGGAGTAAATTGATTCTTTTGCTAGAGAAGGGCAGACTTTATTCCTAGTCAAGAACTAGTAAATCGAATGAAAAATACACCGCACTATGGAAAATCGTTCATTCCCGGGCATTAGTGCCTGATCCCCAATGGAAAGGGCCTGCTCCTGCTATTCTTCCCAGAAAGACGCGTCGATGATCCCTTTGCGAACAGCGTACTGAACCATCTTGACGGGGTTATCGATGCCGATCTTTTTGGACAGATTGGCGCGATGCTTATCGACAGTCTTGGAGCTGATACAGAGGATGTCCCCAATCTGACTGCTGCTGTTTCCTTGAACCAGTAGATGAAAAACCTGTTTTTCCCGATCGGAGAGCTGGTTAAATGAATCATTTTCCTCGGCCTGCGTTCGTGAGGATTCCAGATAGGCCGCCATGACAGACCCCTGAACTTCCGAACTCAAATAATATTTGCCTTTGGCGACCGACCGGATGGCGTCCAGCAGTTCGGTTCCTGGTGAGCCTTTTACAACGTACCCTCGGGCACCTGCGTTGAGAGCCTGATGGATATAGGCTTCTTTTTCATGGCGGGAAAGAATGATAATTTGTGTGTCCGGAGAGACCTGCCTGATAAGCTCGATCGTTTCCAGACCGTTCATGCGCGGCATGGCGATATCAAGGAGGACAATGTCAGGATGAGTGGCGCGCACTTTCTCCACTGTTTCGATGCCGTCTTTCGCCTCGCCGACAACCTCCATGTCAAGTTGAGACTGGAGCAGAAGGTTGACTCCTTCCCGTAACAATGTGTGGTCATCAGCTAATATGATCCTAATTGACATCGTTTAAAGCCTCCATTTTATGTAAGGGTATTTCCGCCTGGATGATGGTTCCCTGTCCATTGGCTGATATCATCTTCAGCTGGCCGCCTACCGCTGCAGCTCGCTCCTTCATTCCCGGCAGGCCCAGACCGGTGGATTCCTGATAGGACCTCCGGTCAGAATTATCGTTAAGGCCACTCCCGTTGTCATGGATGCTCAGGGTGACTTTGTCTGGGCCCAGGATTAATTCAATTTTGACCATGCTGGCGTCAGCATGCTTGATGACATTATTGAGACCTTCCTGGCAGATCCGGTAGATGACAAGCTCAAGGTCCTTGTCCAGTTCCTGCTGGCCGGTTATCTGGAAATCTATATCGAACGCTTTATTGAGCTGATTCACCTCACCAATGTGCCAACGCAGGGTTTCTATCAGACCAACATCATTGAGCATGACCGGACGCAATTGATCACAAATGGTCCGCAAGTCTTTCTCGAGGTGGCCAACCAGCTTAAGTAAGCGGTCACAGTGAAACTGATACTCACTCTTGCCCCTGTATTGATGGTCACGCAACATCTCAACGCCGAGCTGGAATGCTGTAAGCACCTGGCCGAACCCATCATGAAGGTCCAGCGCCAGACGTTTTTTCTCTTCCTCTGCTGTATGCAGAAGTTTGTGGGAAAGACTGCGAATCTCATCTTCGCTCTGGCATAAATCCAAAAGCGCCTGTTTTCGTTCTGTGATGTCTGTATGGGTGCCGATGATGCGTATTGGCCGGTTCTCTTCATCCCACTCGACGACCTGGCCCCGGGCAAGAACCCAGATCCATTTGCCGGATTTGGTCCGGAAACGATGCTCCGTGATGTAGTGACTGATTTCCTGATTTATATGGGCCTCCCATGTTTCTAGAACCTGGCCCAGGTCATCAGGGTGAATCAGCTCTTTCCAGGCAGTCAGGGTGGGTTCTATCTCGCCCGGATTAAAGCCGAGCATGCTCTCACCCCGGGAGCTGACGTAAACAGCTTCTGTGGTCAGGTTGCAATCCCAGAGTGAATCATTGACAGCTCGCAAGGCCAATTGCAGCCTGTTCTCACTTGCTGTCAGTTGGGCAATAATCCGTTTCCGCTCTAAATGATTCTGTTGCAGCGGGCGGTAGTGAAAGAAATAAAATGTTGGTGAAAGAATAATCAAAAGCCCGGTGGAATCGACGATTGCTTCCAGCATGGCTGGAATGGGCGGCAAGTTCGCCAGCATGAACATGATGACGGTTTCAGAGATGAAAATTGAAACGATCATGAGAGGAACAAGCCGCCTGGGTGATAATAAAAGAACACCCTTATCCAGGGGCTGGGCCTCCAGCAGGGACTCTGCAAGATGAGTATGTCGTGGATAACTGATTGTTTCACTTTTCTGCAGGTTCAGCTTGCTATAGTGGTTTCGTATCGGGCGGTAGTAGCCGAAAAACAAACCCACTGAGAGAACACTCAGAAGAATGGTCGTATCAAGGATCGCTTTTACAAAAGGGTGGACCGGAGGTATCTTCTGCAGCAGGGACAATACGACAATTTCGACGCCAAAATGGAGGGCCGCTATAAACAGAAAAAGCCAAAAGACAGACGTCAAATGGAAGGATATGGAATCAGGGATTTTTTTTAAACCGGCCTGATTTTTTAAAGTCTCAGCCTGCTGGTTCATTTCCGTCCCCCAGGGAGCGGCATATTGTCTTACTGCGCTAGTTCACCCCTGTGATTAATCGCCCTCTCACGGTCCCTAACGATGCAGTTATTTATCGTGGGAACACGATAATAGTGTACCATGGCAGTCAACAATTATCTAATAGGGTGGTTATCATTATCCATTAATGTGCTGTTTAAGGGTCGGGCAATAACAAAGCGGGAGAAGATTATTTCCTCTCCCGCTTTGTCCTTTAGTCAGGGATTAATGAAACAGAACGCCAAGGTTAGTCTTTAATATGGCCGATCCTTTTCCCCTTGCTGCGATAGACTTTCTCAGTTTTGCTTTCCTCATGATCGTCGTACTCATCATCATCTTCCTCATCATCGTCGCTTTCTTTACAACTGGACAGTGCGTCAGCGATCAATTTGAGTTGGGTGTCGGTTAATGGACTGTGAGCACTCATGCCGCCTTTGTTGTCGATGATCGCATCCATGATGTTTTCTGCGTCTTTGCCGCAGATTTTGGAGTCGCTCAATTCGCCGTGGCAGGACGCACAGAGGTTTTCGTAGAGAACAACGCCGTCATTGACAATGTCACAGCCTTCGTCGACTGAACCGTCGCAGTCGTTATCGATCGCGTCACCGCAAAGTTCGGTTGCGCCCGGGAAGGTCAGGTTGTCGTTGTCGTTGCAATCCTGAACCGTATTGCAGTCCGCTTCAGCAAAGAAGTTATCCGCGTCAGCGTCCGTACAACTCGGCGGTGCCGGGCAAGCTTGCTCGTCCTGGCCATCGGTCAAACCATCGCAATTATTGTCGATGCCATCTTCGCAGCGTTCTGCAGAGGCAGGGTTGATTGCGGGGTTGTCATCATTACAGTCGACCGGACCACACTCGCCGCCTTCAGTGGCGTAGTTGTCACCATCATTATCTGTACAGGTCGGTTCTGTCGGCGTACATACCGCATCTGCGCCGCTGCAGTCCTGGTCAATGCCGTCACCGCAGATGTCTTCAGCGCCGGGGTTAAGAGCCGCATCTGTATCGTCGCAGTCGCCCTGGTTCTCGGTGTAACCGTCCGCGTCATCGTCTACATCGTTCGGATCGACGGGGCAGGCGAGGTCGGCACCATCGCAGTCCTGGTCGATGCCATCACCGCAGATGTCTTCAGCACCGGGGTTAAGGGCTGCGTCATTGTCGTCGCAGTCGCCCTGGTTTTCAGTGTAGCCGTCCGCGTCATCGTCTATATCGTTCGGATCGGCGGGGCAGGCGAGATCGCCGCCGCTGCAGTCTTGATCAATGCCGTCACCGCAGATTTCTTCGGCGGAGGGATTAATCGTCGCATCTTGCGGAGCGCAGTCGATTGCATCTGAAAAACCGTCGTTGTCCGAGTCCAGGCAGGTCGCATCAAGGGTGTCGCTACCTGAGCAGTCCTGATCGATGCCGTCGCACGCGATGTCCGTCGCGCCCGGATTGATTGCCGGATCGCCGTCGTCGCAGTCAACGTCCGAATTGAAACCGTCACCATCGGCGTCAACGGTGTCGTCAGACATGCCGTTACAGTTTTCATCGATGCCGTTGTAGAGGATCTCGGTTGCGCCCGGGTTGATCGCGGCGTTGGTGTCGTCGCAGTCAACAGTCGAGTTGAAACCGTCACCATCGGCGTCAACGGTGTCGTCAGCCATGCCGTTGCAGTTTTCATCGATGCCGTTGTAGAGGATCTCGGTCGCGCCCGGGTTGATCGCGGCGTCGTTGTCGTTGCAGTCATCCATCGAATTGAAGCCGTCCCCGTCCGCATCGACTACATCGTCAGCCATGCCGTTGCAGTTTTCATCGATACCGTTATAGGGAATTTCGGTCGCGCCGGGGTGGATTGCCGGGTCGTTCGGGGCGCAGTCTTCGGTATCCGGCGTGCCATCACCGTCTGTGTCCACCGGGGCGGGAACAAGAACGGTAAAAGAATTGATGTTTACCCTCTCTCGCTCACCGTGGCCAGCGCCATTGTTGTTGCCAAACCAGGCCGCTTGCCAGGTATAGGTGCCTGGAGTGGTCGGTGCCGGTGCGCTCAGTGTAGCGGGAAGGATAACCGCGTTGGACATGCCACCAGCGCTGCCTTGGGTGATGGCGACCTGGGCGCCGTTTTGATCGTAAAGCATGGCCCGGACCCAGCCGCCCTTGTTGTCACCGGTGAGGTTGACCGAGACCGTTTCTCCCGGTAGATAGTTTGGTTTGTCGGTTGCTCCGGAAAAATTGCCGGCACCGTGCTTGTGGCAGCCGATACAGGTCGGTTCCGATGCCCCTGCGTGGCAGCTGGCGCAATTGGAATCATAGAAGGATGGAAATGCTTGTGCATCCGAACTCAAGAACTGAAATGTAAACAGAGTCAGCAGGAATGTCACTGTTAAACATAAGCGTATAGCGTTCTTCATAATTGATTTTCTCCTATTTGAATGAATACTTTCTGTCAGATGAGGCTGGTGCTTTCCGTTTTTGTGTTTATCCAATCCAGTTTTTTAACTCCTTTCTTTGCTGCAGATTGGAGAACGGTGTCATCAGAAACCCATCCCCCCAGATATCCTGGTTCCCAGTTTTGGGCTTGCGTATAGTCAGGTTCACCACACGTGAACAGTGTCTTTTGGAGGTCTATAAGGCTGGCTTGAATGAAGAAAAAGCCAGATTGCCTCATACCTGGTTCAGATATTTCGGCAACCTGGCTATCTCGGAGAGACCCTGTAGGTTTTCCGCCCCATCCTTGCGAATGGTTTAGTATTGTCGTCTATCTATCGTTGTGTTGTAGGCGAATCTATCTAGCGTTTCATTCTTTTCTTCAGCACAGTGGGGAGGGTGCCAGAAACATACGTCCCGGAACATCCTGCTCCGCTGTTTTGCTGTCTGCTGATTTGGTTCATCAATAATGAACCGAGATTATCAAGGTGATTAAGTCTGGCTTGATGTCAGAAAAAAGCCAGGGCACCTCATACCTGATTCAGATATTTCGGCAACCTGGCTATCTCGGTGAGACCCTGTAGGTTTTCCGCCCCATCCTTGCGGATGGTTTAGTATTGTCGTCTATCTTTGTTTGGTTGTTTGGGGACTCTAACCGTAACTGTAAGAGATTGTTACGTTGTCCCCCGCAAAAAAGTTGAAGCGTTAACGTTATGCGATCTGTGAATATGTACAGTCGGTCTTGGCCAAACATATTTATAAAGTTGATTGAAAATGTCAAATAGAAAAATAAGCTACCTACGAAAATACGCATATTGCTTATATAAACCCGAGCCCTTGACGGGGGAACCTGCGTGGCAGGTAAGAATATAAGTTTGTTTGAAAAATTTGTAGATTGGAACCCGGGTTACGGGTTCCAATCTACACATCCTCAGGGTGGAACTAACCCACTCATCAGGATGGGTCAGCTTTTGACTTATGCAATCTAAGGTTGCTTTGGAGATACCACGTATGGGCGCATCATCTCGTTGTCCTCATGCTCGAGGATATGACAGTGCCAGACGAACAAACCGGCAATGTCGAACTTGGCCCGAACCGTAGTGATTTCACCCGGGTAGGCGATGACCGTGTCCTTGAAACCTGCCTCCCACGGTTGCTTGCTGCCATTCGGGCTCGGTGTAACCCCATCCATAGCGGTTCTTTTGACCACCTCGAAGCGCACCAGGTGCAGGTGAATCGGGTGGGCATCCTCGGTGAAATTGTAGATTTCCCAGTTTTCGGTCTGCCCGAGTGTCGGATTCTCGGTGACGTTGATCATTTTGGTCGTGACTCCGTCGGCCATGGTGATCTGGACCGGGGTGCTTGCACCGCTGACATCTGTCCATTTAAGCGGGATACCGGACGGGTTGTTCGGGTCAGACAAATCCACCTGTCCCAGCAATGCCTCTTTGGGAGCGACCAACTCGTGACAATTGGTATCGTAGGTGGGGACTGATTCCCCGTCTTCGGTCAAGCAGACGGTTTCGGATTCTCCTTCGTTAAGGGAGATCTGGCGGGTCACTTTGATTTTGCGCATATCAAGCGGTTTCTCTGTCTTGAGTTCCAGGTTTTCCGGCAATGTCACCATCGCGTCGCTTGGGAGTGAAAGTGCTGAATCCACCACGAACTGCATCACCTGGCCCGTGGTTCCCGGGTCCGCAATCTCTTCTTCCCCTTCGTCTCCGTCGAAACCACCGAACGGCGCATCGGCAGCCGTGTTGATCATGCGGACCACGGTTCCGTCTTCAAGGCCGCTGAAATTGACAATAACGTCAGCCCGCTCCGCTAGCGCCATCAGCAGTGCCTGGTCCGGGTCGGGCGCAAAAACGGGTGGTCCCGGCAGCGGCGTGGCCTCGCCGGTTTTTACCCGTACGACCTGGGGTAAAAATCCCTGGTCCGCACCGATCTGATAGAAGGGGATTTCGTCGCCAAGGGTTCCATCGTCATTGACGACAAACAGGGCCAGATTGAGGAACCGGGAGTTGCAGCCGTTAAGCAGTCTCAGCCGATAATTGGCTGGGGCCACCTCCATTTGGGGCCAGCTGACACCGTTGACGACCATCACGTTGAAGAACGCCTCGGGGTTCCAGGCCGGTGCAATGTCGCTCATCTCTGCGCCGACGTAGTCTGGGGTGTAGGGTCCGGTAAAGCCGTCGAAAAATTCGCGGGTGTCGGGATAAAAAAGTGAGCCGTCGGTGTTGAACGAGCGGTCCTGAATGACGATCGGGATTTCCCGAATTGCACTGCGAACAGGGTTGCCGGGGGTATTGAGTGCGAGCAGGGTGTCAGCCGCGACCGGTGCCGGTCCTGGTAACACAGCCTTTTTGTTAGTGCTGCTGTCAACTCCTTTGTCAAAGCCGCCACCACGGATCAGCCAGAACCCTGCCGGGCCTGCGTAGACGTTGGCGCGGGTCATGCCCAGCGTGTGATCGTGATACCAGAGGGTGGTGGCCGGCTGGTCGTTGCGATAGGAATAATCCGCATAGCCGTCTGTTCCGCCGTTGATGCCGGTCGCATCGTCGAACAGCGTCCCTTTTGTCTCGTACTGCGACGTGTCAACCCCGGCCGGGAGCCACCAGGCTTCGGGATAGCCATCGCTATGCGGGTCAACATGCGCTCCGTGAACATGGGTGACGATAGGTACCGGGCCTTGATAGAAAGAGGGCTCGTTGGTCGCACAATCGATGCCGGGGGCGCCCGTCTTGCAGAGAGTCTCTTTGGCCGGATTGGCCCAGTGAAGGGTTTGGTCGATGGGCAACAGGTGAGGGCGGAAGTTGCCGTAACCATCGACCAGGTCGTTAATCCAACGGACGTTGACCGGGATGTTGGACGTGGTCTCAACGGTATAGGCCGGATAATTGAAAGAGGAACCTGGGTCAGGGGCAACCGCAGGTGTGGGGTCAGCAGCAGCTCCGTAGCTCCACACCGTGGTCGGCGGAAGTGGCGCTGGCAGGATCTGCTGCTGGAATTGGCGTACAGCGATGTCGTAGCTGTCCATCATGCCGTCGTTTGGCATCACCGGTGGAATCACCAGTGGTGTTATGTACTTCGGGATGTCTTCAGGGCTGAGGGTTCCCCCAGGTACCGGTTCGGCAAATGCGTTTGGCACGACCAGGGACAGGCAGAGCAATAGAAACGGTACCAGCCTGCGAACAATGTCAGGACAATGTGTCTGCTGTGCATGTGTCATTTTTGCCTCCGTCAATTTTGAATAGAATAGACGTCCAGATTTAGCAAATATCCTAGGCACCACTCTGCTCTTAACCACCTCCTTTGCCTGCTTCAGTAGGTTTTCCAGCTTTTTCAGAAAGAAAAGTAGAAATTTGTTTAAGAAAGGCTGAAGCTGTTTTTCGTGACGTTCTTAGACGGTCTCAAACAGCAGCTGCCCGAAGTTATATGTATCGAAAGTTGATCAATGTGGTGGTCAACTTTCTTCCATAGTATCTGCTGCAATGGGGATAACAATGCGCAAAAGGAGGATTCCGCGGTAGCCATTGTCTACTTCATCTGTAGACAATTGATTTGGGAATGGCTTTAGGCTAATAGTAACCTAAGAAACTCTCATCATAGCTTTAGTTCTTTACAGGTGTGAGCCAGCTTTGAAAGAAGGTTTTGCACTTCTCCGGCGCCACCTTGTGTTCTGCAATATTTATAGTTTTGTTTTAATTTTCTATTTTATTCTTGTTTCGTTGTTTGCCTGAAAAGGAGTGATCGATGCATACGTGTTGCGGGAGCTACTCCCGACTATTATTGCGTACGATTTACGCGCAGGCTCTTGTCCTCGCGATATTCTCATTTTCTTTTGCGGCCGATTTCAACGTCACTTCTGAAACGCTCTTCCGTTCCTTCGAAAGGGATACCAAATCCGGTTCCGATGAGTTAGTCCTGCCTGGCTATGAGTATCTGAAGCTGGACGTTGACCGAATCACGAATCAATCCCTTTCTTTTCATGCCTATGGCTGGGTCCGCCACGATTTCTCTGACAGTTCCTATTATCCAGAAGAGAGTGATGGCGAACTGATCTATGCCTATCTTGAATATGCCGGCCCGAAACATAACCAGAGCCTGCGGCTGGGACGTCAGCACGTCTTTTCCGGGGTCGCCAATGATGCACTCGATGGATTGAGTTTTACCAGTGACCTGGGCGATCTGTTTTCCGTTTCCGCTTATGGCGGGTTGCCGGTCGGACTGGCCGATACCGCAGGACAGAGCGGAGACGTTCTCTGGGGAGGGCGCTTGGCGCATCATTACCGGAGCTTTTACAACATCGGCCTGTCATACCAAAAGGTTGACAATGATGACTCTGCGGTGACTTCAAAAGTGGGAATTGATAGCGCATTTCTCTTGCCGATGAACGTCGGCCTGTACGGTAATTCGGTGCGCAACATGGAAACTGAGGGATGGGCCGAGCACGTTTACTGGCTGCATCTGCTGGTTGGTAATTTCAGCATCCGTCCGTACTACGAGATGTTTGAATATGATGATTATTTTGATGCGGGAGCACTGTCGGGCGGTCCGTTCGCCTCATTAGCGCATAGCGGAGAAACACTGGATAGTCTGGGTCTTGACCTGTCCTGGCAACAGTCCCCCGACTGGACTTTCGGAGCGAAGGCCAAAAGTTACAGCTATGAAGTCAACGAGACTTCAAACTTTCTGTCACTGTCGGCGACCTGGTCGGGAGATTATTTGACCCGGGTGGGAGGTGAGCTTGGTAAAATGAAGGGGGATGCTGCCGATAATGATTATCTGTTGGTGCGCCTGTTCTTTTATCTGGATCATCTGGCGGATAAGTTGTGGGTCGATTTTGTCAGCGGAGATGGATTGTATACGGGCTATGATCAGGAGATTTATGGCCAGGATTATGCCTATTTCGCCTCATTGGGCGCTGGAAAAACCTTTATTGATGATGCCCTACAGATAAAACTCTCTGCTGATTACAGTAAGGATCCCTATTTCGACAATGATCTGCGCAGTATGTTGACTGTAACCTGCCGGTTTGGTGCCGGTCAGTGATTTTGTTCTTTATCGGGAGAAACAGGATGATAATCAATACACAATCGCTTGTTCTGCTGCTGCTTTGTCTGACCGGCCTGGTCGTAGCCTGTTCGTCACCGCAACCGAATACCCAGCTTCAGGATAAACATCCGTCCCAAGGGGATCTGGGTGTCAAACCCCTCATGTGCAGCGATTGTCACGATGCTCAGGATCAGGCATTTTCCTGGGAGCAGTTCAATCATACGGCTTTCTTCCCAACACAACACAGGCTGCAAGCCAACCAGCATCAACAACTCTGCTCCATGTGTCATCAGCGCAATTTCTGCAGTGATTGTCATGCAACCCGAGTCGAGTTGAAACCATCGCTGAAGAATCAGAGTGAAACCTTTCGGCAGATGCCGCACCGGGGTGATTATCTATCCCGGCACCGTATTGACGCCCGTATCGATCCGACCTCCTGTTTCCGCTGTCACGGCAACCCGCAAACTGCCAAGAACTGTGTCAAGTGCCATGGGTGATTCTAAAAGGGGAGAGACATGTTGAAATTGGGTTCCGTCGCATCTGTATTGATCTCGCTGATACTGCTGGTTCTGTTTTCCTGTTCGGACAGCAATACCAATGCGCCTGCTGATGGCGGTGCGCACCCGCTTACGTGGTTGAATCCAGCTGTTGCAGAGAACCATGGCGCAGTAGCGAGCCAGGAAGGCAACCAATCCTGTACGTCCTGTCATGGTGCTGAGCTGGATGGCTCCGGCGATATTCCCGGTTGTTACGAATGCCATTTTGATGCGTCCGGGAGCAGGGTGCCCCCTGGTTCTGGATGGAGTCATGGGGTCCAGGCCCATGTCGCACTCTCTGCGTCAGTCGATACCTGCAACCGTTGTCATGATGTTTTTCGTCAATTTGAACTCGCCCCTTCAACCTGCCATGATTGCCATCCCGGCACTGCTCACCCGGTGGGAGAAGCCTGGCTGGACAAAGCCAGTGCAACCTTCCATGGTCTGTCAGCGGCCCAGGATGTCACCGCCTGTGCAGCCTGTCATGGCGCTGACTACCAGGGTGGGCTCACCGGCGTCAGCTGCTCCCAGTGTCACTTCGGCGAGACCGGCAGCAAGGTCCCCGCGGGTGAAAGCTGGACCCACGGCAGCACACCGCATGATGGCCTGACGCCGTACATTGCCGTGTGTAACCAGTGTCATACCGTGAACCGGAGCTACGGCAACGGCCCGGCGTCCTGTCATGACTGCCATACCGGAGCCTCTCACCCGGTGGGGGAAGCCTGGCTGGACAAGGCCAGCGCGACGTTCCATGGCGACGCCGCAACTCAGGATGTCACCGCCTGTGCAGTCTGCCACGGGGCCGACTACCAGGGCGGGTTCACCGGCGTCAGTTGCTTCCAGTGTCACTTCGGTGAGACCGGCAGCAAGGTCCCCGCGGGCGAAAGCTGGACCCACGGCAGCGTACCGCACGATAGTTTGACTCAGTACGTCGCGATCTGCGACCAGTGCCATACGGTGAACCGGAGCTACGGCAATGGCCCGACGACCTGTCACGATTGTCATACCAGCGCGTCCCATCCTGTCGGGGAGACCTGGCTGGACAAAAACAGCGCAACCTTCCATGGTCTGTCAGCGGCCCAGGATGTCACCGCGTGTGCAGTCTGCCACGGGACGGACTACCAGGGCGGGTTCACCGGAGTCAGCTGCTTCCAGTGTCACTTCGGCGCGACCGGCAGCAAGGTTCCCGCGGGTGAAAGCTGGACCCACGGCAGTGTGCCACATGATGGCCTTACGCCTTATGTCGCGGTCTGCGAACAGTGCCATACGGTCAATCGCAGCTACGGCAACGGCCCGACGACCTGTCACGATTGTCATTCAGGTGCCTCTCATCCGGTGGGAGAAGCCTGGCTGGACAAAAACAGCGCAACCTTCCATGGCCTATCGGCGGTTCAGGATGTGACCGCTTGTGCAGTCTGCCACGGGACGGACTACCAGGGCGGGTTCAGCGGTGTCAGCTGCTTCCAGTGTCACTTCGGAGAGACCGGCAGCAAGGTCCCCGCGGGTGAAAGCTGGACTCACGGCAGCACGCCGCACGACGGCCTGACGCCGTACATTGCCGTGTGTAACCAGTGTCATACCGTGAACCGGAGCTACGGCAACGGCCCGGCGTCCTGTCATGACTGCCATACCGGAGCC
>PKUD01000203.1 GCA_002869695.1 Desulfuromonas sp. | reverse complement strand
TCGGAGACAGAATTTTGTTAACATCCAAACCCAACAAAGGAGAAAAAAGATGAAACGGATGATGATTCTGCTGGTTATGGCCCTGGTGATGTTTAGTGGGAATGTTTTTGCGGCAACGTCGGCGACACTTAATGTTACTGCAACGGTTGTTGGTTCTTGCGAAATTCAAGCTGGCACCTTTGCTTTTGGTAGTGTTGACAATTTTGACAACACGGATTTGAACCCTACCGTTCTTGATAGTGTTCAGATCAAATGTGGTAGTGGCATTGGCTACGCTGTTTCTGACGACGGCGGTGCAAATGGCGGTCTTAACGATGCCCTTAATGGAAATGCATTGATGGATGGCACTCTTGGTGGGCAGTTAAAATATAAGCTGGCATATCCTACCAGTGGAACCGGGACAGGTGCTCTTGAAAATATTTCAATTACCGGTACTATCGCCGCTGTTGATTTTCAGGCTGCAGCCGCTGATTCCTATAGTGATGCTGTTGTCCTGACTATTGCACCGACCCCCTAAAAACCAACTTGAAATTTGACTCGGCTGTTTTGAGCGAAAGGCTCAAAACAGCCGAGTTTTTTTCTGAGAGACTTGTTATGATTCTGCCCAGGACGACAATCCTGATAATACTGCTTCCCTTCTTTTTCTTGGGATGGATAGATTGCAGTCAGGCAGCCAACACAGTGTCTTTAGGCGTCTCAGTCACCGTCACGTCAAAAAATCAATGTAAATTTAATACCAAGAACGCTGCCTTGGCCTTTGGAGATATAGATACCTTTGATTCTGTAGACGTTCAGGCTACCGCCTCTCTACGGTTTATTTGTATAGGAAAAGACAATCCAGCCACTTTTTTGATTACTCAAGACGATGGCTTGTATGAAAGTGGTTTAAATGCACCCAATATGATTCATACGGTTCAGGCTGGTGTATTTCTCCCCTACGAATTATCTTTATCGCCCCTTTCTGGGTCAGTGCCCAAAAATGCTGAACAGACATTGACTGTTACTGGCACCGTACGGTCAGCCAATTATCGGTCAGCCATGATTGGTGACTATTCAGATACTGTTACTATCTCTATCTTTCCATAGCGTAACCCCTCAATATATTGTGAGGTTAATCCTTTTTATCGTTGCAAAACAGAAGTATCTGAAGTAGGTTTTTCTCATGAAAGAATATTTTATCGGAGAAAAGAAACTGTCGAATTTATTGACTATTGCACTTGTCTTTGGTCTGGCGCTACTTGTATCTGATGCCCTGGCTGGAGAATGGCGTGTTTCTCCAACCCGGATTGATTTGAGTAGAAACTCAAAGAGTTCCATTGTTACTGTAGAAAATGTAAGTGAAGAAATAATTACATTAACAACTCAAGTTATGAGTTGGACGCAAGATGATGATGGAAAGGATAAATTTTTAGAATCCGATGACTTAGTAGTTTTTCCAAAAGTCCTTTTGATCAAACCGGGCCAGTCACGTGTTATTCGTACAGGGGTTAAAGTTCCAGCAATAAAACAAGAAAAAAGTTACCGATTATTTATTAAGGAGCAACCTTCTGAAGCGGAAGCAAAAAATGGAACCATCTCTGTTGTTATGCAATTTGCCATACCCATTTTTTCAAAACCTCTTCAGGAAGAGTTTGCAGGCACTTTTGAAAAAATAGACTTTAATAATAGCTCTCTGGATATACTTTTAAGAAATACAGGAAATATCTTTTTCCGAATCAATGATGTCAAGTTTTCCGGTAAGGATGTGACTGGTGAGGAAACTTTTCAGCAGGAGTTGAAGGGTTGGTATCTCTTGGCCGGGTCGGCTCGCAACTTTTCTATCGATTTGCCATCTGATGTGTGTGCGACAATCCAGAATTTGGACGTTGTTGTCAACACGGACCATGGTCCGTTGACCAAACAGATCGAACTTAATCAGGGCATGTGTTCCTCTTCACAGTGATTGATAACAAGAATACACCCCCTCTGAGATTGTTTCAGCAGCTGTCTCTGCCGGCTTGTCTTTTTCTTTTTTTTACCATTCTTCCTGCTTTGATCTTTTGTCCCTTTGTTCAAGCCAGTGATCTCATTATTGTTGGCGTTCAGTTAAATACTGAAGAGAAAGGCGAGTATTTCGTCGTCATCGAGGATGACGGTAACTTTCTCTTTAAGCCTGAAGATTTATCATCAATCGGTTTAAAAAACCTTGAAGGGGAGAAAGTGTTTTTTCAGGGGGAAGAGTACTTCTCTCTGAAAACTCTCAACGGAGTCTCTTTTAAGCTGGATGAAGCAAACCTTGTCCTACAAATAGAATCAGATCCAGCACTATTGCTAGAACAGTTCGTGGACTTGAGCCCTGAGCGCAAAGAGTCCGTTTACGAGCCGCGTGAAACAAGTATTTTCTTCAATTATGGCATCGACTACCTGACAGCGTCCGGTGACAACTCAGACGATGCTGATGTCCTGACCTTGACCAATGAAATCGGCATTCGCCACGAAAATATACTTTTCCTGAATGATCTTCTTTATACAGACAATCCCTTCGATGACAGATTCGTCAGGCTGCATACCAACTTTACTCATGACTGGCGAGAGACGATGCAGCGTCTCATTGTCGGTGACTTCTATGCGTCGTCCGGCGACCTGGGCAGTCAGATCAACCTGGGCGGTGTCAGCTTCTCCAAGACCTACCGGCTCAACCCTTATTTCTATGAAAACCCGTTGTTCAACTACAGCGGCTTTCTCACCCTTCCTTCGGACGTGGAGCTCTACGTCGATGGCGTGCGCCTACGCACCGAGCGCCTATCGCCGGGTAAATTTGAACTGAGAAACTTTGAAAGCAGCGGTGGGGGGAGGGATATCGAGGTGGTGATCCGCGATTCTCTCGGTAGGGAACAGAAAATCAGCGCGCCATTCTACTTTACCGATCGGCTGCTGCGGAAACAGCTGCATGAGTACAGCTACAACCTGGGTTTCCTGCGCCGGGAGTTCGGCCAGGAGAGCAACCATTATTCCCACCTGGCGGCGTCAGCAACCCACCAGTACGGTCTCACCGACGATCTGACCGTTGGTGGACGGTTTGAGGGGGGGGATGATCTATTCAACCTGGGGGGAGAACTGTTTTACCTGGCGGACCACTACGGGCTGTTCCGCTTCAGCCTGGCCGGAAGTACTCTGAAGAGCGAGTCGGGGGTCGGTGGACTGCTCGGTTATGAATATCGCAGCCGCAACTTCAGTACC
>PKUD01000152.1 GCA_002869695.1 Desulfuromonas sp. | reverse complement strand
GTCTTCGCCCTCGTCGGAGTCCCACTCGGGCTGCAGTCGAACCGTTCAGGCAAGGGGTCAGGCTTTGCCCTGGCCCTGGCGATCTCGCTGGCTTATTTCGTCCTGCTGAGTCTCTCCAGAACTCTCGCCGCCAAAGGCTACCTGCCGACCGCAGAAACCCTGTGGCTATCCAACCTGGTCTTCCTGATCGGCGGCTGCTTCTTCCTTCATCGGACCGCCATTGAGCGCCCATTAAAAATCTTTTCCTGGGTCGGCACCCTGCCGGACAAACTCTATCGTCTGTGGCTGAAGAAGGAGCGACCGTGAACCTGATTCATCGCTACCTGCTCAGTCATTTTCTGCGCATTCTTCTGCTGACGCTCTCTGCGTTTGTCGGTATCTACCTGCTGATCGACTTTTTTGAGAAAATAGGTGATTTTCTCGACCATCAGGCCGTCGCTGCCCAGTACCTGAGTTTTTTCCTGAACAGCATCCCGGTCATCATCTCCCAGGTGCTACCACTGGCGGTCCTGATGACCATGGTCCTCACCCTCGGCACCCTCAGTCGAACCAACGAAATCACCGCGATGCGCAGTTGCGGTCTCAGCCTCTGGCATATCATCAGCTCCCTGATGGTCCTTTCACTGCTGGTCTCCGGGTTGCAACTGATCGTCAACGAGCACCTGGCGCCCCTCAACGCGCGTAATCTCAACCAGCTGCTTGACGTAGAGCTCAAAGGAAAATCTCACCAGTCCCTGCCCCAGGGAAAGATCTGGTACCGGGATGAGGGTCGAATCATCAACATCGCCCTTGCCGAACCGGAAAAAAAACAACTGCAGGGAATTTCCATTTACGAGCTGGACCGCCAGGCGCGGCTGATCCGGCGGCTAAGCGTCCCTGTTGCCTCCTATCAACAGCGGGGCTGGCACGCAGCAAAACTGCGTGAGCAGCGTTTTGACCCCGAAAGCGGCGACCTGCTTGCCAGTGAAATACGGCTCGATCAGAGTCTTGAGCTTGGCCGGAGTCCCGAGGATTTCGCCACCGGAGTTCCCAAAAACAACGAAATGAACTATCGCCAGCTCTCCCGGCAGATCCAGAAGCTCACCGCCGAAGGGTTTGATGCCACCCGCTATCAGGTCGACATGCATGGACGCCTGGCCTCTCCGTTCACCTGCCTGATCATGGCTTTTCTGGGGGTTCCGTTCGCCCTGCAGCGGGGCCGGGGCAGTAGCATCGCTGTCGGTATCGGGCTCAGTCTGGCAATCGGGGTTGTTTACTTCATCCTGCAGTCCCTGATCCTGGCCTTCGGCTACTCCGGAGCCCTCCCCCCCATCGTTGCCGCATGGGCCGTCAATCTGATCTTTCTGATGATCGGTGTCTGGCTGATGCTCAACATGCGGGGCTGAATAATGGATTGTCATCCGAGACACATTCTGGTTGTCTCCTGCCTGATCCGCAACGACCAGCAGCAAATCCTGCTGGTCAGACATCATAAGCGTGGCTGGGAGCTGCCACAGGGACGAGTTGAGGAAGGGGAAACTCTGCCTGCAGCGCTTTATCGCGAAATCCGCGAAGAGACGGGCGTAACGATCTGCGCCGAGAAGCTGGTGACCATCTGGTCCAAACTCTCAACACCGGCGGCTAAAATCTTCTGCTTCAAGGCCAGCTATGCTGACGGCCACCTCACCCCCAGCGAAGAAACTCCAGAAGTCGCATGGCATACAGAGACTGACGCAATCAGCACAATAACCCATCCGGTTAACCGTGATCGTGTCCTCTCGCTACTCGAGGCTGAGACCACCCTGCGCTTCCGCAGCTACTCCACACATCCTTACCGGGTGTACTCCTGACGCAACAGAAAAGTTAAATCTATTTTTTAAGGTATTTGTCTTAATTAGCTTGAACACAATAACTTTTCTAAAAAACATGATGCGAACAAAAAAGGCCCTGCTCGAAGATTCGAGCAGGGCCTTTGGCGCACCTTGGAGGAACTTCACGTATCAGTAACGGTAACTGTCCGGCTTGTAAGGACCTTCGACCGGAACTCCCAGATATTCCGACTGGTCCTCTGTCAGAATCGTTAATCGGGCACCCAGTTTATCCAGGTGCAGTCGGGCGACTTTTTCATCGAGATGCTTCGGCAAAACATAAACCTGGTTCTGATAGGAGTCACCGTTCTGGAACAGTTCGATCTGGGCCATCACCTGATTGGTAAATGAGTTGGACATCACGAAACTTGGGTGGCCGGTGGCACAGCCCAGGTTCAGCAAGCGTCCTTCCGCCAGCACGATGACCCCGTGGCCGTCAGAGAAGACCCAGCGATCGACCTGAGGCTTGATGTTTTCGCGCACCAGGGTTCCATCCTTTTCCATCGCCGCCATTTCGATTTCGTTGTCAAAATGACCGATATTTCCAACAATCGCATTGTTCTTCATCCGGCGCATATGCGCGAGAGTGATAACGTCCTTGTTCCCGGTGGTGGTGATAAACAAATCGGCGGATTCAACGACATCCTCCACCCGCTGGACCTCGTAGCCTTCCATCAGGGCCTGCAGAGCGCAGATCGGATCAATTTCGGTGACGATCACCCGGGCACCCTGTCCACGCAGCGACTGGCAGCATCCCTTGCCGACATCACCATACCCGCACACCACCGCAACCTTGCCCGACAGCATGACATCGGTAGCGCGCATGATGCCGTCTACCAGGGAATGACGGCAGCCGTACACGTTATCGAACTTCGACTTGGTGACCGCGTCGTTGACGTTCATCGCCGGAAACAGCAGTCCCCCCTCGGTGGCGAGCTGGTAGAGACGGTGAACCCCGGTGGTCGTCTCCTCGGTCACACCTTTGACCGAAGTCGCCGTTTTGGTCCACTTCTGCGGATTTTCCGCAATGGACGTTTTCAGCAGGTTGACCAGCTCAGTCCAGTCTTCGGGGTCGTCTGCAGAGAGCTCCGGCACACCGGAAATCTCCCACTTGTTCCCGTTCAGCACCATCATGGTCGCATCGCCGCCGTCATCTAAAATCATGTTGGGGAACTCACCTTTCGGCCAGGTCAAAGCCTGTTCGGTGCACCACCAGTACTCCTCCAGGTTTTCCCCCTTCCAGGCGAAGACCGGAATACCCTGCGGCGACTCGGGTGTCCCCTGCGAACCGACGGCGACGGCAGCAGCCGCGTGGTCCTGAGTGGAAAAAATGTTACAGGAACACCAGCGGACTTTGGCACCCAGTTCCAGTAAGGTTTCAATCAACACCGCCGTCTGGATGGTCATATGC
>PKUD01000053.1 GCA_002869695.1 Desulfuromonas sp. | reverse complement strand
ATAGGTCCCTATCGTCTAGCCTGGCCCAGGACACCGCCCTTTCACGGCGGCGACGGGGGTTCGAATCCCCCTGGGGACGCCAAATCGGAACAAGCCTCTACGCATCAGCGTGGGGGCTTGTTTCGTTGGAGGCGATTAGGGGTGTAGATATGCCAGACCTCGCGAGACAGTCCATGTTATTTTTTTAGTCTATTCAGTGTGGCCGGACTTTTGATGAACCCGGTCGCGGAACTGATTTTTGTTTTGATCACGTATTTGCTCACGAGCCAGATCCCGACTTGATCTGCAGGCATATTCATCCGCTGGTCTCTGTTTCGTTCCTTGGCCCGGTCTTGTTCCAAATTCTGAAACTGATTACGATGAGCAAGAGAATTCATCTCCATACTCAGGCTCTATTCCATGGACCGTTCCCTCGAGAATTCTCCTGCCACACCGCTTCCAAAACCGCCCCGTTCCTGTCTGTTTCTCACAACAAAACACATAAGCCAGGGAACCGGTTACTTGAAAGACCAACCAAGATCTGCTGGGATCCTGTAGTTGTGCACAAACTCAATCGCCCGCAGGGCGTCGGAACCAGCTGCAACGAAGCCCTCAATCCCTGCAATCGGCTCTTTCTGAGACTCGCCATTGATGAACTCTAGCCATCCAAGAAGAGAGACATCGTCATCAACGTCCCAGGAACCCTTTTTCTTGGGCCTAATGTTTTTCATGGGTCTAATGACAGACAAATCCTCATCATGCCACTCCGCACGATCGTATTGCATGGCACCAAAGTCGACAAAACGCTCTTCGAACTCGTCATTCGCCGGGTAGATGTTGTTTTCACCGTCACGAATCAGCGCAGGCAAGGTGAGAGGATTTGAACTGGTGGTCGCGGTGTCCTGGGTGATTTTCAGGATGCGGTTGAGATACTGAACCAAATCCACGGTGATTTTACCTGTCTTGTTGGCAGCTGCACCCAAAAATATACCGGCGAGGGCAAAGTCTTTCTTGTCGAGCTCTTCCGGCCAATAGTTTCCAACGTCGGCCGGAGCCAAGTGACTAAGTGGAGTTTGGAATTTAGCCCAATCGGATGCATCGAGGGACGGGTGATACTGGATGCCGAGTGCGGGATCGCCATGCGCCCAGAGGTCGACTTCCAACGGATCAGTCTGAAAATGTCCGTATTTCATCAGGCGTGTATAAAGAGCCAGGCTTTCCATGGGCGAGTCGATAGTGCTCCAGCTGCCACAGTTTGAATTGCCTCCACAGTCGTAGCCGAACATCAGGCGGCCAGTTTCGTCTTGCGTCACTATGTCCGCGTTCTTGATGCTGGAGATAACCTCGTTGAAATGCATGCGATTGTTACGCTCCTTGGTGCGACCTCCGTTAAGTCGTCCGAAGTAATCGACCTCAACAACCGCTTCGATATAAAGAGGATCAGGATCACAACTCTCTTGAGCGAAGGGAATCTCGTCACCATTGATGTCGATGGGGATCGGACAATAGTCAAAATCCAAAACATCCCCGGGTAACTCGACCAGCCGTTTCTGCAAGATTGGCTGCCCGGTATCGGCATCGCGTAAAATATGGATCAAGTCGCCAAAGATATTCCCGCAACCGCCACCTCCGCCACCACCGGCACCGCCACCTCCGCCACCATGCTCTTCTGCCAAGACGCCAGCCGGCGCTGCCAGAAGAAGTGCCAAACCACTTATTGCTAGACACATCAGTCGAGCCCCAGCAACCATACATCTCATACCGGTTTTCATGTTGACCCCCTTTCTCTCGTAAATGCTGTCAAGTGTCTGGCCTGCTCTTCGCCAAAGCCGTTCACAATTATTGGTATAAGGCTAGCGCCAAGGTGTGAGGACTGTGTCAAACAATCTGCTAAAAAGCTTCATGTGTCATAATGCCATTGTGGCGTCGAACAATTCTTGACGACATGTGCCGTCCTCCTCTGTGCAGAATTGGCAAGGATCGCGCGGCTTTAAGGGGGCGGGAGAGCCCCGCCCCCTTAAAGAATTGTGATTTCAGCCTTCCTTGTCCGTTACAGCTTGCAGCCGCCACCGACACCTGTTGACACAGTGGTTTCGGTGACGCTGTTGTTGGCAAAATTGAAAATCGCACCCGGCACAGACCGGGATGGCAGTTGCCGTTCCGGTGACAGTCGTTCCTCGATCAATGACGTGAGCCGCCACCACCGACACCGCCGCCGCCACCGCCACCGACACCGCCGCCACCGCCGACACCACCGCCGCCGCCGACACCACCGCCGCCGCCGACACCACCGCCGCCGCCACCGCCACCGCCTTGCGTCTTGCTGACGATACAGATGTCGAGGTAGGTCAGGTTGTTGGTCGTATCGATAACCGGTCTGTAGAGCCTGTCATCCGCCGTTGGATCTTCAGACTCGATGACGATGACGGGCTCGGGCTCGGGAGGTAGTGGTGCCAGTACCGTGTTGAAAACGGTCCGCGGCAACGCACGCACCTCGGAGGGCACGGCCGGCGGCGCGACGTTCGGCGTGAGCGGGTCGTCGAACATAACGTCGTCGTTGGCATAGAAGGTCAGACGCCAGAAGCCGGTCTTTTCCCATCCGGAGCAGAGCGAATCCAGCTCGACGTTTTTCATGCGCCAGTTGAAGCCATAGACGTACTTTCCGCCGACGCTTGTCTCAACGCTATAGGGCGCGTCTGAATAGGTGCAGGTGTCTGCCCACTCGGAACCGGTCCAAACACCATTCTCCCCAAGAGGAGAAGGATCACCGGGATTGCCACCCGGCATTGAGCAGGTCGCCGACCCTGCTTCCAGCTTGGTCAGGTTCAGCCGTGCGTTGGTGGTCTTGATGATCTGGAACGGCGAGTCGTAGTTGTAGGAAGTTGCCGGCGTTAATTCTCCCTCCTCGTCGCTGGCCCGTACGCCCCAGTGCTCGGTAATGCCCTGGCCGGATACGTGCCACATCTGGAAGCCCACCTTGCACTCGACCCAGGGGTCCGTAACCGCCGCGTTTTCACATGTAGACTCCCATGGCAAGTAGCCGTCGATAGTACTGCTGTAGGGCTGGGTCTCCACACGGATGACCGAGCGTTCGTTCCAGGAGACCGCCTCGAGGGCGTCACCCCAGTCCACGTACGCGACAAACCCCGGGTCGGGAGATATCCCGTCGTCGTCGGCCCACCACTCGTTGACGTCGACCTTCTGCCAATAGATCCGATCGACCGGAAGACCCTCGCAGGGTGACGGCATCACGTCGTCAGTGCACTCAGCTGCGGTGTAATAAACTCCGGGCTCTGACAGTTTGTCGACGCAGGACGTGTTCGGGTAACTGAAACTATCCATGCTTTCGCCCTTATCACAGCCGTAGGAATAGTGGACGCCAAGCACCGGCTCCGTCGGTGTGCTCCAGTTGGCTTCGATAGAGTTCACCGACTCGGTCTGTACCGCCGGCGTCGACAGGTTGTTGGAGGTTTCACCGCCCGTCGGTGGACCGGGGATGCCTCCTTTGGCGGCCAACACTGTCATGGGCAAGAGAAGAATTCCTAATGCCAAAATGATGCAAAATAACGTGTTTCTGTCGAGAAACTGGCCAGAAGAGGGGATCGCTTTCATGGCATTCCCTTTCTGCCGAGATCAAAGTCCTCGGCTTTTACGGTTTTTTAGCGAGTTTACCGAGATTTTATCGAGCATTGAAGAAGGGTCAATTATGCGTCTGGTTATAATTTTGAGTCTTAGGTATTAAGCTAATGAGGTGAGAAAAGTAGCTGGAAGT
>PKUD01000160.1 GCA_002869695.1 Desulfuromonas sp. | reverse complement strand
GGTCGCGACCCTGCGTGGCGAGTAGCAGGCAAGGACTTTCCTGATATGTTTTGCGTCCTGTTAAGGCGAGATCTGCAGGGGGGACATTTTCCGTCCGGTTTTGCCAATAACTGACTGAGACTGATGACAAAAAATGTGGCCAGCATGAGTATCTCAAACATGGTAAAGCTCCTTTCGCCCAAAGAGATCTTTTTTCTTCTTGGGTAGTTTCCCTTAAGCTGTTGTCAGAATATGTCACACATAAAAAAGACTCATAAAACCAGATAGATAGAGTTGTTTTGTTTTTTCTGATTTGCTGCTGAAAAGGACTTCTCAGGCAATCGGAAAGATTGACAGAGTCGGGTTAAATCGTATACAGTATGCAATTCTTAGGAGGCCACAAGAGGCTCTTAAGTCACTGTAAAGATTATCTGACTACGCTGACCCGGGCAGCATTGCTGCCAACTTTAAATGGAGGAGAGAGATGATTGACGCTTATTTAAAGCACGAAGAGGAGCGTAATGCTCAGGGGATTCCTGCTCTGCCCCTTAATCCCGAGCAGACAGCCGAGCTGTGTGAGCTGTTGCAGAACCCGCCTGCTGGAAAAGAAGAATTTCTGATGAACCTGTTTACCGAACGGATTTCTCCCGGTGTTGATCCCGCTGCCGAGGTTAAGGCAGCTTTTCTGGCGGATATCCTGACTGGAGATAATAGCTCGCCACTGATCGACAAGATCAAGGCGGTTCAGATCCTTGGTACCATGATTGGCGGTTATAATGTTCAACCGTTAATTACGGCTTTGGGTGACGCTGCTCTGGCCGATGAAGCGGCCTGCGCACTGTCCGGCATGACTTATGTTTATGATGCCGCTGACCAGGTTGTTGAACTGTCCAAAAGCAACGCTGCTGCAAAAAAGGTTGTTGAGAGCTGGGCTGCCGCAGAGTGGTTTCTCAACAAGCCGGCGATGGACGAAACCATTAAAGTCAAAGTCTTCAAGGTTGAAGGCGAAATCAACACCGACGATTTCTCTCCTGCCGGTGATGCCTGGAGTCGTCCGGATATCCCGCTGCATGCTCTGGCCATGGGTAAAACCCGCTTCCCTGGTGGTATCGAAGAGATCGCCAAGTGGCGCGCCGAAGGCCACCAGGTCGCATTTGTCGGTGACGTTGTTGGAACAGGTTCTTCCCGTAAATCGGCCTGTAACAGCGTTCTCTGGTGCATCGGCGACGATATCCCGGCGGTTCCTAACAAGCGCCGCGGGGGTGTGATCATCGGTGGCGTTATCGCCCCGATCTTCTTCAACACCGCTCAGGATTCCGGTGCTCTGCCGCTGCGTATGGACGTTACTAAACTGAACATGGGCGATGTCATCACCATCAATACAGCCAAGGGAGAAGTGACCAACGAAGCTGGCGAGGTTGTCTCCACCTTCGACATCAAGCCGGATACGGTTCCTGATGAGTACCGAGCCGGTGGCCGAATTCCACTGATCATCGGTTGTGCCCTGACCACGCAGGCTCGTGAAGCGCTTGGCTTGGGCGAGACAGATATCTTCGCCAAAGCAGCCAACCCCGTTCCGAAGCCCGATCAGGGATACACTCAGGCCCAGAAGATGGTCGGTCGTGCTTGTGGTGTTGAAGGGGTGTTGCCCGGCTCTTCGTGTGCTCCGCTCATGACCACAGTCGGTTCACAGGATACGACCGGTCCGATGACCGCTGATGAGATAAAAGAGCTGGCCTGCCTGCGCTTCAAGTCACCGATGGTGATGCAATCTTTCTGTCACACAGCTGCTTACCCGAAGCCGGCGGATGTCAAGATGCACAATACCCTGCCCAAATTCATCTCCGATCGCGCCGGAGTTCCTCTCCGTCCGGGCGATGGTGTTATCCACAGCTGGTTGAACCGTCTGCTGGTTCCGGATACGGTCGGTACCGGTGGTGATTCCCACACCCGTTTCCCGATCGGCATCAGCTTCCCGGCCGGTTCCGGTCTGATCGCTTTTGCCGGTGCCCTCGGCTTCATGCCGCTCGATATGCCTGAGTCGGTTTTGGTCCGCTTCAAGGGCGAGTTCAACGAAGGGATCACCCTGCGTGACGCTGTCAATGCCATTCCATACTGGGCAATCAAGCAGGGCCATCTGACGGTGCCTAAAAAGAATAAGATCAATATCTTCAACGGCCGTATTCTTGAGATGGAAGGTCTCCCGAACCTTTCGGTTGAGCAGGCATTCGAGCTGACTGATGCCGCTGCTGAGCGTAGCGCTGCTGCCGGTTGCATCCAACTCTCGGAAGAGAGCGTCTGTACCTACCTGCGTTCCAACGTTGCCTTGATGAAGAAGATGATCGAAGAGGGATATCAGGATCCGGAGACTCTGCAGGGCCGCATCGATGCCGTTAATGAATGGCTCAAAGACCCCAAACTGATCCGTGCTGATAAGAATGCCGAATATGCTGCCGTGATCGAAATTGATCTGGCAGAAATCACCGAGCCGATCCTTGCCTGCCCGAACGATCCCGATGATGTCAAACTGCTTTCAGAGGTTCAGGGGACTCCGATTCAGGATGTATTCCTCGGTTCCTGCATGACCAACATCGGTCACTTCCGCGCGGCTGCCGAAATCTGGCGCGGCGAGAAATTTAATCCGGATGTCCGGACCTGGGTGTGCCCGCCGACCCGCATGGATCAGGCCAAGCTCAAGGAAGAGGCCGTATTCTCTGTTTTCAGCTCGATGGGGGCCCGCCTTGAAATTGCAGGGTGCTCGCTCTGTATGGGGAACCAGGCCCGAGTTCCTGATGGCGTCAATATGTTCTCCACCAGTACCCGTAATTTTGATGACCGGATCGGCAACGGTGCCCAGGTTTATCTCGGTTCTGCAGAACTTGGCGCAGTGACCACGACAGTGGGTAAGCTGCCTACTCCGGCTGAGTATCTGGCCGTATACAAAGAGAAGGTCGCTCCGAAGGCGGATTCCATCTACCAATATCTGCAGTTTGATGAAATGGACGGTTATAAGTAGGTTCTCTTGTTCATTATCTGCAAAAGGCCGCTCCCTGTACGGGAGCGGCCTTTTGCTTTTTGATGTCAATTCTGCCACTATGCCGACAGCCCTGTGGAGGAAGCATTGAATCTCTTTCCAAAACTACTGAGCGCTGTTCTGCTGCTGACTTTGTCTTTCTTTTTTGATGTCTCCTCTGGGTTGTGCGTTGAGAGCGAAGGCTCGCATTTGTCACGGAAGAAGAGACCGGCCTCAATCGATCTAAAATTGAAAATAGGTCAGAGATCGGATCAGTTTGACTGGAGCATAGCTGGGCATTTTGACGGGACCGACCCGAATGTGCTGTCTGAACTGACCTGGGACAGGCTCGATATTTATCAGCTTCAGATCTCAACCGATCTGCTCTTCGATGCCAGCGGACGAACGCACTACCAGTACCTGTTGCGGGGCTTGTTTGGTCTTGGAAAGATTATTGATGGGCAAAATCGCGATTCGGATTATGCCGGTGATGACCGGACCCTCGAATTTTCACGCTCGACAAATTCTGCTGATAGCGGTGGTGTGCTCGATCTGTCCGGCGGGGCTGGTTTACGCTTCAGCAGTCAAGACAGGCGCTGGGTGTTGAGCCCGATGGTCGGTTTTTCCTATCATGAGCAGAATCTACGGATGACCGGTGGCTATCAGGAGATATCAGAACAGTTGATTGCCGATGATTTTTTCGATCCAGACAGACTGCTTCCGCCGGTCGGCCCTTTTCAGGAGCAGCTAAACAGCAGCTATGACGCAAAATGGTGGGGGCCATGGATCGGCCTGGAGTTGACATTTGAGCCGAGAGACAGCTGGTCAATACGGGGGGATTTTGAGTTTCACTTTACCGAGTACGAGGGGAAAGCCAACTGGAACCTGCGTCAGGATTTAGCCCATCCAGTGAGTTTTCGCCACTGGGCGGACGGCTATGGTCTTGCCTACGGCCTGGAGTTGGCCCGAAAACTGAAAGACGGTTGGTCCTGCGGTCTGACCACGCGCTATCAGGACTGGCAGACCGACGCCGGGATCGATAATATCTATCTGGATGATGGAACGATTTCCGCAACCCGCCTGAATGAGGTCAACTGGACATCCTTTGCGCTAATGCTTGATTTGACTCGCCGTTTTTAACTGATCCCGGACAGATGGAACATGTGCGGTTATTGTTAGTCGAACTGTGACCTGAATGTCCTGAATTAATCCCTGAGTGCCTCGAGTTCCTCCCGTAGCGCTGCAACTTCCTTTTCCAATGACCTGGCCGTCTCCCGAGTACTCTCCTCATCACAGAAACTCTCGTCAGGCTCTTTACCGCTCAGGAGATGCATGTAGCGACTCTCCTTGCGGCCCGCCTGGCGGGGCAACTTGGCGACCAGAGGGGTGTCACGTGCCATCAGCTCATCCAGAACCGTTTCCACGATTTCCAGATTTTCCAGCCTGACCATTCGATCTGCGCGACCTCTGAGTTCACCAACCGTTTGTGGCCCACGCAGAAGCAGTTCGCTCAGGATAGCCAGTTCCATCTCATCCAGGTGGAGTTTTTCACGCAAGGTCTGGCTGTATTTAGCAACTCTTCCGCCACTTCTAGACTGCATTGCCAATCCAAGGTGACGGAGGCGATCAAGTGCTGTGACCAGCTCAGCTTCGGTCAGGTTGAGGACCGGCTGCCGGTTTGACTTCTGGTTGCAGGCATTCTCCAGGCTGTTCAGGCTCAGTGGATAGTAATCGGGGGTGGTCATCTCTTTCTCTGCGAGAGATCCAAGAATTCGACATTCTGTCTGATTGAGAACAATATCCATAACTACCTCTTGCCGGAATTATTGGTTTTGTGCTTCAGCTTAAGATGGATCAAGGTGACGATGAGAGCCAGTCCGATCAGCAGTCCGAAACGGGTTGTCAGGTCCTGGGCATGTTTCCAGCTGGCCCCGCCGAGAAAACCGAGCCCGGGATAGCTGATTCCCCATAGGATGGCACTGATCAGCGTGTAATTGAAAAACGGTCCGGGCAACATCCGTGCTCCACCCGCGACAAAGGGAGTTATGCCCCTGAACGGACCGAGAAAACGGGCGAAAAACAGGCTTTTCCCACCATGTTCCATGAAGAAGAGCTGGGCCTTGTGGATCATGTTTTTACGCCGGCGAAATGATTTTCTGGTGAGCAGGATAGGTCCCAATCGACTGCCGAGCCAGTAGCTGGTCAGATCACCAATGAACGCGCCAATAATGCACACAAGGATTAACAGGATCAGAGAACTTTTGCCATGGACAGTGAGAAATCCGGCCAGCACGATCAGGGTGCTTCCCGGCATCAGCAGTCCGATAATCGGCAACGATTCAAAAAAAGCGATAAACATTAGCAGTGCAAGATAGCCGTATCCTGCAGGCAACCATTCCAGAAGCTGTTGCAGCCAGTTTTCCATCTGAACTCCGGCACTTGTTTCAGTTTAGCTCAGGTTCAAACCTCTCCCGCCAGTGGTCGAAAATTTCCCTTTTCCCTGCACCGAACTGCTCCAGGCTGTTTCGCACTCTCAGAGGGTCTTTTTCTTTGCCTCGATCTTTTGCATTCTTTGAATAAAAGAGATCGGCATAGCAGATTATCTGTTCTTCCAGCGTAACAGGAATCATGTCGCGGGGTGGGAGCGGCATGTTGTTTTTTAAGATTTCAGCGGCAGTTAACCCGACTCCGATGTGTCGTTCACAGACCAGGGCATGGCGGTGCAACCCTTCCGCCTTGAGAATCTCACTCCCTTTTATGCCGTGACAGATATAGGGTAAATCGCCAAAGCAGCCGAGGGCAGGAGCATGAGTAAAAATTGAGCCGATGTCATGCAGCATTGTTGCTTCTGCAATGAAGCGAATATCGACCGTCTCGGAGGTCTGTAGGCGGCGGGCAATCCGAACCGCGCGAGCTGTCACCAGGCGGCTGTGGTCCAAGATGATCTGGAGGGCAGCGGGTGCTTCACGATAATATTTATGAAGCAGGTTGACAGGTCGTAGTCGATTGGTCATGGCCGATTCACCTGGAGTTGAGTTGTCACTCATAGTTCCCGTAAGGTGCTGACAACTCTTTCGAAGAGTTCACGTTGATCCTCATCCAACCTGCCTGCGAGCGAAAATGAGATGATATAGCTATGTTGTTGTCCCCGTATGGCAAAGTGGCGCTGCATCGATTCATCCTTGCCAGAGGTTGTTGTAAGCGCTTCGCCGAGGGTGTGCTGGAAAGGCTCGATCACTGGTTCTGCCGCTGTCGGCCGCTCCGAAATCTCCTGAAGGAGCAGTTCGGTCAGCTTCTCCGCGGACGGTACCTGAGGTAAAATCCTGATCAACATGCTGCCGTGGTTATTCGGTTCAGATAAGTTCCAGCGGAGCCGATCGGCACGATATCCCGGGGATGCTAGCGGAATATTGATTTTAGTCCAGGTCAGGGGATGGAGAATAGTGAAACCGAGTTTAGCATCGATGTAAAGTTCTTCCTCGGGAAGATTTTTACCATCCGTCGCAGACCTGGTTATACAGCCGGTGATGCACATAATGGCCAGGAGCAGAGCCGCCAGTTGCATAAAAAACCTGCACAGATGCAATGTATAAGAACGAGGCAATTCAGTCTTCCCAGGTAATACAGGCAACCGGACAGTTGTCCATGGCTTCTTCGATTAAGTCTTCGGAAGCGCCGGCAGGATTGTGGATCCCGGCCTTATGCTCAGAAACCATGTGGAAAACAGCGGGGCAGATGCGGGTACAGGTCTCGCAACCGATACAGGCATCTTCATCCAGATGAGGGGTTCTTGGCATGGTCTGACCTTTCTGGGTGCAGGGTGTTGTCAAAATAAATAATCAGTAGAATAGCAGATTATCGATTATTCTTACGCAGTTTTCAAACACTTATCATCAGTCTCGTCGATATGTTACTTTTGGTCTTCCACGCTTGCAATGAGTGCCAAAACATTTTTCCAGCAGAAAAGATCTGTCATTGAGCCGATACGTGTTCAAGTTATCCTCGGAGCCGTCTATTGAGTGTGGTCGGCGACTCACTCTGAAGCGGGACTGGAGGTTTTGCGATAATGGGCAGCTGCTCTGCAATAACTGTATGTTACGGATTTTCTTCTTGTCCGGGAGCATTGAGTATCGTTAACATACGAAGCGTCTAGTCACGTTCATCCGCAGGACATGTTGACATGGAAATTATTGACACGACAGAAGGATTGCGCCGTCTCGAAGGGCCATCCGTAGTGACCCTGGGCAACTTTGACGGGGTACACCTGGGACATCGGGCGCTGTTCCGGCGTACGGTCCAGCGTGCCAGAGAGTGCAATGCGCGATCCGTTGTCTATACTTTTGAGCCACACCCGTTGAAAATACTGGCGCCGGACCGTGCTCCCAAGCTGCTTAATACCGCGGCGGAAAAAGAACGACTGATTGCCGCGTCACACCTTGACCTGTTGATCCGTACCCCATTCACTCGAGAATTGGCCTCCTGGTCAGCCGATGACTTTGTTCGTGAGGTTCTGGTCGGGTGTCTGCAGGTCCAGCATCTGGTTGTCGGTTACGATTATGCTTTCGGCCGGGACCGGGAAGGCGATGGAGTTTTCCTGCGCGCACAGGGAGAAAAATATGGGTTTGGCGTCGATGTATTGCAACCGATAGGGGCTGACGGACAACCCTACAGTTCGACCAGGATAAGGGAAATGATCGCTGCCGGAGCGGTCAGAGATGTTGTCGCTCTGCTCGGGAGGAATTATACATTCGAGGGGCGGGTCGTTCCCGGTGACCAGCGGGGCAGGGAACTCGGCTTCCCTACGGCGAATCTTTTGACGGACAAGGAACAACTCCCAGCAGCAGGGGTTTATGCGGTTAAGGTTCGGCACCGTGAACAGGAATATGCCGGGGTGGTTAACCTCGGGCACCGTCCGACCTTTGGTGAAGGGGAGGGCACTATTGAGGTCCATCTGCTCGACTTTACCGGCAACCTTTACAATGAGGACCTGCGGCTCTATTTTGTTGAACGATTACGTGGCGAGGAGTTTTTTGCAACAGTGGAAGAACTCCAGAACGCGATCACCAGAGATGTTTTGCGTAGTCGCCAGTTGCTTAAATCAATTCG
The DNA here is from genome assembly GCA_002869695.1 of Desulfuromonas sp. Classification (GTDB taxonomy): domain Bacteria; phylum Desulfobacterota; class Desulfuromonadia; order Desulfuromonadales; family Geopsychrobacteraceae; genus BM509. The sequence goes on along the minus strand of PKUD01000160.1, from coordinate 13,041 downwards.
GGTGATTCAATACCGCGAATATCTCGGCCATCTGGAAAAGACGGAATGATTTAACTGTGTCCGATTAAAAAGTGGAGAATGTTTCCAATCTGCGCCATCTGAGCTTCCGGCGAGAATTAAATTCTTTACAAAAATTAAATATTGGAGAATACTAAGACTGGTGTGAGTGCAGTCGCTATGCTATATTTCTGACCGGAGATTCGCTGTTTATGGTTTCTAGAATGTTTTTATTGTTAAATGCGATCAATGGAGGCGAGGGGGGGACCGTTCTCTCTTCCGGTCCAGATCATTTATTTGGACAAGCGACCAGCCTTTTGAGGAGAGATCAAACCCTATGAGTGCGGAACGTTTGGGCGAATTGTTGATCCGTAATGATATGATTACTGATCTGCAGTTGGCAAATGCTGTTGCTGAACAGAAAAAAGAAGGCATCCGGCTCGGGGCTGCCTTGGTCAGGCTTGAATATATTCAGGAGACGGACCTTGCCTCGTTTTTGTCAAAGCACTACGGGGTCCCGTCCATCAACCTTGCCGAATTCGATGTCGACCCTGCGGTCATCGAACTTATTCCTTCCGAAGTTGCCCAGAAATACCAGCTGGTGCCGGTGAACCGGGCGGGATCGACACTGATTGTCGCAATGAGCGACCCCTCCAACATCTTCGCTATCGACGATATTAAATTCATGACCGGCTATAACGTCGAGGTCGTTGTTGCTGCAGAGGCGGCCATCAAGAGCGCGATCGATCAATATTACGACCAGAGTTCCTCATTGGCAGATGTCATGGGGAGCCTGGAGGATTTTGACGATCTGGAACTCGTAGAGGATGGTGACCTCGAAGATGTTGCCGATCTGGCAAAGGCTACAGAGGATGCTCCGGTCGTCAAATTGTGTAATCTGATTCTGACTGACGCCATAAAAAAGAAAGCGTCGGACATCCATATTGAGCCCTATGAGCACACCTTCCGGGTCCGTTACCGGATTGATGGGGTCCTTTACGAGGTGATGAAGCCTCCCCGTAAACTGAAAAATGCCATCACTTCTCGCCTCAAGATCATGGCCAGTCTGGATATCGCCGAACGCCGCCTGCCGCAGGACGGCCGGATCAAAATCAAGCTGGGTCGTGGGCAAGAGATGGACTATCGGGTCAATGTCCTGCCGACCCTGTTCGGCGAGAAGGTCGTCTGCCGCCTGCTTGATAAGAGCAACCTTCAGCTCGACATGACCAAACTCGGCTATGAAGAGGAAGCCCTGGCTCATTTCAAGCGTGAAATTCATAAACCGTTCGGCATGGTTCTGGTTACCGGACCAACCGGTAGTGGCAAAACGGTTTCTCTCTACTCAGCCCTTTCAGAACTGAATAAGATTTCGGAGAATATTTCCACTGCAGAGGACCCCGTAGAATTTAACTTTGCCGGGATTAATCAGGTGCAGATGCACGAAGAGATCGGTTTGAATTTCGCTGCTGCTCTGCGGGCGTTCCTGCGCCAGGACCCGGATATCATCATGATCGGTGAAATCCGTGATTTCGAAACCGCTGAAATCGGTATCAAGGCAGCCCTGACCGGCCACCTGGTTCTCTCCACTCTGCATACCAATGACGCACCGAGCACTATCAACCGAATGCTCAATATGGGGATTGAGCCCTTCCTTGTTTCGTCAGCGGTCAACTTGATATCCGCCCAGCGTTTGGGAAGGCGGGTCTGCTCCGAATGCAAGGAACCGGATAATATTTCGGAAGATGCTCTCATCTCTGCGGGTATCCCAGAGGGTGAAATCGGCAAATTTGTTATCTACAAGGGGAAGTGGTGCCCAACCTGCAACGATACCGGCTACAAAGGTCGAGTGGGCATCTATCATGTTATGCCGATGGTAGAGGAACTGAAGGAGATGGTTCTGTCTGGCGCCAACACTGCGGAAATCAAACAGGAATCGATGCGACTGGGATTCAAGACCATGCGTCAATCGGCCTTGACAAAACTCATGGAAGGTGTCACGACGCTTGAGGAAGTTATGCGTTGCACCGTAGGTGATGATTAGCCTTAAGTTGTTTCTTTTTTCACGACGAAGAGGGTTCAGAATATGGCCAATATGCATCAACTGCTTAAGGCGATGATTGAGAAGGGGGCGTCCGACCTGCACATTACAACCGGGTCTTCCCCGCAGATCAGGATTGACGGGCAAATGACCGAACTCGGTTCGGAAAAAATGTCACCGACCGAGACCAAACAGCTCTGCTACAGCGTTCTGGCTGATGCACAAAAACGTCAGTTTGAGGAGGAGAATGAACTTGATCTTTCCTTTGGGGTGAAGGGGTTGTCACGGTTCCGGGGCAATGTTTTTATGCAGAGGGGAGCTGTTGCCGGGGTTTTCCGCGCCATTCCGTTTGAAATTCTGGGTTTTGAACAACTGGGGCTGCCCCCGGTTGTGAGAGCTTTGTCCAAGAAACCCCGCGGACTGGTTCTGGTTACCGGCCCGACCGGTAGCGGCAAGTCGACAACCCTGGCCGCGATCATCGACGCGATCAACCGGGAACGCAGCGAACATATTATTACCATTGAAGATCCGATCGAGTATCTCCATCCGCATAAGAAATGCGTGGTGAACCAGCGGGAAGTGGGGGCCGATACCCAGTCTTTTAAAAAAGCCCTTAAATATATTCTACGCCAGGATCCGGATGTCGTTCTGCTTGGAGAATTACGGGACATCGAAACCATCGAAGCCGCACTGACCATCGCCGAAACCGGGCATTTATGTTTTGCGACGCTGCATACCAACTCCTGCGTCCAGACAATCAACCGGATCGTCGATGTCTTTCCGACCAACCAGCAGGCGCAGGTCCGGACCCAGCTCTCCTTTGTTTTGGAAGGCGTGCTTTCGCAGACCTTGATAAAAAAGCCGACCGGAGGCCGGGTGATGGCCCTCGAGATCATGGTGCCGAACGCGGCGATTCGCAACCTGATCCGCGAGGACAAAATTCATCAGATCTATTCTCAGATGCAGGTGGGGCAGGAAAAGTACGGTGCCCAGACCATGAACCAGTCTTTGTTCATGCTGGTCCACTCCCGCCACATCAGCCAGGACGACGCGATGTCACGCTCCTCGGATCCGGACGAGCTGAACCAGATGTTCGCTAACCCGAGCGCAATCCTGAAGCGAATTAAACTGAACTCGCCGGGCCGTGCCGCAGGCTGATGAATCGGTTCAATTGAATGGAATATTTTTTGAAAGGGTGACCCCATGGCCAAGTTTTCCTGGGCAGGTAAAAGTAAAGAGGGAAAAAGCGTAAAGGGTGTAATGGAGGCGGCGACCGAGGCTGCGGTGACCAACCAGCTGCGGCGCCAGGGAATCCAGCCAAGCAAGGTCAAAGAACAGGGGAAACTGGGCGGGGAGATACAGCTCTTTGCGCCGAAGATTACAACCAAGGACCTGGTCGTTTTTACCCGCCAGTTTGCGACCATGATCGACGCCGGTCTGCCGCTCGTGCAATGCCTTGATATCCTCTCCTCTCAGCAGGAAAATTCGACCTTTAAAAAAATACTGCTTCAGGTCAAGGAGGATGTGGAGTCTGGGTCCACCTTTGCCGATGCACTGGGGAAACATCCGAAAGCGTTCAATGAACTCTATGTCAACCTAGTCGCGGCGGGGGAGGTCGGCGGCATCCTCGACACGATTCTGAACCGTCTGGCGGCCTATATCGAAAAAGCGCTTAAGCTTAAAAAGCAGGTCAAGAGCGCGATGACCTATCCGACCACCATTATCGGCATCGCTGTCTTGGTTATAGCAGTCATCCTGGTTTTCGTTATTCCTGCATTTGAAAAAATGTTCGCAGATTTCGGGGGCTCGTTGCCCGCACCTACCCAGATCGTTATCAATATCAGTAACTTTGTCCAGGATTACATCCTGGTGATCATTGGTAGTTTTGTTGCCTTGGTTTTCCTGATCAAGAAGATTTATGCTACGGAGAAGGGACGAGAAAAAATTGATCATTGGGCATTGAAGGCCCCGGTTTTCGGCGTTCTGATCCGCAAAGTCGCCGTTGCCAAGTTCGCCCGGACCCTTTCTACGATGATTTCCAGTGGCGTGCCGATTCTGGATGGTCTTGAGATCGTCCAGAAAACGGCCGGTAACCGTACTGTTGAAAAGGCGATCGCCGATGTCAGGTCCAGTATAAGCGAAGGAAAAACCATTGCCGATCCGCTCAAGGAATCGGGGGTGTTCCCGCCGATGGTTTGCCAGATGATCGAGGTCGGTGAGCAGGCCGGTGCTATCGACACCATGCTGAGCAAGATAGCCGATTTCTATGATGATGAAGTTGACGATGCGGTCGGCAACCTGACGGCGATGATGGAGCCGTTATTGATGCTCTTTCTCGGAACCACCGTCGGTGGGTTGGTTATCGCGATGTATCTGCCGATCTTCAAACTGGCTGGCACCGTTGGCGGTTAATGGCTGAGAATCGGAATATTACGGATGTAAACTCCGGCCCGGACCGACGCAGTCTGATCTGGTATCTTGCCTGTCGGGTCGGGGTTATAACGCTGCTGCTGGGTGGCGCAGCGGTTTTCTATCTGCAGGGGCACGTTGAGAGTGAGGCGGCCCCTCTTCTCTTTGTTCTGCTCGGGCTCTCCTATCTTCAGGCGCTGCTGTCCCTGATGCTGCTCCGCTGGGTTCAGAAGTACGGTTTCTTTACCCAGCTTCAGCTGGTCTGGGATCTTCTCTTTGTTACCATCCTGATCTTTGTCACCGGTGGAGCGGAAAGTGTCTTTTCCTTTGCCTATCTGCTGGTCATTGTCAGTGCCAGCCTGTTACTGACTCGTCGCTATACGATAATTACAGCGGCGTCGGCAGCCATACTGTTCGGAGGTCTGCTCGATTTACAGTATTTCGGATATCTGGACTGGTTGATTGCTCAACCAGAAGCGACCTCTTCCGGCCCAATTCTTTATGCGGTGTTTGTTCACGTTATCGCATTTTTTCTGACCGCTTTTTTGAGCGGAACCCTGGCGGAACGGTGGCGGCTCAGCGAAGCAAAACTTCAGCGCAAGCAGATCGACTACGAGGAGCTGGCAAAACTAAACCAGACGATTCTGACCCATATAAACAGCGGTCTGCTGATGACCAACCGGTCTGGGCGTATCCGTTCACTGAACAGGGCCGCAGCTGAAATTATTGGCTACAGCCTGGAAGATGTTTATGACACTGATATTTCTGAGCTTTTCCCGCAGATCATTTTTTTTCAAGATGGCCAGTACAATCTGGTCGGCAGGGCGGAAGGGCGCTATGTCAAGGCTGACGGAAGCGAAGGAATTCTCGGATATGCCTCGACCCGGGTATTGGACCTGAATGGTGAGGATATCGGGATGCTGGTCACCTTTCAGGACTTGACCAGGTTCAAAAAAATTGAAAATGAACTGCAAAGGGCGGACCGTCTGGCCGCGGTTGGGCGCCTGGCGTCTGGGATGGCTCATGAAATCCGCAACCCGCTTGCCTCGATCAGCGGTTCCGTTCAGCTGTTGTTAGAGGACGAGAATGTCAATCAGGCGGATCGCCGGTTGATGAGTATCGTGGTGCGTGAAGCTGACCGTTTAAGTGAGCTGCTGACCGACTTTCTGTTGTTCGCAAGGCCGAAATTACCCAGTCCTGAGATGGTTGATGTTTCCCTTGTCCTTGATGAGTTGACGGAACTGCTGAGAGCCGATGCGCGTTTTGAAGGGATTGTTATAGAAAAAGAGTACTCACCGGCGGTGCAGATATGTCTTGATCGTAGCCAGGTCAGGCAGGCACTGTGGGATCTAGCCGTAAACAGCGCAGAAGCCATGGAGGGTGGTGGGGTCTTGAGCCTGGGGGTCCTTGATGAACAGAACTGTATATATGTCGAGGATTCCGGTCCGGGAATTCCCGAAGATCTCCAGGGGCAGATTTTTGATCCTTTCTTTTCTACGAAAGAGAAAGGGACCGGACTGGGACTGGCTTCAGTTTACTCTATCGTTGAAGCCCACGGAGGCACCCTCGAGGTGGTCAGTGGAAAGTCCGGTGGTGCTCGTTTTAACCTGTATTTCAAGGCCAATGGTGAGGCAAGAGAGGACCGTGTAGATGACTGAAGGAACTGCAAGAAATCGTATTCTGGTGGTGGATGACGAAGCCAGCATGCGAGAACTTCTGGTCATCATGCTCAGACGTGAAGGCTACCATGTCGAAGAGGCCGAGGATGGCGGAGTTGCGCTGAAAAAACTTCAGTCAGACACGTTCGATCTGATTATCAGTGATATCAAGATGCCACGGGTGACCGGAATTGAATTGCTGCGCAGGATTCGCGAACAGGACCTCGATATTGTGGTGATGATGATTACCGCGTTCTCGACCACCGAAGAAGCCGTCGAGGCGATGAAGCTGGGTGCCTACGACTATATTACCAAGCCATTCAAAAATGACGAAATTCGCCTCGTGGTGCGCAATGCTCTGGAGCGGAGTCGTTTAAGCCATGAAAACCGTTCACTGAAAAAAGCACTTGGTCAGAAATTTTCTTTTGACAATCTGGTCGGGAAAAGTCCGGCAATGAAAAGGCTTTATTCGCTGATCGAGCGAGTTGCTCAGAGCCAGGTCAGCGTTCTGGTGACCGGGGAAAGCGGCACCGGAAAGGAACTGGTGGCCCGGGCGATACATTTTAACAGTGATCGTAAGGAGGCCCCCTTTGTTGCCATCAATTGTGGTGCGATACCGGAAAATTTGATTGAAAGCGAACTCTTCGGCCATGAAAAGGGCGCCTTTACGGGGGCCGATCAGCGCAAAGAGGGCCTGTTTGAAACCGCCAACGGTGGCACCCTGTTTCTAGATGAAATCGGCGAGCTGCCGACGATGATGCAGGTCAAGCTGCTTCGGGTCCTGCAGGAGCGGGAGTTCCGCCGTGTTGGTGGAACCCGTGACCTGCCTCTCGATATTCGACTGGTTTCGGCGACCAACAAGGATTTCGAGGAAGAGGTCAGGGAGGGTCGGTTCCGCGAGGACCTCTTCTATCGGTTGAATGTCGTCCGGGTTGAATTGCCGCCTCTCAGTGAAAGGCGGGAGGATATCCCTCTGCTGCTCAATCATTTCTACAAAAAGCTTACCGGTGAGCAGCATCTTCCTATCAGTGGCGATGCTTTGCAGCGCTTACTCGATTATGACTGGCCAGGCAACATCAGGGAATTGGAAAACCTGGTTGAGCGTTGCCTGGTTCTCGGTTGGCAGAAAGAACTGACAGTGGATTGTCTGCCAACCCAGTTTGTCGGCTCGCAGTTGGGAATGCAGGCGGTCCTGCAGGATATCCCGGACGAGGGGATCGATCTGGAAAATTATTTGGGAGACATCGAGAAAACGCTTCTGCTTAGCGCCCTTGATAAGTCCCGGGGTGTCCGTAAGCAGGCAGCCAAGCTGCTCGGAATCAGTTTTCGCTCCATCCGCTACCGTCTCGCCAAGTATGACCTCGGTGAGGATGATGATGCATGACATCCTGTGTCATTTTTGAGTCCTGTTGACAATTTGCGTCACCCATGGGTGACGCAAAATGACAACAGGCTAATTAACTTCAAATCCTTATTTTCCTCCAATCTCTATATTAAGTCCTTATAAATCAGCTTCTTATGAATTAAAATTAACATTTTCTACAAATGGCATGGCTGTTGCTTTAAAAAGTAGTCGAAATGTTCACGAAGATATCAAAAGTCTCTTCGTCAGATATTGGGCCGGGTGACCGGCATAACTTTCCATTAAAAGGAGAACGACTATGTTGAAGAAGTTCCGTATCCGCAAGAATGAAAAGGGTTTCACCCTGATCGAGCTGCTGATCGTCGTTGCGATCATCGGTATCCTGGCCGCTATCGCGATCCCGCAGTTCGCATCCTATCGTAAGAAGGCTTTCGATTCCGCCGCTCAGAGCGACATCAAGACCATGAAGACCGAGCTGGAAGGATACTACACCGACAACTTCATCTATCCCGATACTCCATGATCAAGAGTGAGCGTTCTGGTTTCATAAACGAAAACAAAGTTCAGACTTCTTAATAGATAGGAGAAGAGTAATGAAAAAATTAGTTCTTATTATGGCAATTGCGTTGATGTTTCCAATGATGGCGTCTGCTGAAGATAATGCCACTGCCGGTGCTGCTCTTGAGCTGGAAGGCCTGACCATCGCCGTGTCCCCCGGTGTGTTCGCTTATTATAATGATGGTGGCGTTGCTGATCCCCAGTGGTATCTGATTGCTACCGTTCATCAAGGCGGCACCAATTTTTATGCGACCGCTCAGAACAGTACTTCCATTTTCAAGCAGGACGCAACCGCACCAGTTCTTATCGGTGACCTGACCGGTGCTGATTACCCAACAGAAACTGAAGCTGCTTCAGAAGATTACTGGTCTGATTCTGCCTGGACCCGCTAATCTCGATTGCTACTGTCTACAGCCCTCTCTCTTTCATGGGAGAGGGCTGTTTTATTATATCCTCCGGATTGATTAGATAGTGTGTCATTTGCCCAAAATTAAGCACTTCATTCCTGCTACTGTTATTGCCAGCCAGCTTCTGCTGTTCCCCCTGTTTTTTGGATTTAACCACCCAGCCAAGTTTCTTTTTTTTTCGTTTTGTGTTGCAGCGATAATTCTCAGCTGCAAGAACCAAGAATTCAGGTCAGTATGTTCGAAACGTTATCTATGGCCGGTGTTTTTACTTCTGCCGGTTGTCTGTCTGAATGCTTTTTATTTCCCCGCCGCATTGAAGGCCGTCGCTCTTCTGTGCATCTTTCTGCTTTACGCCCTGATTGTTGTTCCCAGCCTTTTTCCTCGGGGAATGGATGCGTTTTTCTTTAAAGCATTTCTGGTTTTTATACAGTTGGTCTCGGCTCTTGGTCTATATGAATATGTCAGTTTCCTGCTGAACGGTAAAAGTTCAGGCATGCTGATCCCATACCTGCTGCCTAAGAATCAGTCCATAAGGATCGCAGGCATCTATGGGCAGTCGAATCTTTTTGCGCTGCTGTTATTGGTCGGTGTCCTCATCTTTATTTATTTTTCCTTGCATGGAGATTATCGCAGCCTGAAAACTTCCGGTTTCTTCAAGCCGCTTCGCTGTCTCCCTTTTTTCGTTGTTTCCCTGGTTTTTTTTCTGACTGGCTCCAGAGCCGGGTTGCTTGCTTTCATTCTGTCTGTCTCCTTTCTGTTGCTGCTGGTCGTGCGTAAACGCTACCTGACTGCGAATAGCAAGCAGAGACTCCTTTTTTTCAAGCTGTTATTCGTTGCCGGCCTGGCTTTTGCCATGGCCCAGGCTCTGAACTATTATCTCGAGGGCTTCGCACCGAGGGGGCTGTCGACAACCGGAATCAATGCTGATGCCCGCTTTCTCTTCTGGGCGGCCTCCGTTCTGATATTTCTAGACCATCCTTTATTCGGAGTCGGTCTGGATAATTTTCAATTTTTTCTGCCGAAGTATGCTCTTGCTGCTCATGATCTGTTGGGCTTTGTCCCTTATGAGGCGATGGGCTATGCAAAATGGTCTCACAACGAATTTTTGCAATTGCTTTGTGAGGGTGGACTTGTTGTTGCCCTTCCGATTGCTATCTTTATTGGTGTGTATTTGTATAGGTTGTACGGTTTTCTGAATGGAACAGTTCACTGCACATCGCGGGTCATGTTTGGTCACTTTTTGCTCTTTCCATTTCTGATCATGTCGATGTTCTCATGGCCTTTGCGTCATCCGGCCTTGCTGGTGCTGTTTTTTACGTTATTGGGTTCTTTACTTGCTCAATACTTCCCCAGACGATATACATTATCCGCCGCCGGTCACAGATTCCTGCAGGTGGGTGCGCTTGTAATGTTGGTTGTGATTGTCTCGGTCGGATTACAGGAATTGCGTATGGGCCGATTCTCGCAGGGCTTAGGTCACGATAATCCGATGCTCGGAGTGACCGAATTTGAGACCTTGGTCCAGCATCCTTATGCTGAGCACACTTTATTGCTCAGAGCTACGCCGTTTTACCTTGAGGCCGCCATTCAAAATAATGATGTGGAGTTGGCGGAGATGGTTCTTCCTTACTTTACCTCTCTTGTTGAACTTCAGGGAGCCCACTGGCAATGGTTTAACCTCGCACGCTTGTATGAGTTCCTTGGGTTCGAGGCCAAGGCCGAGCATGCTGTAAAGCAGGCGATAGAACTTCAGCCGGCGAAAGAGTCATACTGGACATTTCTACATGTTCTGAATATGTACAAAGCTTCTCGTGAAACCGGAAGGCCATTGAACGATTTCATTCCGAGACCTCCGGGTGAAAGTTCGCAATTTAAGTTTCCTGATGGAATGGGGATTCCTGATGTCGAAAATAAAACTGTCAAAGATTTCTAAAACATATAAAGCCGGCTTGTTCAAAAAGAAGGTACGGGCTCTAACTGATCTGAGTCTTAGCGTTGACGCGGGGACGGTCTATGGTTTGATCGGCCCTAACGGCGCCGGTAAAAGTACTACGATCAGGTTGCTGCTGAATTTGAGCCGGCCTGATCGGGGAACGGTGAGAATCGATGCATTACCGGTGCATGAATCACTGGGTGCAATCGGTTATCTACCTGAGAATCCTTATCTCTATGATCACCTGACGCTCAAGGAATTACTTTTTTTTGCTGGTCGTGCCACTGGTCTGGCTACCAGCGATATTCGCCAGCTAATGGAACATTTGACAGCTACGGTTGGACTTGACCACGTTCGGGGGAAGTCTCTGCGCACTTTTTCCAAAGGAATGCGGCAACGTGCCGGCCTCTGTTTTGCCTTACTGCATGATCCTTCACTGGTCATTCTGGACGAGCCGATGTCCGGCCTTGACCCGCTGGGCCGAAAAATGGTTTGTGACCTGATCCTCTCTCTTAAAAAACAGGGCAAGACAATTTTTTTCTGTTCACATATCTTGAGCGACATAGAGCGTCTGTGCGACCGCATCGCCGTTCTTCATCAGGGTCAGATGGTGCGTGAATTTACTCCTGACGAAATAACCGAGTTGAGACAGGGAAAAATGGATCTTGAGACGGAATTTATCGATGTGGTTGAAAGAAATGAGGTTCATGCATGATCGGGCGTATCTGGGCCTTGGCTCTGGTGACGTTCAAGGAAGGTCTTCGCGATCGTTCTCTGTACGGCATCTTTTTGTTTGCCCTGTTTGTTCTGGGCTTGAATGTTTTGGTGGCTGGCTTTTTTATGCGAGACCTGGGCAAGGTCACGGTGGATATGAATCTGTCGGCGTTATCCTTTGCCGGTTTGTTGCTGGTCTTTTTTATCGGCATCAACCTGATGGCAAAAGATATTGACAAAAAAACCATCCACCTGGTGTTGTCCAAGCCTTTTTCGCGGGGTGAATATATCTGGGGTAAATTTACAGGCCTGGTCATGTTCGTCGGTGCTACGCAGCTTGTCTTGTTGGTCTTTTCTAGCGCGACTGTTGCTGTTGTGCGCTGGATGTACCCGAATTTTTTTGCAGGTTTCTCGTGGGGCATATTTATTACGGCTGTTTTTTTCGTATTTCTTCAGCACGTACTCCTTTGTGCGATTGTGGTTTTTTTTAGTTCGCTAACGAGTAGCTCTTTCATCAGTCTGATCTTTTCTCTGGCATCTTATATCGTTGGGATCACTCTTGAAGAAGTCGTCTTTTATTTGCGAACTCCGACGGCAAATGAAGAGGTTGCTGGAGCAGAATTTCTTCAGCGTTCTTTAGAGGTGGTGACTTGGCTGGTCCCCAATTTTGCAGCTTTTGATTTTAAGCTTGAGGCGGCGCACGGATTGGCCTTGGAGTTTTCACATCTCGGGGTGACGTTTGGTTACGCTTGCCTGTATATTATGCTTCTTCTTATTCTGGCTTCGGTAATTTTCAGTCGCAGAGAGTTTAATTAGTGCGTACTTTAGGTTACAGATGTCTCTGGTTTTTTCTAGCTCTGGCCATTCTAGTGCCGCTCTATGCGTACTTTCAAAGCAACCTCTGGTCACAGAGAGCTGAGGCCAGAGAATATCTGGAGGCAGGCTACGTTGTTCCATCTCAGTTCAGCCGTATCCTCGCTTGTGGCTATAAAGGGTTGCTTTCCGACTACCAGTTCTTGCGTATTTTAACTTTTTACGGAAGTCGTTTTGCCGAACAGCAGCAGATGGTTGATGAGGACTGGGATTATTTTGTTGCCAGCATAGATGTGATCACCGATCTTGATCCTTATTTTATTGATCCTTATGTCCTCACTGAAGGATTGCTGACCTGGGATGCAGGCCGGATAGAAGATGCGAACAGATTGCTTCTGAAAGGCGCTGTGGCTAACGAAAATAATTGGCGTCTTTGGTATTACCTGGGATTCAACTCTTTCTATTTTATGAAGGACTATGTGGGAGGTGCCGAGTACTTGATGATAGCATCAAGGGTGCCCGGAAGTCCGGACTATTTAAAAACGCTCTCATCTAGATTGGCTTTCTATGGAGGAAAAACAAAAACAGCTTTGCTCTTCCTGAAAGGAATGCTGGCAGATACTGACGACGCACTATTGGAAAAGAGGTTGAAAACCCGTTTGCTGGCACTTGAGGGGGCGGTATTGATAGAAGAAGCTCTGGTCCAGTTTCGGGATCAGCAAGGACATTTGCCGGGGAGCTTGAACGAACTTGTTTCTTCCGGATATCTTCATGAGCTACCAGTGGAACCTTATGGTGGGGACTGGCTTTTTAATAAGGATGCAAGGGTATTCAGTACCAGTAAGTTCACTCACCGTTAATCTTGTTGGAGGGCCTTCAAAATTATGTGTGAGCTTGTGCTGAGGAGAAAATTTTGCCCATAGAATTTTATACAGTGCTGGGCCTTGCCTTCATATTAGGTGCCGTTATCGGTTCCTTTCTCAATGTCTGCATCTACCGCATACCGGCAGGAAAGTCGATCATATCACCGCCGTCGTCCTGTCCGAAATGTGGTGCCGGGATCCGTTGGTATCAGAATATCCCGATTCTCAGCTGGCTGCTGCTCGGTGGGCGCTGCGCTGCGTGCAAGGTCCGGATATCGATACGTTACC
>PKUD01000165.1 GCA_002869695.1 Desulfuromonas sp. | reverse complement strand
CAGCCACGTTCCGAGGCCTGCTGGCGACCGCGCTCAATCAGGACCGCGGAATAGTCGAGAACGGTGCAATCGCTAAAGCCACGGCGGTCCAGTTCCAGGCTGTGCCGCCCCTGCCCGCCGCAAAGATCGAGGATACGGTGCTCCGGCTGCAGCGGCAACAGGTCGCAGACCACATCGATCTCCCGCCGGGTCACCTCGACATTGCCCACCGAACGGGCATCGGTCAGCAGATAGACCTCGTCGAAAAGGGTTTTCCACCAGTCCGGACTGACGCTGAAGCTCATGGCTCCTCCGGGTGCGCACCAAAGCTGAACAGGCCGTCGGTAGCGAAGATCGCCGCTGTTCCACCCCAGGGCTGTGACCGACAGATACTCAGCTCCTCGTCCTCGATATCTATCATCTCGTTCAACGCCCCCTCCATGTAAAGCTGCTCCAGAACAAGACAGTCGCTCCAGACCGCCTCGGTATAGCCGCGCAGCTGCTGCAGATGAGCGTCTGTGATCAGTCTTGGTCGAAGGGCCATTTTGATCGGCCCGAGCAGGTAGGTAAAACGGTGATCGAGGGCTAGTTGCTGCTGCATTTCCAGCACACTGCACAGCTCATCAGGGTCAATGCTCAGCATCGCGTCGTTGATCCGCTTGACCGCCTCACGGACCGACAGGTTGCTGCGGAGCAGGGCGAGCGGCTGCACACCGCCACCACTACCGACATTGGTCGGCACACCGCCGTAACGCACCAGAAAGCCGAACAGCCCGCTGGCACCGAAGAGGCAGCGAAAATCGGTCTGCACTCGCTCTAAAAATACCCCCTTGTCCGCTTCATAGCTGACACACTCCTCAGCCCAGAGGTGCAACGGAATTTTCTGCTGGACGATATACAGCCCCTTTTCCAGCGCCAGCCCGACCGCCTCATCGGCATCCGGATTGACCCCGCCGACCCGCACGCCCATCCCCGAGTAACCGCGTTCGGGCTTGAGCACCAGGGTCTCCCAGTTGCTGCGCGTCCACTCGATCAGATCGTCGATCGGCTCACCCTGGGGTCCAACCGCTCGGCCCGGAAGAAACCTCCGGGTCCAGGGAGTCCGCGCCACTGACTCAGCACTGAAGCGTTCCCTGCCGGGCGAGGTGAGCAGTTCAAACATGCTCTTGACGTTGATCGGCTCGGTACCGCGCGGGTTGACCACCCGCCCCTCGCTGACCAGTTGCAGCAACGCCTGCAGCTCATGTTTGCGGTGCAGATTGAGCAGCACATCGGTGTTGAAGTCCACAAAGGCGATAGAGACCGGGGTTCCCCGGTAACAGGCCCGCCCGTTGTGAAGCTCCAACTCGTGGGGCGCCATCAGCGCACCGGTGAGACCGTCAATGGCATTGAGCCGGTTGGCAAGGTTGATATTCTCGGTGACATCCTCAAGAGTCTCCTCTTCAGCAATCACCGCGACCAGACCAGGGTTGCCGCCGGATAGGCGATGGTGGCCGTCGACCAGCATGCGGGTAAAGCCGTCGATGGGGTAGAGCAGCGGGTGGTCAAAATCGAGTTCGATATCGATCGGCCTGATCTGCTGCAGTCGATTCCAGACCGCCTTACCGATCTCCTGGGTGATGCGCTGGTAGTCCCAGCCGCCTGGGCTGCCCAGATTCCATTCCGAATGGTATCCCCAAAACGTATCCATTTATCCGGCTCCTTCCTGCGCAAGCACGCTCTCCAGGGCAGAGAACCCGATCTGCCCCTGGCACAACAGGGTGCGGGCAAAAGCGGCGGGGTCAGTCGCGCCGAACCGCTCCAACAACTCGAGGTTTTGTCGCAAGCCAAGAGAATAGCAGACCTGGTACCCCGGGCGCAGGGCGTACTTCGGGATCACCGCCTCGGCCCGCAGACGCGGATAGCCGACATCAACCAGCATCTGTACCGCTTGAGCCAGACCTATCTGCCCGCCCTGCAGACCGATATCGACCTGCCCCCGGACGGCACGCTCAATGCGACGACGGGCCAGCAGGAAGCGGTCCCAGTCCCCGTCAAAGTAGCCGGTTCGCGCCATGAGTTCTTCGGCCAGACAGGCCCAGCCCTCGTAGCAGAGCGGCCGCTCGATGGGACGGCGGACTGCCCGCGACAGGCTCCAGCGGCAGAGATCGAGCAGATGATGCCCGGGCCAGGCCTCGTGTGCTGCGGTCATCCGATACTCGAGAGAACGGCCGATCACCCCACCCCGTGTCTCACCGCGGGAAAACACGTAGAAAGTTCCTCCCCGGGGCGGGAAACCGGGTTTTGCAGCGTAGGCATCCGAGGCCCGGATCACCAGGAGGTTTTCGGGGACCTCCGCCAGATCCGGCTTCTTTCTGATCTGCAGTTGCGGCGGGATAAGGCCACCCTGACGAGAATGGGTTTCCAGTCGTTCCAACTCCGGACGGTAGAGGTTGAGCAAATTGTTTTCGGGGGCGGCAAGGAAAGGGATAAGCGGCTCGAGCGCCTGCCAGCGGCGGGCAGGCGCCAACCGTGCGGCCTCCCGGCAGAGCTGCTCATCCATCTCCTGCCGTTCAGTCTCCAGCTTCAGGGCGATGGCATCCCTGTCCAGTCCGCAACAGAGATGCTCTCGCAGCAGCCGGTCAAACTGTTCTTCTGACAGGCGGAAGTCTTCACGGACCGGGACCGCATCCAAACGGTCGCGAAATTGCTCAAGTGCCGCGGGGACCTCTCCGGTCACAAATCCTGCGTCCTGCAGCTGCCGCAACCAGCGTTTCAGGTCCTGCGCCATGGTACGACCGAGATCGCGAAACAACCGCGGTACGACACCCAGGCAATCGGCGGCCCGCAGCAGGAAAGCCGGCAGCCCGCCTATCCGCTCCGCCCAGGCGACTGAACAGTCCGCCTCCAGCGCCTCGCTCAAACCGGCAACCATCACGGTGAGATGAAACGTCGGCTGACTGCGATGGGGAGCGAAATCGAGCAACTGCTCACGCAGGGTGCACAGAGACGCCTGCAGCATCGAAGCATCGATCGCTTCAGCTCCGTCCCGGGTCAGGGCCAACGCCTTGGCAAAAGCTTCCCAGGCCCTCAGACGGGCGCCAAACACGTCCAGCCGGGCAGCGGAAAAATCATCCCAGTTCCGCCAGTCTTTCTCGCCGATCACCTGGGGGAAGAAATAAAATTCGTCACTCGCCGCACAGATCGGAAAAGCTGCGGCAATGGCAGCATAAGCCTGCTCGGCAATCAGTTCGACAGTGTGCTGAGGAGACGTTTGCGCTTTGATCATCGTTCCGGCTGTCGCTTGGGTTTGGATAAGATCTGCTTTGGTCATTATAACAGCCGAATGGCAGAAGTTGCTTCCGCGAGGGGCTCCCGGCATGTCTTCGCGACGCACATGGCCCGATGCGTTAAAACATCGGGCCATGTGTCTTGTTGCGAACCCGGCCGACCGGAAGTCTCTTTTCTCTGTCCCGCCGCGGGTTATCCGGGCTCAGTTCCGTTGACATGAGCGGCGGTCAGAGGTTTGGTGAGATCGACACCAGGCAGAACCTGGTTGAGGATGATCTGCAACTGCTCTGCGGCAAAGGGCTGCAAACCCGCTCCCGGGTGCCGGACCGCACTGCTGGTAATCACTCCCCGCAGGCGGAAAATTTCCTTGCGGACGGCAATCCCGGGTTGCTGCTCAAAAACGATCAGAGGCAGAAAGCGCTGATAAATGGCGGCAACCTGTTCAGGCTGCTGGCCGCGCATCGCCTTGACCATCCCCATCAGGACTTCGGGGAAAGCGAATCCGGTCATAAATCCGCTGCTGCCGCTGAGCAGATCGAATAGCCCGTAGAGAGCCCCCAAACCGGTGAGAATGGGCACCTTCCGCTGCGTCATCCCCTCAATCAAAAGCCTGGTTTTAGGGGGAGTCGGCACACTCTCCTGCTTGAAACAGGCAACCTGTGGAACCTCCTCGACCAGACGCAGCAACAGGGGGACCGACATCTGGACCTGGGTCGAGGCAGGGTGGTCCTGAACCACGATCGGCAGCGACATACCCTCGGCGACCTGCCGGTAATACTGATAAATGCGCTCTTCGTTGTGACCCGGCTCCTGTGAAGGGGTCACCATAACCGCCGCTGCGCCAAGCTCCTCGGCCATCTGGCTAAGCTCCCGGGTTGCCAGGGTTCCCCTGTGGCTGGTCCCGACGACAATCGGCAGCTTCGCCCCGGCGGCGGCGACAGCGGCCTTGACTGCACGTTCACGTTCCCGGTCGGTGACCCTGTTTGATTCACCGAGGACACCGAGGATGGTGACGCCATCAACGCCGAGTTCAACCATGAACCGGATTAACCGATCAAACGATTCCAGGTCAAGTTGCCCGTCTTCCATAAATGGTGTCACCAGGATCGGGAAGACCCCCTCGAAATTGACAGCTGAATTCATCTTTTTCTCCTCGGATATTTATACTGTGAGTATTTTTTATGTCCAGCGCGCTTGCAGCAGAGATTCAAGCGCTGAACCCGTACAAGAGGTCGGGATTGTCGACCAGGACCTGCCTGCGCCGGTCTGTATCGGGAATCCAGCTGGCCAGAAGATCCACAAGATCGCCATCATTGGGCATCGCTTTGTTGATAATGACATGCGGCCAGTCGCTCCCCCAGAGCACCCTTTCTGGCGCCCTGTCCACCAGAGTACGGGCAAGCGGAATAACGTCTGGGTAGGGCATCTCATCGGCACTGATACGCATCGGGCCGGTGAGCTTGACCCAGCAGCGCCCAGAATCGAGAAGCTTCAGCAGGGCCTGAAATCCGCGATTGTCAACGGCCAGGGGCGGCCGCACGTAGCCCAGATGACCAAAGACGATATCGAGCGGAAAATCTGCGAACAGGCGGTCGAGATCAGGATAATCATCGGCGTGGAGAAGAAACTCCGCATGCCAAGCAAACCGCGCGAGACGCTCGGCCAAATCTCTGACCGGCGACAGGTCGAGCTGCCCGGAGGGGTTGCGCACATCGACCAGGTTGAAGCGCGCCCCCCGGACTCCGGCCTGATGCAGGCGCTCAAGTTCATCGTCGGATACAGAGTGATCAATAACGGCCACCCCGCAAACAGCCAGCGGAGATTCGTTCATCGCTTTCAACAGAACCCGGTTGTCGGTCCCGTAAACGCTGGGCTGGACCAGCACGGCACGCTGAACACCGATCGCTTGCAGCATGTTGAGATAAGCAGGCAGCAAAGCATCCGGCGGCGTGTAGATCCGCTCCCTGGCGTAGGGATACCTGGCGGCAGGGCCACAGATATGGGCATGACAGTCGCAGCTGAGCGGAGGGAGGGTGATGTGCGGAACCCGGGGGTCGGGATTGTAGGCGGCACAGTGCGGAGCTGCGGAATGCGCCTCGTGAAGCGCAGGGTCAAGGTCAGGCGACATGGTCGATAGTCTCCGGCAGATTCTGCAACTGATGACGGAATTCCGCTTCAGTATAGCATACCGGCAGGGACAAACTGATGAGTTGCGGGGGCGTTTCCAGTAAAAAAACACCCCGTCCCGGAGGAGGCCAGGACGGGGCGAAGTACGTGGGAGAGAGAAGAATCCACGCGTAAAAGTTTTATGATTTCCTCTTCAGAGCGTCGGCCAGCAGTTCGATGGTATGCCGGGCCTCGACATTCATCTCCTGTTTCTCCAGACCGCCACGGATCTGCATCATGCAGCCGGGGCAGTCCATCGCCACACAGTCTGCGCCGCTCGCCACGACATCCTGCAGCTTGTCACCGAGAATCCGCTTGGCGATATCGGGATGACTGGTCAGCGAGTAGGAACCACCGAAGCCGCAGCAACGATCGGCGTGGGCCATCTCAACCAGCTCGTGACCTGAGGTTGCGATCAACCGCCGCGGCTCTTCCCAGACCCCGGCGCCCCGTTTGAGATGGCAGGAATCGTGATAGGTGACCTTGCGCTGCTCGGCCAGGCCTTTGAACACATCGGCCGCGCCGAGCTGATTGGCGATAAAACCGGCAGCATCGACGGTGATCTCGGCTAGCCGCTCGGCCTTGGCCGCCCAGGCGGGATTGTCTTTGAGGTGCTCGACGAAATCGCGCTGCAACGCCATGGTGCAGGTCGGACAGGTGGTCAAGACGAAATCGGGATCATCGGCGAGCATCGCATCGATATTCTGCTTGGCAAGTTCGATGGCGGTCTCCTTGTCGCCCGAGTAGAGGGCCGGGACGCCGCAACAGTTCTGCTCCTTGGCGTAACTGACCTGGACATTGAGGTGATTCATCACCGTCACCAGGTCTTCCCCCAGTTCGGGGTAGAGAAAATCGTTGGCACATCCGCCGAAGAAACCGACCTTGTAACGTGGCGTTTCCAACCGCTGGGGGATCTTGTCGAAAATATCCCGAACCGGTTTCTCAGCCACCGCCGGCAGGGTCCGCCACTCGGTCAGGCCGGAGAAGAACAGCGGCAGATGACGGATCGACCGTTCACCGCGGGTGACCGGTTTCTGCAGCAGGCTGTCCGCCCGGAGCAAACTATGAAACAGCTTACGGTTACGCATCACCTTGCGGAACACCAGGGTCTTGCCGGCACCCAGTCCCTCTTCTTCGCCGATCGTCTCGCGCAGACCGAGAATGATCTCCTCGAGGTCGATATTGGACGGACAGACGGTCACGCAGGAGCGACAGCCGATACAGGCGCGCACGATCTCCGCCGCGTTATCCAGCCCGTGGAAAAAGGCGGTGAGAATAATACCGATAGCCCCGATATAGATATGGCCGAAGACATGGCCGCCGACGGTCTGATAGACCGGACAGACATTGGCGCAGGCACCACAACGGACGCAACGCAGGGCATCCTGACAACTGGGTGACGCGGCCAGGGCACTGCGCCCGTTGTCGAGCAGAACAATATGCAGATCTTTCTCGCCGCCAGAACCCGGCACCGCCCCGCGGATCCAGGTGACATAGCTGGTCAACAACTGCCCGGTGGCGTTCTTCGGCAGGATGCGGACCACCTTGGCGGCATCCTCCAGGGTCGGAACGATCTTTTCGATGCCGATCAGGGCCACATGGGTTTGCGGCAGGGTACTGGCCAGCCGAGCGTTCCCCTCATTGGTCACCAGCGCAATGCCGCCGGTTTCAGCGACGGCGATATTGGCCCCGGTGATCCCGATATCGGCATCAAAGTATCCCTGGCGCAGCTGCTCGCGGGCGACCTTGACCAGATGTTCTATGTCGGCCGGCTCCTGCTGACCGGTCTCCTTGCTGAACAGTTCGGCCACCTCTTCCTTGAACATGTGGATGGCCGGCATGACCATATGGCTGGGACGTTGCCCGGCCAACTGAATGATCCATTCGCCGAGATCTGTCTCCAGCGGGCGGGTTCCTGCCTTTTCCAGCGCCACGTTAAGGTGCGTCTCCTCGCTCGCCATGCTCTTGCTCTTGACCGCGAGTTTTGCCCCCTTCTGCTTGGCCAGGTCGGCGATATAGCGGTTGGCATCCTCAGCGGTCGCTGCCCGGTAGACCGTGGCGCCTGCGGCTTCGGCGTTGGTGATGAATTCATCCAGGTAGAGGTCAAGGTTCTCCCGCACCCGGTCCTTCATTGCAGCGATTTCCTGACGCATCGCCTCAAAATCATAGCCGCTGAACGCCTTCTCCCGCGCCAGCAGGTAGGCATCGCCGAACTGGTGCAGTGCCTGCTGCAATTTGGGCGTCGCCAGTGCATGGTCGATTCTTGCACGATATTGCTTACTGCGTTGTTTACTCATATCCGCTCCGTGAGGAGAAAGGAAAATCGATAGCTCAAATATTGTGGCCTGGTGCGGAACCGGTGTCCCGCTCGTCACATTTCCAGCAGATCGTCCGAGAAGCCCGGCACCAGAAGAATATGCAACTCTTTGGGGCCGTGGACTCCGATCGTCAACACCCGCTCAATATCTGCGGTACGGCTGGGTCCGGTGATGTAAGCGATATAGTTGCGTGAATCGCGCTGATGCATGGCACGCATCGGTGCGACGGCGACCAGGCTGTCGGCCAGGATTTTCTGCGGGTCGAGGAGAGCGAAGTGCCGTTCGGGGAGCGTGGTCGCCAGACGGATATCCTCGTCGGTACTCTCCAGCACCAGCGTGCCCGTGTCAGCCAGGGCAAAGTTCACCCCGGTCAAACCGGCCAGGGCAGATTGACCCGCCTCGCGCAGATCGCTGCTGACCACCTCAAGACCGGCCTGTTCCAGGCGCTCGGCCAGACCATGCCGTTGTCCCGAGGGGAAATCAGGGAGCATGATCGTCCCACCGGCATGCTGGGCAAGATATTTCAGGGCCTGTTCCAGGTCCGGAAAAGAGACGACCCTGCTGCCGACATTTTCCGCCGCGGTCGAAAACGCGGCCACGTATTGTGCCTGATCCGTCATCAATAAATTCCTTCTCAAAATTGGTCTTACCAATTACCCTAAGAGTTCACACGACTCAAGTCAAGTTTAAAAAATAACATTGTTTTTATGTTACGCAGTCACTTACCCGCTTCGGAACCGGGAAGAGGATCGGACATAGTCCCTGCCTTCACTGTAGCGAAAAGATTTCCATCGGCAACTTGCGTTTTGTGAAAAGTATGGTTCCATCTACAAAGAGCAGAAAACAACTTGATTCAATTTTGTATCGAATGATCCTTTTGTGACTCACTCACAAGTATTTGTTTCTAAAGTATTTAATTTAAAAATGGCTCGGCCGATACATAAATGAATCGAAAGCCAGTCGATAAAAACCTGCGCTCCTTAGCTAACCCCCTGAATCTAAGACTTTTTTTCACAACGGAATGGTCTTTGCTCTAGTTGAAGAGATCTCAATAACAACAAGGAGGATATTGATGAAAGACATATTTATAGTCGATGCATTGCGCACCCCGTTCGGTTCATTCGGCGGGAGCCTCTCGGACGTTCCGGCACCCGGGCTGGCGGCGCAGGTCATCAGCGCCCTGCTGGAGCGCCATGCCATCCCTGGCGATCAGATTGACGAGGTCATCCTTGGCCAGGTCCTGCAGGGTGGCAGCGGACAGGCCCCGGCCCGCCAGGCGATGCGCCAGGCCGGTCTGCCCGACAGCGTTCACGCCATGACCATCAACAAGGTCTGCGGCAGTGGGCTGAAGGCGATAATGCTAGCAGCTGATGCGATTCAGCTGGGACATTCAGGCATGGTACTGGCGGGTGGTATGGAGAACATGTCACTGGCCCCCTACCTGCTTCCCAAGGCCCGCTTCGGTCAGCGCATGGGCAACGGAGAAGTGCTCGACCTGATGATCCATGACGGCCTGCAGGACCCCTACTCTGATCGTCACATGGGCATCATCACCGAAGCCTGGATCGCCCAGCATGGCATCAGCCGCGAAGAGCAGGATGAGTTTGCCGCCCGCTCCTATCGCCTGGCGCAGACCGCTCTCGACAGTATGACATTTACTGATGAGCTGGTTCCGGTCGTTAAAAAGTCGCGCAAAGGCGAAGTGCGTATCGACAGTGACGAAGAACCGTTCAGGGGGGATATCGACAAGCTGTCCTCGTTGCGCCCGGTGTTCAGCAAGGAAGGAAGCATTACCGCAGGCAACGCCTCGACCATCAACGACGGTGCCGGGGTGGTGCTGCTGGCAGATGCGCAAAGCATCAAAAAGTACAAATTACAGCCAAAAGCTAAGCTTATTGCGTCAGCAACCCACAGTATCGACCCCAATCTTTTTGCTGAAGCTCCGGTAGGAGCGATTCGTAAATGTGCCGATCTGGCCGGTGTTCCACTGGAGAAGGTCGACCTTTTCGAAATCAACGAGGCCTTTGCCGCCGTTCCGGTCCTGGCGGCGAAACAGCTTGCAATCCCGCTGGAAAAAATCAATGTCAACGGCGGCGCGGTGGCACTCGGCCACCCCATCGGCGCCAGCGGTGCCCGCCTTGCGATAACAGCAATCCGTGAGATGCGGACTCGGGGTGCACAATACGCCATGGTTTCGTTGTGCATCGGTGGAGGCGAAGCGGTTGCGGCGCTGTTCGAACGGATCTGAGAGAACCGTTTTGTCACCCCGGGGCCACGAAGAAGAACAGCACCACCAGAGAGTCAGGGCAATACAGCTCAGCCTGAATCAATCGTGCCGTTGGTTTTCACCTCACAAGAAAGAGCTTAGGTCTTGCCCAACGCACTCAACGCGCTGCATCTCTCAGCGTTGAATCGATTTTATTTGGTCATTTAGCGACGAACCGTATTTCCTCATTTATTGACCCGAAAAGGAACCGAGATATGAAACCGATCTTTACCGACGCAGCCAAGGCCCTCGAAGGCCTGACCCATGACGGAATGACCATTGCCGCAGGCGGATTCGGCCTGTGCGGCATCCCCGAGCAACTGATCGTTGCCCTGCGCGACAGCAAGGCCAAAGACCTGACCGTGGTCAGCAACAACGCCGGAGTCGATGATTTCGGTCTCGGTCTGCTGCTGCAGACCCGCCAGATCAAGAAAATGGTCTCCTCCTATGTCGGTGAAAATGCCATTTTTGAACAACAATTCCTCAGCGGTGAACTGGAGCTGGAATTGACCCCGCAGGGGACTCTGGCCGAAAAACTGCGGGCAGGCGGGGCCGGAATTCCCGGTTTCTACACCCGAACCGGCTTCGGCACCACCCTGGCCGAAGGCAAGCCGACGCAAAAGTTCGGTGACAAGGAATATGTCCTGGAGGAGGGCATCGTCACCGACCTGGCTCTGGTCAAAGCCTGGAAGGCCGACAAGGCTGGCAACCTGCTGTTCCGCAAAACCGCCCGCAACTTCAACCCGCTCTGTGCCAAGTCCGGGCGAACCTGCGTGGTTGAGGTCGAGGAGGTGGTCGAAATCGGCAGCCTCGAAGCCGACCAGATACATCTGAGCGGCAACTATGTCGATCGTATCCTGCTCAACCCGGCCCCGGAGAAGGTCATCGAACAGCGCACCATAGCGGGAGCCACCACCCTCAAGGGATTTTCTCCGCAGCGGGAATGGATGGCCAAGCGTGTCGCCCAGGAGTTTTCCGACGGCATGTACGCCAATCTGGGGATCGGCATGCCGACGCTGGTCTCCAACTATCTGCCGGACAACATTGAAGTGGTGATGCAGTCGGAGAACGGCCTGCTCGGGATCGGCCCCTTCCCCACCGAAGAACAGGTCGATGCCGACCTGATCAATGCCGGCAAACAAACCGTCACCGAGCTGCCGGGCAGCAGTTATTTCGATAGCGCCGACTCGTTTGCGATGATCCGCGGCGGCCACGTCGATCTGTCGGTGCTTGGTGCCATGCAGGTCTCCGGAACCGGGGACCTGGCCAACTGGATGATTCCCGGCTCGATGGTCAAGGGGCCCGGAGGCGCCATGGACCTGGTCTCCGGAGTAAAGAAGATCATCATCATGATGGATCACTGTGCCAAGAACGGCAGCCCGAAAATTCTCGAGGAATGCAGTCTGCCGCTGACCGGCAAGAACGTGGTCGACATGATCGTCACCGAGCTGGCGGTCTTCACCGTCGACGAAAAGCGGGGCCTGACCCTGACTGAGCTCCCCCCCGGCGCCACCCTCGAATCCGTCAAAGATAAGACCGGCTGTCCTTTTACCGTAGCCAACAACCTCAAGCAGTGGCAGGAGTAAATCATGTCTCAACGTATTGCAGTCGTTACCGGAGCATCAAGCGGCATCGGTCTGGCCGTTGCCCAGGCCCTGGCCGCAAATGGAGATAAAGTGGTCCTTGCGGACATCAATGAGGACGCAGGAACCCGCGAAGCGGAAAAAATCGACGGAGTGTTTATCAAAGCCGACCTGAGCACGCGACAGGGGTGTCGAGCACTGGCCGATGCTGTCCTTGAGACGTTCGGCCGATGCGATATCCTGGTCAACAATGCCGGCATTCAGCATGTCGCCCCAATTGAAGAGTTTCCAGAAGAGAAATGGGAGTTCATCATCAACCTGATGCTCACCGCCCCGTTTTTACTCTGCAAATATTTCTGGCCGTCGATGCGGGAAAATGGCTGGGGACGCATTATCAACCTGAATTCAGTGCATGGCCTGCGCGCTTCGGAGTTCAAGTCCGCCTACGTTTCGGCCAAGCATGGCATGACGGGACTGACCAAAACCGCCGCGCTGGAAGGGGCTTCGCAGGGCATCACCGTCAACAATATCTGCCCGGGATATGTCCGGACTCCGCTGGTCGACGGTCAGATTGAAGATCAGGCCAAGACGCATGGAATCAGCAGAGAAGAAGTCCTTGAAAAAGTCCTGTTGAAAAAACAGGCGATCAAGCAAATGGTCGAGCCATCGGACCTTGGCAAAGCAGTTGTTTATCTCTGCTCCGACGCGGCCCGCTGTATGACCGGCGTCTCATTGACAATCGACTGCGGCTGGTCCGCCAGCTGAGCCCCCGGACCTGGCCAGCGAAGCGCCGGGCCTAAACAACAAACCGTGGACAACATGGATAAAAAGCTGCTCGAGATCATCTTCGACAATGTATACAACGGCATCTATATCGTTGACGGTCAGGCTGTGACCATCGCTGTCAACAAAGCTTTTGAGGAGATGTCGGGCATCACCAACGCTGAGCTGGTCGGCAAAAGCCTTTACGACCTGGTCGGCGAAGGCAACTACTTCAGCGGGTCGGCCAGCCTGCTGGTGATTGAACACAGGCGCCCTGTAACAGCGACCTATTCCACCAAAACAAATCGCAAGTTACTGGTCAAGGGGCGGCCGATTTTCAACCCAGATGGCGAGATCGAATACATAGTCAATACCATCTGGGACTTGACCGTGGTCCAGTACAGCCAGCAGATCGATTCGGACACGGCGCGCAGTCAGATGCTGGCCGAAGAGGATATCATCACCTGCAGTGAGCGGATGATGCATGTTATCGACCTGGCCCAGCGGGTCGCCAGCACGGATTCGACCATCCTGTTGACCGGCGAATCAGGAGTCGGCAAAAGCCTGCTGGCCAAGATGATTCACCGCGCCAGTGAACGCAAATCAGCCCAGATAATGCAGATCAACTGCGCAGCGATCCCCGAGACACTGATCGAATCGGAACTGTTCGGCTACGAGGCCGGTTCATTCACGGGCGCCGACCGCAAAGGAAAACCGGGCCTCTTTGAGATGGCTCACGGCGGAACCATATTTCTCGATGAGATTTCCGAGTTGCCCCTGCACCTGCAATCGAAATTGCTCGGCGTGATTCAGGACCATGAGTTCTTCCGGGTTGGCGGCAGGAAAGTGCACAAAGTGGATGTCCGGATCATGGCAGCCACCAACAAGGACATCGCTGCGCTGGTCGCCGCCGGAAAGTTTCGCGAAGACCTCTACTACCGGCTCAATGTGGTGCCGATCAGCATCCCGCCGCTGCGCGAGAGACGGGAAGACATTCCCGCCCTGATCAGATATTTCACGGATAAATATAACCGCAAGTACAACAGCTATAAAAAGCTCTCCGAGTCCCTGATCAATCAGATGGTCGGCATGGCCTGGAAGGGAAACATCAGGGAGCTTGAAAACAGCGTCGAGCGTTATATCGTCACCTCGCCGGTGGATCACATCGGCAGCGAACACGCAATGTTCGAAGCTGACAACGTATTAGCCGAAGGGACCACCCTCAAACAGATCCTTCATCAACATGAGCAGAAGGTTCTGCTTAAGGCCTACCGACAGTACGGAACAACCCGCAGGGTTGCTGCGGCGCTCGGCATCAGTCAGGCCAGTGCAGCAAGAAAACTGAAAGGGCTGAGACAGCAGCCTCGGAAACCTGAGCCGGCAGGAAAAAACGAATAAATTTCGATGGCGAGATGCGAGATTTTCGCTGAGAAATCAAATAAATATTTGCAGAAAAGGACCTGCCGGGGCTTGCATATTAAGAACAATGTTTTATTTTTTCTTGACAGGTTCAACCGGATTCACATACGGTATACGCCTAAATTGGTCATACCTATTTCTTGAATGAATTGGTCATACCGCTTGCTGGTATGTGTTTTATATTTGCACCGCAGAACGTTCACCCGGCACTGTTCCACTTAACCCACGTATGAGGAGGAAAGAATGAAAAAGTTTAAGATGCTCATCGGCCTAGCCTTGGTTCTTACCCTGGCCCTGGCTCCAAATGCCTTCGCCGCCAAACGGGAAAAATTTGGTGCGGATGACCGTCGCGCCGAAATTAAAAAGGAACTGCGCACCATCAAACCATCCACAGAGACATTCAGATGGAAAATGGTCATGCCATGGTCCAAAGGATTGTTGTTTTATGACGTGGCCCAGCATTTTGCCGATTCCGTAAAGCTTGCCTCAGGCGGTCGCCTCGACATTAAACTGTTCTCCGCCGGTGAATTGGTCGGTGCCATGGAAAGTTTCGATGCGGTCAGCAAGGGTCAGGCAGACATCGGCCACGACTGGCCAGGTTACTGGAAAGGCAAGAATGAAGCCTTTGTTGCCTTTGCATCCGTTCCCTTCGGTCTGGACGCGGAAGGGTACAACATCTGGCTGTATGAGCGTGGCGGGTTGGAAATGATGCAGGAGTTGTACGGCCGCTACAACCTGTTCGCCCTTCCCGGCGGCAATGTCGGTCAGGAACTTGGTTTGTTCTCGAACAAAAAAGCCTCGAAGATGTCCGACTTCAAAGGAATGCGCATCAGGACGCCGGGCTGGTACATGGACATCATGACTTCTCTTGGCGCCAGTGTTTCGCCTCTTCCGGGTGGTGAAGTCTACCTCGCTCTCGAGCGTGGTGTCATCGACGCCGCTGAATTCAGTACTCCGGCAATCGATTACCCGATGGGCTTTGACGACATCACCAAGTACGTCATTCAGCCAGGCGTTCACCAGCCGTCCTGCCAGAGCGCCTTCTTCATCAACAAGGACTCCTACAATAAGCTTCCGGCTGACCTGAAGTGGATCATTGATATTGCCGCCAAGGAGACTCAACTCTGGTCGAACACATGGCAGGAGAATCTCAATGCCCAGGCGGTTAAGCTGTTCAAAGAGAAGGTGGAATTTGTCCGCATGGACGAAGCGACCATCAATGAGTTCGCCAAGGCGTCCCACACGTACATCGAAGGATTGAAAGCAAAATATCCCGACGTGAAAAAGGTCATGGATTCCCAGGACCTGTTCAAAGCGGACTTTGCTGACTGGCGCGAAGAGCGTGGCGGCATTGCTCCCTGGCCTTACGAAGATTTTATCAAAGGCAAGCACAAGCAATAATGAGTAACCCTGCGGGGGCCTGCGGGCCCCCGCACTGTTCGGCCTCGACCCGCTGGCTGAAAACAACGACCGATTAAGAGGTTCACATGTTTAAGCTTGAAGATAGAATTGACGGTTTCAACGAAAAGTTTGGCTTTTATGCCTCATATCTCGTTCTGCCGCTCATTGGCGTGGTGGTCTGGGAAGTCATAATGCGCTATGGGTTTAATGCACCAACCTCCTGGGCGTTCGAACTGACCGTATTTCTTTACGGCCTGCACTACTCGTTCGCCCTGGCATTCGCCCACAAACACAACACCCATGTCGCCATTGATGTCTTTGAGTCGCGGCTAGCGGAACGGCCACGCACAATCCTGCGCATCACCACCAACCTGGTGCTTTTTCTGCCGGCGATCGGCATGCTCACTTGGCATATCGGCGTGATGGCTGTCAACTCGTGGCAACAGTGGGAACATGCGTCCAGTTCCTGGGCACCAGCCATCTATCCGTATAAAACCTTGATGGCCATTGGCTTCCTCCTTTTCTTCCTGCAAGGGCTCGCCAAACTGTTAAAAGACATCCGCTCACTGAAAAAATCTGACTGAACCCTGCTTGATCCTGGAGTAGAAACCCATGACCGTAGAAGTCCTGACTATCCTGATGTTTGTGACCCTGATGGCATCGATTGCCCTGGGGCACCCCCTCGCCGTAACCCTGGCCGCAGTTGCAACGCTCTTTGGCCTGATCGATAACGGGTTCGATATCTCCGGCCTGCTGGGTCTGTTTGCCAATAATGCCTGGGGAATCTTCCTCAACTATACCCTGGTGGCCATTCCTCTTTTCATCTTCATGGCCCAGATTCTCGATCGATCAAAGGTCTCTGAGGGGCTGTTTGACGCCCTGTACCAGGTGCTTGGCGGCTTGCGTGGCGGATTGGGCATGGCGGTCATTGTCGTTTCGACGGTGTTTGCCGCAACCACCGGTATCGTCGGCGCCTCGGTTGTCGCGATGGGCCTGATGGCCGGTCCCGCGCTGTTGCGACGTGGTTACGACAAGGCCCTCTCGGCGGGAATCATCTGTTCCTCCGGGACCCTCGGCATCCTGATTCCGCCATCCATCATGCTGGTGGTCTATGGTGGCCTGACAGGGCAGAAGGAGACCTCGGTTGGCAACCTGTTTGCTGCGGCCATCCTCCCCGGATTGCTGCTCTCATCCATGTACCTGCTCTATGTCGGAATCCGTTGCTACATCAGCCCCAAGATCGGGCCGCCGATTCCGGCAGAGGACCGCACTGCGACTGTGGCGCAAAAGATCTCGATGACGATGAAAAACTTCGTGCCCCCCTTTGGCCTGATCCTCACCGTTATGGGCACGATTCTGGCCGGCATCGCGACCCCGACCGAAGCCGCGGCGCTCGGCTGCGTCGGTGCCCTGTTCCTGGCCCTGACCAGCAAGAAGCTCAACTGGTCGGTTGTCACCGAATCCTGCATCTCGACCGCCCGCACCACCGCCATGATTATGGCGCTGTTCGTCGGCGGTAAATTCTTTTCCGTGGTTTTCCTCAGCATGGGAGGCGGTGATGTCGTCGCCGATGTCCTGCTGGGCATGGATGTCAGCCCCTACGTGGTCTTCATTATCATGATGGCCGTGGTATTCTTCATGGGCATGTTTATCGACTGGGCGGCCATTCTGCTGGTCGTCGTACCGATCTTTACCCCGATCGCCATGGATCTCGACTTCAACCCGCTCTGGTTTGCAATGATGGTCTGCATCAACCTGCAAACATCATTCTTGACCCCGCCGTTCGGCTACTCGCTCTTCTACTTCAAGGGCGTCGCACCACCGGAGTACAGCATGGGCGATGTCTACCGTGGCATCATCCCCTTTGTCATGATCCAGCTTATAGCGTTGGCGAGCCTGATCATGTTTCCGCAAATCATTACCTATCTGCCAGGAGTATTCTTCGGTAACTAGGGACGAGCAGAGGAGACGGTCAAATGCTTCCAAAAATAAACAAGATTCTCTACGCCACCGGCATGGGGGCTGGAGCACCACACGTATTCCGCTACGCTCTCGCGATGGCCAGACAACACGATGCGGAGATCATCGCCGTTTCGGCGCTGGAACCGTTATCGACTTTTGCCCAGAACCTGGTGGAACTGCACATTTCCCATGAGCAATCGGAAGAAATCCACCGCTCAGCCCGGCTGCGAACCAAGGAACAGCTCAAGCAGCGGATCGCTCAACTCTGCGAAAAAGAATGCGGAATCGACCCGCAATGCGCTCAACGGGTCAGCGAAATCCGGATTGAAGAAGGCCTGCCGGCATCAATCATTCTCGCTGCAGCGGAAAACTGTGATGTCGACCTGATCATCATGGGTTCACACCGGCACACTGTCATCGGCGATTCTCTGCTCGGCACGACCACCCACAAGGTGCTGCACAGTGCCACCACGCCGGTATTGGTGGTTCGTATCCCGGAAGGGTTCCACGAAGAGGGTTTCTGAAAACCAACGGGCAACTGGTCAACACAGTTCTCAAGGGGGAAGCCGGATTCTTGCAATCCCCCCTCATCAATCCATGGAAGGTGCCATGATTTCGAAGAAAGCTCTTCAGCTGCTTATTGACAAACTCGGTGCACAGAACGTCGCCAGCGAAAAAGAGGACCTGCTGGTTCTTGGTTACGACTCCACTCCCGGGCTGCATCATCTTCCCGATGTCGTGGTCTACCCGACCACCACCGAAGGGGTGCAGGCGGCCATGGAGATCGCATATGAAGAAAATATGCCGATCACCCCACGCGGCAGTGGTACCGGGCTGTCCGGAGGCAGCGTACCGGTTCAGGGCGGGATGGTAATCTGCCTCAACCGGATGAACAAAATTCTCGAGATCGATGAAGAAAACCTGACCGCCACCGTCGAAGCAGGTGTTGTCACCCTCGACCTGTTTAATGCAGTGGCCGAAAAAGGGCTTTTCTACCCCCCCGACCCAGGATCACAGAAGATCTCCACCCTGGCCGGTAATGTCATGGAGGATGCCGGCGGATTGCGCGGCCTCAAATATGGGGTGACCCGCGACTATGTCATGGCCCTCAAGGTGGTGCTGCCCGACGGCACCATCCTCGAGACCGGTGGCAAAAGCGTCAAGGACGTGGCCGGCTATAGTCTCAAGGATGTGATGATCGGCTCCGAGGGGACCCTCGGCATCATCACCGAGATCACCGTCAGCCTGATCCCGCCACCGCAGGACAAACGAACCTTTCTCGCCTATTTCGACGACGTCAGGGTTGCCGGGGCCACGGTATCGGAAATCATCGCCGCCAAGATCATCCCCTCGACGATGGAGATCATGGACAAGGCAACCATCAACTGCGTGGAAGATTACGTCAAGATCGGGTTACCACGCGAGATGGCCGCCCTGCTGTTGATCGAGGTCGATGGCCATCCTGCAGTCGTTGCCGAGGAAGCCGAAGCTCTCGAACGAATCCTCCAGGCGAAGGCGGCGGAGGTGCAGAGTGCCAGGGATACCGAACATGCTGCCGAACTGGCAGCGGCACGTCGAACTGCCCTGTCCGCACTGGCCCGGGTTTCTCCGACGACGCTGCTGGAAGATGCGACGGTGCCCCGCTCCAGACTGGCGGAAACCTTTGCCGAGATCGAGCGGTTGACGGAAAAATACCAGCTCAAGGTCGGCACCTTCGGTCATGCCGGAGATGGCAACCTGCATCCGACAGTCCTCTGCGATGAGCGCGACGCCGATGAGATGAAACGCGCCCACGCTTTCTACGACGAACTCTATGAGCAGGTCCTGGCCTGGGGCGGAACAGTCAGCGGAGAGCACGGCATCGGTGTGGCGAAAAAAGATTTTCTGGCCCTCCAGATAGGCCCCGGCGGGGTGGATGTGATGCGCCGGATAAAAAATGCTTTCGACCCGAAAGGTTTGCTCAATCCGGGTAAAATTATCGACGGGAAGCAGCAATGACAGACACTGACAAGAAAGATCCCAAGCTGTCTCCGACAGGCAATTTCAGCAAACAAGATGCGCCACCCTATGAAGGGTCGCTGCAGTGCATGCGCTGCGGATTCTGCCTGCCGACGTGCCCGACCTTTGTCCTGACCGGGCGGGAGCGCTCCAGCCCGCGCGGCCGGGTCGCCCTGGCTCGCGCGGTCGCCGAAGAAAAGCTGGACTTCACCGAGGCGGTCAAGGAAGAGTCTTTTTTCTGCCTGGACTGCCGGGCCTGCACCACGGCCTGCCCTTCGGGCGTCAAGGCGGGTGAAATCATGGAAATCTGCCGTGACCAGGCCCATCAGCTCAAACCCGGTGGGCATCTGAGCACCGGCTTCCGTAATTTCATCCTGCAAAAGATGATGCCCAGCCCTGAACGGATGGAAAGCGCCATGCTTCCCTCGCGGCTCTACCAGCGGCTGGGAATCCAATGGCTGGTCCGTCATTCACAGCTTCTCAAGCTCGGCCCTGACTGGATGGCGAAAGCCGAGGGGATGATGCCCAAAATGGACAAACCGCTGCGACTCCAACTGCCTGAAATAACACCGGCGATTGGTGAGAAGCGCGGCAAAGTCGGTTTTTTCCTCGGCTGTGTCATGACCCTGATGTACCCCGAGATTTCCCGCCAGACAGTCCGGGTCCTCGCCCATCAGGGCTTTGAAGTGGTCACCCCGAAACAGACCAAGTGTTGTGGCGCTCCACATTTAACCGAAGGGGATCGTAAAACCGCACGCGACCTGGCGTTGTTCAATATTGATCTGTTTCTCGATCAGGATGTTGAATATATCGTTACCGACTGCGCCGGATGCGGAAGCGCCCTGAAGGAGTACGAAGAGTTGCTGGAAGGAGAGGCTGATCATCACAGACTCGCCCAGTTCCGCAGCAAAATTCGGGACATCTCCGAGTTCCTCGCTGAGGTCGGCTTGCGGACGGAAGCTCTCAAAGAGATTAAACGGAGCGTGACCTACCACGAACCCTGCCACCTCTGCCATGCCCAGGGGATTTCGCAGCAACCGCGCGAGGTGATCAGACAGATACCGGGGATTGAGTTGCGAGAAATGAAGGAATCTAGCTGGTGCTGCGGAAGTGCCGCGACCTGGGGGCTGAAGTTCACCGATGAAAGCCAGCAGGTTCTCGACCGTAAATTGAATAATGTCAAACAGACCGAAGCCGACATCCTGGTTACCGGCAACCCGGGCTGCCAGTTGCAACTGGCCTGGGGAGTTCGCGAGGCAGGCATGCCGCAGGAGGTCAAGCATCTGATCGAACTGCTGGGAGAAGCACTCCCTGAGAGTGACAACGACTAGCAGCCGTATCACGCAAAGACGGATTCACCAAAATCAAGGCTTGCCCCGGGCTCTCCGAGACAGGCCTGAGGCACCCCCGATTTTCCACCCGAGAATTGGGGGTTTTTTATTCCGCTGCGGACGGGTTTTTCTGCTCCTGATCCAGGGCTCCCTGCAACAGGTCCAACAGGGTATGAATCGCCTCATAAAGAGAAGATGCTTCCTGCGCCGCAGTCCGTTTCTTGGCAGAGTAGCCCTGCCCCGGATAGACCAGATCCAGCACCCTGCCAACGCGGGCGGTCAGCACGTCCAACTTGATCGGCTTCGCCAGAAAGTCGGCAAACCCCAGGTTCAGCAGAGCGACCTCCTCTTCCTTGGAGGCCTTGGAGGAAAACCCGATCACCGGGATGTGCCTGGTTTCCGGGTTTTTCTGTAGCGTATGGAACAGTTCACATCCATCCATCCCCGGCATCACGGTTTCGGTCACGATCAGGTGTGGCGAATGACGAATGACCGCTTCCAGCCCCTCCCGTGCGCTCGGGGCCTCCAGTAGCTGATAACCATCCTTCTTCAGGGCGGCAATGGTTGCCGCACGGACAATCTCTTTGCCTTCGATAACCAGAATCTTGCACAGCTCATGGTTGTCCGGTGCCTCGCCGCCGAGATAATGCTCCCGGATGGCGGCAAGGATGTCACTCGGGGTTGAAACCCAGGGCACCACGTCCAACTCGGTCTTGAAGGCGATATCATCAATCGTCGCCAGGTCCAGCGGGTTG
>PKUD01000136.1 GCA_002869695.1 Desulfuromonas sp. | reverse complement strand
AATGTCGTCGTTCGCGGGGATGTTAACTTTATCCGCATCGGGGCAAGAACGAATATTCAGGACGGCTCGGTTGTTCATGTGACCCATAAGTGCCATCCCACCTGGATCGGCGATGACGTGACGATCGGCCATAATGTCACCCTGCATGGCTGCCAGATCGGCAACCGGAGCCTGGTCGGCATGGGCGCCGTGGTTATGGACGGCTGCCAGATCGGCGATGACGTCATGATTGCCGCCGGTGCGCTGGTCGTTCCGGGAACCGTGGTCCCCTCCGGGACGCTCTTTGCCGGCTCTCCTGCCAAACAGAAGCGGCTGCTGAGCGATAGCGAAATTCTTTCCCTGAAACAGTCGGCGGATAATTATCTTGGATATATGAAACAGTATCTGGATGCAGAGTGATTTTGCTATAGTAATGATCAGGCAGTAGCATCTTACCGGCCCCGGTGGCTTCAATGTTCCCCAGAAAGGTTCCTGCATATGGCTGCGACAAACGTTCCTGAAAGTTTTCGCAAGAGTCCGATCTGCTATAATCTGACGGCAGAGCAGGTGGACAAGCTCTTCCAGATGTTCACGCGTAAGGCGGTCGCCGCGGGGGGGACAGTTTTTCTTGAAAATATGCAGGGTGAAGCGCTCTATTTGATTGAAAAAGGCATGGTCCGCCTCTCCAAGATGCTCGCCGAGGGGGATGAGCAGGTGATGGCGATCCTCGGGCCGAAAGATCTTTTCGGTGAGATGGCGGTTTTTGCAGGCGAGAACCGCATGGCCTCCGCCAGGGTCGCGGAAGACGTTGTGCTTTATTCCCTGGGTCGCAGTGATTACGAGGTGCTGGCCCAGTCCGACTGCCGACTCTGTCTGCAGCTGACCCGGAATATCATCAGTGTCTTTTCCAGGCGGATCCGCTCTGCCCAGCAGGAATATCGCGACATGCTGTTGGCTGCAATCGGTCGTAGCGGGTAGCGCTGGTCCGCTTCCGGAACGCAGACCATATTTTGCTATATACCGGATTAACTCTGTCGTCTTAAGTGTCAGACATTAAATAGAAAGTAAGGCAGCGCATAACATGTCTGAGTTTTTCAGTCAGCAGCTTGTTTTCGGTCTGATGGGGGGGCTGGGCCTGTTTCTGTTCGGCATGAAAATCATGTCGGAAGGCCTGCAGAAAATTGCCGGCGAACGGATCAGACAGATCCTCTCAGCGCTGACCAACAACCGCATCGTCGGCACCCTGGTCGGCCTGGCGGTTACGGCCATTATCCAATCTTCCAGTGCCACCTCGGTGATGATTGTCGGCTTTGTCAATGCCGGCCTGATGACTCTGGTGCAATCGATCGGCGTCATTCTCGGGGTCAATATCGGCACCACCGTCACCGCTCAGCTGATCGCCTTCAATATTACTCAGTACGCGCTGCCGGCAATCGGCGTCGGTGCCGCACTCAAGCTCTTCAGCAAAAGGAAACAGCACGTCTACTTTGGTGAAATCATCCTCGGCTTCGGCATCCTTTTCTTCGGCCTGGCGATCATGAAACAGGCGTTCGATCCGCTCAAGGCGAGTGATGAGTTCCGCCAGTTGTTTCTACTGGTCGGTGATTACAAGTTGCTCGGAGTGCTGATCGGGGCGCTGCTGACGATTGTCGTGCAGAGCAGTAGCGCGACGATCGGACTGACCCTGGCGCTGGCCAGTTCCGGACTGCTTACTTTCGACGGCAGTGTCGCGCTGATTCTCGGTGAAAATATCGGCACTACGGTGACTGCCAATATCGCCGCCATCGGGACCAGTTTGGCCGCCCGTCGTACCGCATTCTGTCACTTCCTGTTCAACTTCATCGGTGTCCTCTACATGCTGGCGCTGTTCAAGTTCTTCACCTCCTTCGTCGATTTTGTTACCCCCGGAGATCCGAACCTGATCGTGACCACCGCCGCGGATGCCGAAGTCTATGGCATGGAGCTCGGTGATGCGCCCAATATCGCTCGACATATCGCCAACACACATACCCTGTTCAATCTGCTCAATGCCCTGGTTTTCCTCCCCCTGGTCGGCATTCTGGCCAGGTTCGCCAGTCTTGTCCTGCCTGGCAGGGAGCAGCAGGTTGATGAACTGAAGGTCAAATATATCGACAGTCGCGTCCTGAACACGCCGCCTATCGCCCTTGGTCAGGCGCGCAGTGAAACCCGGCGGATGGCCCATGTGACCCTGGAGATGCTGGAAAAAACCATTAAGCTGATGCAGAACTACAAGCTCAAACGGATTGCCGGGCTGGAAAAGCAGGAGGAGCTGGTTGATCTGCTCCAGCGTGAGATCACCGATTTCCTTGCCGCTCTTTCGCAAAAGCCGGTGTCTCCCGAGACCTCTGTCGATATTGCAACCATGATGAATATGGTCAATGACCTCGAGCGGATCGGTGATCACTGCGAAAATCTCTGGCAGCTGACCAGGCGCAAGATGGAAAACCGGGTCAACTTCACTGAAACAGGGGCCAGTGAACTTGCCGAAATGGCGGAAAAAACGTTGGAGTTTTTGCGTTTTGTGGTCACCGCGATGGACGCCCGTGACCGGACCATCGGCGCCAGGGCTGGTGAGTATGAAGATGCCATCGACGAGATGGAAACCCGGCTGCGCAATAATCATATCGCCCGCCTCAATACCGGCGAATGTGCCGTCAAGCCCGGCCTGATCTATATCGACCTGCTGCATAACCTGGAAAAGATCGGCGATCATTCCTATAAGTTGTCACAATCCATTATCGGAGCAAAATAGATGTTGGCCAGCATAGACGTGGGCAGCAACACGGTGCGGATGATGTGCGGCCGGATCGAACAGGGTCGCCTGTTGCCGCTGCTTTACGAACGGGAGATCACCCGGCTGGGTGGTGGCTTTACCGACCAGCGTGGCCTTTCACCGGAGAGCATCGAACGGACCCTGCTGGCACTGGAACGCTTTGCCGCAATTCTCCACCAGCAGCAGCCATCGGCTCTGCGCGTGGTCGGCACCGCAGCCTTGCGTCGAGCGGTCAACCGGCAGGACTTTGTCGCCCGAGTCGGGCAACGTACCGGCCTCGAGCTGGAGGTGATCGACGGTCAGCAGGAGGCGCGTCTCAGCGCCCTCGGGGTCCTCGAGGCCCTGCAGCCGCAGCCGGAAGCTGTGCTGGTGATCGATATCGGCGGTGGCAGTACCGAGCTGGTGCTGCTCGAGCGCAGCCGGATCCGCTTTCGGGAAAGCTACCCGTTGGGTGTCGTGCGTCTTTGTGAAGAGGTCTGCGACCGTCAGCAGCGCAAACTTCAGATCGATGCCGTGCTCGACCGGTTTGTCGTCGACCTGACACGCAGCAATGCCGCCGAGCTGCTGCGTGCAGCGAACTGCGAGTTCGTCGGTACGGCCGGCACGGTCACCACCCTGGCTGCGATCGATCTGAAAATGGCACGTTATGACTGGCGCAGAATCAATAATCATTGTCTCTCTCGTCAAATCCTGGCGGATCAGTATGCACTCCTCGAACCGCTGGAGATTGCCCAGCGCGAGCAGCTGCCCGGTCTGGAGACCGGTCGTGGCGACCTGATCCTGCCCGGCATCGAAATCCTCCAGGCGTTGCTGACGCGATTTTCTCATCGTCATATCCGGGTGTCAGATTTCGGTCTGCTGGAGGGACTGTTGCTCGATCTGCACGCCGCAAGCATCGATT
This sequence comes from Desulfuromonas sp., assembly GCA_002869695.1. Lineage (GTDB taxonomy): Bacteria > Desulfobacterota > Desulfuromonadia > Desulfuromonadales > Geopsychrobacteraceae > BM509. The sequence goes on along the minus strand of PKUD01000136.1, from coordinate 35,716 downwards.
GACAGACGTCGTCCCTTTCCTTATATTTAGTGGCTGGTCCGAATACCCCGGGTATGTCCCGATGACCGGTTCTCTGCCGTTCTGAATGTCATTCCGTATCTTCAAATTATTTCAATCTGTAAGGAACATCATGGAAAAGGTTCTTCTCTCCGGGAATGAGGCTATTGCCCGTGGCGCCTACGAGGCCGGCGTGCTGGTTGCTTCGGCTTATCCGGGTACACCCAGCACCGAGATCCTCGAAAATGTCATTCGCTACAAGGAGATCGATGCCTCCTGGGCACCGAATGAAAAGGTCGCCCTCGAAGTTGGTATCGGCGCCAGTTTTGGCGGTGCGCGGGCACTGGTGACGATGAAGCATGTCGGGGTCAACGTGGCTGCAGATCCGCTCTTTACCCTCTCCTACACCGGAGTGCGCGGTGGCCTGGTGCTGGTGGTCGCGGACGATCCCGAGCTGCATTCATCACAGAACGAACAGGACAGCCGTAACTACGCCAAATTCTCCAAGGTGCCGATGTTCGAACCGGCCGACAGCCAGGAAGCGCTTGAATACACCCGGCTGGCCTTCGAGGCCGGTGAACGGTTCGATACCCCGATGTTCCTGCGCAGTACCACGCGAATTTCCCACGCCAAGTCGATTGTCCGCCTGGGCGAGCGTCCCGCCGATATTCCGCAGCCGTCCCTGGTGCGTGATGCCGCCAAGTTGGTCATGTTACCCGCCAATGCGCGCAAGCGTCATTATGTCGTCGAGGAACGCCTGAGGCAGATGGAAGAATGGTCCTGCTCGCAGTCGTTCAACCGAATCGAGAAGGGCGCAGGCAAGGTCGGTGTCATCACGGCCGGAGTTGCATACCAGTACGTCAAGGAAGTGATGCCGGATGCCGACGTGCTGAAGATCGGCCTGGTCTATCCGCTGCCGAAACAGTTGATCCGCGATTTTGCCGCCAGCTACGAGACGCTTTACGTGGTAGAGGAACTCGATCCATACATGGAAGAGCAGATCCGCGCCATGGGGATCAAGGTCATTGGCAAGGACAAGCTGCCGATCTGCGGCGAGTTGACCCCGGGACGGATTCAAAAGGCCCTGTTCGGCAAGGAGTCTCCGCTCGAGGATAATTCCCCCGAACTGCCGTCGCGGCCGCCGAACATGTGCCCCGGCTGTCCGCATCGCGGGGTATTCATGGAGCTGAACCGGGCCAAGGCCTATGTCACCGGGGACATCGGGTGCTACACTCTCGGCTTTCTGCCGCCGTTGTCGGCCATGGACACCTGCGTCTGCATGGGAGCGAGCATCGGCAATGCCACCGGCATCAGTAAGGTGGTCTCGGAAGAGGAGCAGCGCAAGGTGGTTGCGGTCATCGGTGACTCGACTTTCCTGCATACCGGGATCAACGGCCTGATGGACATGGTTTACAATAAGTCGGCGTCTACCGTGATCATCCTCGACAACCGCATCACGGCGATGACCGGCCGCCAGGAAAACCCGACTTCCGGCTACATGCTCAACGAACAGGAGACCTATCGGGTCGATATGGAACAGCTCTGCCGCTCGGTCGGAGTGGAGCATGTCAAGGTCATCGATCCCTACAATATCGCCCTGACCCGCAAGACCATCCGTGAAGAGATGGCCCGCCCGGAGACCTCGGTGATAATTACCACCCGTCCCTGCGTGCTGGTCCCCCGCGACAATATGGACAAGCGGATGCCGCTGTATGTCGATCACGACAAGTGCACCGGCTGCAAGGCCTGCCTGCGCCTGGGCTGCCCGGCGATCAGCTGGGACGAAGAGAAGAAGAAATCGAATATCGACAAGATCATCTGTGTCGGATGTAAGGTCTGTCAGCAGACCTGTGGCTTCAGTGCCTTTATCGAGTATGGTGAATAACGATGAATGATGTGAAAAATATTCTGCTGGCAGGGGTCGGCGGGCAGGGGATCCTGCTGGCCAGTGAGGTGCTCTCCGAAGTGATGATGATGGCCGGCATGGACGTCAAGAAAAATGAGATCCATGGCATGTCCCAGCGCGGCGGCAGCGTGACCTCCCATGTGCGCTACGGTGACAAGGTCTACTCCTCGATCATCCCGGAAGGAGAGGTCGATATCCTGTTCAGCTTCGAACTGCTGGAAACGATGCGCTACCTTCCTCTGCTGCGTGAAGGCGGCCGGGTTATTGTCAACAGCCTGAAGATTGCACCCCCCTCGGTCGCGCTCGGCAAGCAGGAGTATCCCGCCGACCTGACCGAAGAGATCGCCAGGCGGGTTCCCGGCACGACAATTGTCAATGGTCTGGATCTGGCGCTGGAGGCGGGCAACCCCAAGACCGTCAACACCGTCCTGCTCGGTGCTTTGTCGAACGTGCTTGATGTGGACAAGGAACTCTGGCTCAAGGCTCTTAACAAGATGGTTCCGGCGAAGCTGCTCGATGTGAACCTGAAGGCCTTCGAACTGGGCTGTAACGCCTAATCTCAACCTTCCTGCCATGGAGGTGTTTCAATGATCTGGAATGACGAATTCGAAACCCTGCCGCGCGAAGCGATCGAGTCGTTGCAGCTGAAGCGGTTGCAGCAGACCGTCGAGCGGGTCAACGCGACAGTTCCCTTCTATCGGGAGTCCTTCAGGAAGGCCGGGATCACTCCGGGTGATATCAAGACGCTGGCTGACCTGCAGAAGCTGCCGTTCACCCTCAAGCAGGATATGCGTGACAACTATCCCTACGGACTGTTCGCTGTGCCGCTGGAGCAGATCGTGCGGATCCATGCGTCTTCGGGGACCACCGGCAAGCCGACCGTGGTCGGCTATACCAAGCGTGATATCGACACCTGGGCAGAATTGATGGCGCGTTCCTTTGTCGCCGCCGGCGCCCACAAGGGTGACGTGATCCATAACGCCTACGGCTATGGCCTGTTCACCGGCGGTCTGGGGGCCCATTACGGAGCGGAGAAGCTCGGTGCCTCGGTGATTCCGATGTCCGGTGGCAACAGCAAGAAGCAGCTGATGATCATGCAGGACTTCGGCTCCACGGTGCTGACCTGTACGCCTTCCTACAGCCTGTTCCTGGCCGAAATCGCTGCGGAAGAGGGGATCGATATCCGCGAATTGAAACTCAAGGTCGGCATTTTCGGTGCCGAGCCCTGGAGTGAAACCATGCGCAGGGAGATCGAAGAGAAACTCAACCTCAAAGCAATCGATATCTACGGTCTGTCGGAAATCCTCGGACCCGGCGTCGGCATCGAATGTATAGAAGCACAGAACGGCCTGCATATCTGGGAGGACCACTTTATTCCCGAGATCATCAACCCTGACACCGGCGAGGTGCTGGCGGCAGGGGAGAAGGGCGAACTGGTGATCACGACCATCACCAAGGAGGGGATTCCGCTGATCCGCTACCGCACCCGTGACATCACCCGGCTGAGCAAGGAACCCTGCATCTGCGGGCGCACCCATGCCCGTCTGGAGCGCCTCAGCGGGCGTAGCGACGATATGTTGATCATCCGCGGGGTTAATGTCTTCCCCAGCCAGATCGAATCGGTGCTGTTCAACATCGAGGGGGTCGAACCCCACTATCAGCTGATTGTTGAGCGGGACGGCAACCTTGATACGCTGGAGGTGCAGGTCGAGGTCAACGAGCAGACCTTCTCGGATGAAATCAAGGTTCTGCAGGGACTTTCCAGCCAGATCCGCAAGGAGATCAAGGACCTGCTCGGTGTCACCTGCATCGTCCGCCTGGTCGAGCCGAAAAGCATCACCCGCAGCGAAGGGAAAGCCAAGCGGGTCATCGATAACAGCCAGTAAGACCTAGCCAGAGGGAGCTGCACATGAAAGTTGAACAGATTTCCATCTTTATTGAGAACAAGTCGGGTCGTCTTGCTGAAGTCACCAGAATCCTGGGTGAAGCGAAGGTCAATATCCGCGCACTGTCCCTGGCGGACACCTCTGATTTTGGCATTCTTCGGCTGATTGTCGACGATACCGATCTGGCCCTGCGCGTCCTTAAGGAGCATCACTTTACCGTCAACAAGACCGAAGTCATCGGTGTCGAAGTCCCGGATCAGCCGGGGGGGCTCTGCTCGATTCTGGAAATCCTCGACAAGAACGATATCAACGTTGAGTATATGTACGCCTTTGTCGAACGTTCAAAGGGGAATGCGGTGATCATCTTCCGCTTCGATAGCGTTGATGAGGCGATCAGGGTGCTCACAGAAAACAAGATTACGGTGCTTAAGGGTGAACGCATTTCAACGCTATAAGCTCATACATTACAGTCAGTTATAAATTGAACCTAAAGTAGATTGTTAAATAATGTCTGAAGCCAAAAAATTCTGGAATGCCGACGCGGAATGCATGCCCCGCGAGCAGTTGCGCGACCTCCAGCTGCGCCGACTGCAGCAGACCCTGCAGCTGGTCGCCTCGAGGGTGCCCTGCTATCAGAACAAATTCAGCAGGTTGGGTTTTCAACCCGGCGACCTGCACACCCTCGAAGACGTTGCCGGACTGTCGTTTACCACCAAGGAAGATCTGCGTCTCAATTATCCCTACGGTATGTTTGCGGTGCCGATGCGCGATGTTGTACGGATTCACTCCTCGTCTGGCACCACCGGCAAACCGACCGTGGTCGGATATACCCGGGACGACATCAGGTCCTGGACCGAGCTGGTCGCCCGTTTCATGACCGCAGCGGGGGTCACTGACGAGGATATCGTCCATATCGCCTTCGGTTACGGCCTGTTTACCGGCGCCTTCGGCCTGCATTACGGTTCGGAGGCGATCGGCGCATCGGTGATCCCGATTTCCGGCGGCAATACCGACAAGCAGTTGATGATCATGCAGGACTATCGCTCCAGTGCACTGGTCTGCACGCCGTCATACGCCATGACCATGGCCGACCGGATGGAAAAGCAGGGGGTCGATCCAACATCTCTGGCGCTGCGGGTTGGCCTGTTCGGGGCCGAACCCTGGAGCGAGCAGATGCGCCATGAGCTGGAGCAGCGTCTGGGGATCATTGCCACGGACAATTACGGCCTGTCGGAAGTGATGGGTCCCGGGGTCGCCGGTGAATGTCTGCACAAGCAGGGGATGCACATCGCCGAAGATCATTTCCTCGCGGAGATCATCGATCCGGACAGCGGCGCGGTGCTTCCGGAAGGTTCGATCGGCGAGCTGGTGCTGACCAGCCTGACCAAGCAGGCGTTCCCGATGATCCGCTACCGCACCCGCGATATTACCCGGCTGCACTATGACACCTGCAGTTGTGGACGGACTCTGGCGCGGATGGAAAAAACCCGCGGCCGCAGCGATGACATGCTGATCATCAAGGGCGTTAACGTTTTCCCGACCCAGATCGAAGAGGTCCTGTTCCAGATTGAAGGCTGTGAACCGCACTATCAGCTGGTGGTCGATCGGGTCAACAATCAGGACACCCTGGAGATCCTGGTCGAGGTCAACGAGAAGATCTTCTTCGACGAGATGAAACAGCAGCGAAAATTCGTTGATCAGGCGGAGAAAAAACTCTATTCGGTGCTCGGTTTAAGCGTCAAGGTCAAGCTGGTGGAACCGTCCAGTATCACCCGCCATGAAGGCAAAGCCTGCCGGGTTTTTGACCGCCGGAACACTTAGATTCCCCTTGACAAGGGGGGGTAAATACAAGATAATCCGCGACGCGTTGGTTGACGGGGCGTAGCGCAGCCTGGTAGCGCACATGCATGGGGTGCATGGGGTCGGAGGTTCGAATCCTCTCGCCCCGACCATTACAACGCAAAAGCCGATTCCGGTTACCTGGAGTCGGCTTTTTTATTCCTGCTGTCCTTCCGTTAGAACTGTCTTGATCCCGCTGTCTCAATGTTTATACTTGGGTTGATCATTCGTTCGAAGTCCTTCTTGCTCGAAACAGAGCAAAACAAAAAGCTGATATGGAGTTCTTATGCCTGCACAAAAACTTGTCCAGCTTGGTGATACCGGCCTGATGATCTCGCGACTGGTCTTCGGTGCTCTGCCGATGGGGCCGCTGCAGGCAAACCTGCCGCCGGAAGAGGGGGGTGAGCTGATCCGTCATGCCCTGGAGTGCGGAGTGAACCTGATCGACACTGCTGAACTGTACGGCACCTATCAGCACCTGAACAGGGGATTGCGTGGGTTTACCGGGAAGGTCCATATCGCCAGCAAGACCCATGCGGCGACTGCTGACGATGCGCGGAAACATGTCGAACGGGCACTGCGCGAGATCGACGTGGACTTCCTCGATATCGTGCATATCCACGGAGCGCGGTTAGCCGACCCCTTTATAGAAAGGGCGGCTGTCCTCGCTGAATTGGTCAGGATGAAAGAGGAAGGCCTGATTCGCCACATCGGCCTCTCCAGCCACTACATCTGTGCGCTGGAAAAAGCAGCGGTGCAGCCTGAGATAGAGGTTCTTCACCCGCTGATCAACAGCACCGGCATGGGCATTCTCGATGGCAGCCGGGAACAGATGGCTGCCGCTATCGCACGCTGTGCTGCCGCAGGGAAGGGGATCTATGCCATGAAAGCTCTGGCTGGCGGTAACCTGATCAGTGCTGCCCGGAAACATTTCCGCTATGTGCTTGATCTCGAGGGTGTTCACGGCCTGGCTGTCGGCATGCTTTCCAAAGAGGAGATTGTCGCCAATTATGCCCTGTTCTGTGAAGATCGCGAGGACGAACTTCTGTGGTCCCGGCTGGAACAGAAGCGGCGAGAGATAAAGATCATGGAGGATTTTTGCAAGGGTTGTGGCGCATGTGTCCCGGCCTGCACCAATCAGGGCATCTATCTGGAGGGGGGCAAGGCGAGAATCAAACGGGAGGATTGCATTCTCTGCGGTTACTGCGCAGCGGCCTGCCCGGACTTTATTATTCGTGTTGTCTAGGGAACCCTTTTAGCGCGTTTACCGGCCACAAGCCTTGGTCGAAGTTTATTCATCCCAGAGGGTTTTCAGTGTGTAAGCACTGCCATTTATTGTCCATGCAGAGCCGCTGTAATAGCGCCGGTGCTTATCGAGCTGCTCAATGTGAGCCAGGTCCTCCTGGTTCAGTTGGATGTCTGCGGCCGCTAAATTCTCTTGTAAACGTTTGGCAGAGGTCGATTTGGGAATCACCATAATGTCCTGGTGAATTGCCCAACTGAGCAGGATTTGCGCCGGGGTCACATCATGCTGCTCCGCGAGTTGGCAGATCGTTGGTTCGTTCAGGAGCGTTGGTTCATCTTTTTCCTTCAAGCGGGCAGGGCGATCCGGGGAGCCAAGCGGCGAATATGCCGTCACGTGAATCCGATTCATCTGGCAGAAACGAACCAGCTGCCGCTGCTGCAGGTATGGATGCAATTCAATCTGGTTTGCCTCTGGTTTTATTCTGGCGACGTTAAGCAGTTCCGCCACTTTAGCCGCGCTGAAATTTGACACACCGATATGACGAGCGAGCCCCTTGTCCACCAGTTTCTCCATGGCAAACCAGGTATCGGTGAGCGGCATCTCAGACAGCGGGATCAGATCGGATGCGCTTTCAGGTAAAAACAGCCCCTTACGTACCGCAACGGGCCAATGGATCAGATAGAGATCAAGATAGTCCAGATTCAGTTCATCGAGTGTTTCAACGATAGAGGGTTCAACATCGTGCGGGGCGTGACTGTCGTTCCACAACTTCGAAGTGATCCATAGCTGCTCCCGCGTCACAACTCCTTCCCTGATAGATTCCTGAATCGCCTGCCCAACTTCCCTCTGGTTGCCATAAACCGGAGCGCAATCGATGTGACGATAGCCGATTTTAATGGCGTCCTTGATTGCATTGTACACGACCCCTGGCTCTGCTTTGAATGTTCCGAGACCGAGAACGGGACAATGTGCGTTGTGACGGAATTCAGCGGTCTTCATATTATTTCTCCTTAATGTTTGGGCAGCTGATGACCTTCAATCGGTGTCTTTTGATCTTGTAACCTGAAAGGCAAAATTCAAAAGTCAAAAATTTCAGATAATTAAAACAGAAACTCACAACAAGACAAGAAACTTTAAAGCTTTCATCATCTGTATATTTGAATATTCATAGAACATCGGTTTGTTTTTTTCGTTGACATAGTGAAAGAGCATACAGTATTTGTATTACAAATAAAAACAATTAGTAGGGCAGGGGTTAAAATGTTTGTATTGCCAGAGGGTCTTCTCGTTAACAAGAGAAACATTACCGAATTTCTCGTTCGGCAGATCGTGAGCGGAAATATCAAACATAATACTGTGCTGCCCAATGAGATCGACTTCGCTGCTCTGCTTGGGGTCAGCCGGACCATGATTCGTGATGTCCTCAAGAGTCTTGAAGGGAAGGGTCTTATTGAGCGCAGAACCAATGTCGGTACACGGGTTCGGAGCATCCACTCATGGAATCTGTTGGACCAGGAATTGCTGGACTGGAGTCGCGGCATTCTGACCCAGAGCCGGTTCCTGCTTTCGCTGATGGAATTACGTCTGATCATTGAGCCGCAGGCCGCAGCGCTGGCAGCTGTTCGTGCCAATGACGATGATTTATTAAAAATATGGGATGATTATGCTCGAATGGGATCCGATATGGAGAACGACGAGGCTGCATCCTTAAACACTGACGCCGATATCGATTTTCATAAATCGGTCATTAAAGCCTGTGGCAATCTGTTTCTCTCCCAATTCGGTGGCGCTATTCAAGGCGCTCTCCATCACACGATTTATCTCTCCAATAAAGTTCAGATTGATCATAAAACCAGCCTCGAATGTCATCGAAGAGTTGTTGATGCCATAGAAAATAGAGATCCACAGAATGCTTATAGCGCCATGTGTTGTGTCCTGAATAATGCCATCAGAGATCTGAATCTTAAAATATCGGGGGTTATTCTCTCAGATTTTGATAAAGTTTAGCAGGTCCGTTTCAGCTCCAATGGAGGAGCCATACACAAGATGGAGGAAAAGTTATGAACATGCTAAAGAAAATGTTGGCAGCAATCACAATGCTGACGCTTATGTCCGGTACTGCTGTTGCGGCAGACTACAACTGGACGCTGCAGACTTCAGGAGCCGCCGGTGACGATGTTACCCGTTTCCTTGAGCAGTTTGCCAAGTGGGTCAAGGAAGATACGGGCGGTCGTATCGATATTTCCATCATGCCTGCTGACTCGGTTGTAAAATACACAGAAACCCTGGATGCTGTTGGGGCGAACATCATTCAGATGGAATCGACCGATCCTTCCTATTTTGCAGGTAAAGATCCTGCATTTTCATTGATCGGCAACATGGTCGGTGCATGGAGTGACCCCTATCAGCTGTTTGATATGATGCAAAATGGTGGTGGCTTTGAAATTTTTGATAAGTTGCTTAACCAGTACAATGTCAAGCTCCTCGGGGTAGCCTGTACCGGTGTTGAGGCGTTCGTTTCCAAAAAGCCCATCCGCTCGGTAGCAGATCTCAAAGGTATCAAGCTCCGTGCGCCTCAGGGAATGGTCAACAACGTATTCACAGCCGTAGGCGCGACACCGGTCAACCTGCCCGGCTCCGAAGTTTACACCTCGCTGGAAAAAGGTGTCATCGACGCATCTGATTACACCGTTTTCGCCACCAATCAGGCTCAGGGGATGAACGATATTGCTCGTTACCCGATTTACCCCGGCTTTCACTCGATGCCGACGATGCAGCTGACCCTCAATCTGGATGAGTGGAACTCTCTGCCTATCGATCTGCAATTAATCCTGCAGACGGATATCAATCGTTTCCGTGACTACATGATCAGAGAGCACAAAATGCTTGATGAAAAAGCCGTTGCTGAAGCAAAAGCAAAGGGTATTGAAGTTGTCTCCTGGCCGGAATCCGAAGTTGCCAAGTTCCGTGAAATTGCTAAAACTCAATGGCCAAAATGGTCCAATTCTCCAACTGCAAAAGTATGGGCCGACGCTGTAGCTGCCTACTGGGCCTCTAAATAGTAATTGACTGTCTTTTTGGAAAGGGCTCTCGCACGAGGGCCCTTTCCACTAACAGCCTAATTTTTTGCTTGTAGGGTAGATTTATGGAAGAGCACGAAGGTTTGTTGATTGCCGAGTGCGAGACGGCTCTTGATCGTTGGATCGTCAAGCTTGGAGATGTCGTTACGTGGCTTTACGTTATTGCGGTTCTGATCAGTTTCTATGAAGTCATTATGCGTTACTTCTTCAATTCGCCAACTGTCTGGGTGCATGAGACGACTACGGCAATTGTTGGTATTGCGATGGCTTATGGAGGCATTTACTGCTTCAGTAATGATAGCCATATATCCGTGCATATAGTAAGGGATCGGCTTCCTAAACACTGGCAGAAAAGAATTGCCATTTTTGTTGATTGTCTGGTGCTGGTTTTTGCCGTCGGTGGATCTTATGCCATGTATTACATGACCACGCGCGCTATTCTCACTCCGGCAGGTGATTTTTACATGCAGCGCTCAGGTTCTGCCATGAACAGTTACTGGCCAACTGTTACGAAATTATTCATTCTTTTTGTTTTTGTGATTCTCGTGTTACAGGCTTTTTTACATCTGCTCAAAAAAATCAGATCTTATCGGGAAGAGGAGTAGCCATATGTTGGGTTTAAGTGCTATGGGAATTGGTGCTGCCACCTTCCTGATTTTCATCCTCATGATGATTCTATTGCTTATCGGTATGCCACTCGGCTTCCTGACCGGTCTCGTCGCTTTGTTTTTTACCTTCGGATGGTTTGGGCCGAATGCCGTCGGTATGATCGGTACTCGCGTTTTTTCTTTTGTTACTGAGTATTCATTGGTGGCCATACCTATGTTCGTCCTTATGGCGAGCCTGTTGGATAAAACCGGAGTTGCGCGCGACCTTTACAATGCCATGCGCCTGATTGCTGGTCGCCTCAAGGGGGGGGTCGGTGTTCAGACCGTTATTGTTGCCGCGCTGTTGGCTGCGATGTCCGGAATTATCGGTGGTGAAACGGTTCTACTCGGCATGCTGGCATTGCCACAGATGTTGCGTCTTGGTTATGACAAAAAACTGGCAATCGGGACAGTTGTCGCCGGTGGTTCACTGGGGACCATGATCCCGCCGAGTATCGTCCTGATTATGTACGGGATGACCTCCAACGTCTCTATCGGTGATCTGTTTACCGCGGCCGTTATCCCCGGACTGATCCTGGTCTCGATGTATATTCTCTACATCCTTGCCCGCTGTTATATCAATCCGTCTATGGGCCCCCCCGCACCGGCTGCCGAAATAGCCATGTCGAAACGGGAAAAAATAAAAGCCATGGGCGATGTTTTACTTCCGCTGACCATTGTTGTCTGGGTTCTGGGGAGTATCTATGGCGGGATCGCTTCGGTTACTGAGGCGGCCTGCATGGGTGTTATCGGTGTCTTCATTTCGGCCATCATCCGTCGCGAATTGTCCTATCAGATTGTCCATTCCGCGTTGCAGCAAACGATGAGAACCTGTGGGATGATTATCTGGATTGGGATCGGCGCCAGTGCGGTTGTCGGTATCTATAACCTGATGGGCGGCAAACGCTTTGTTGAGACAGCGATTCTCGGACTGGATGTCCCCTCAATCGTGATTATCCTGTTGATGATGGCCATCCTGCTGCTGCTTGGAATGTTCCTCGACTGGATCGGTATAGTCATGCTGACCATGCCCATCTTTGTCCCGATCATCAAAGGTCTTGGCTACGATCCAATCTGGTTCGGGGTGGTTTTCTGTCTCAATATGCAGGTGTCTTTCTTGTCGCCGCCATTTGGACCGGCAGCGTTCTATCTAAAAAGCGTTGCCCCGCCAAGTGTTTCGCTCGGCGATATCTATAAGTCCGTCTGGCCATTTATCATCATGCAGCTGATCGCGCTCGGGTTAGTCCTGGCTTTCCCGGAAATCGCCATGTGGCTCGGGAGCTAACGTAGACTTGCACGTTCCGCGGAGCGCAGTCAGGACTGCTCTCCGGTTTAAACACTCAGTAGAAGTCGGCTACTTCTCAAGGGACTCACACTATGGCAAATCATCATTTTCAAGATGTTGTTATTGAAGAGGATTTCAACTCTTACCGTGAATGTATTCAGGGATTGGCCAACGAGCCGATCTGTGTTCAATATACAATCAATAAAGCGTGGGAAACTGCCCAGGAGATTGATCGGTCACTTGATCCCGGCGAAATCACAATTGATGAAATCGTTCACCGGTTGGTGACAAATCGCCCGCGGATTGCTGTGATAACCGGATCGATAGATCACCCTGCGCACCTGCGTGATGATATTCATATCAGCTTGGCAGTGTTGAGAATCTGGGAAAATGGTGGCGTCCCCTTTGTCTTCGGTATCCCGGTCATCTGTGACGGGACCGCGCAAAACAATATTGGCCAGTGCTACTCACTGGCTTCACGCAACAATACGGCAGCTGCGGTAAATATCACCTTTGAGGGTCACTCTTACCATGCGGCTTACGTTCTCTCCAGCTGCGACAAGTTTCCATCAGCGGTCATAAGTGGACTCGCCTCGGCAGATCAGGCCAGAAGCCATAAGGACAGGGGACAGGCTCCCGTCTGGGCTGTGTTTATCCCGTCACATGTTCTCAGGGGTGGAACGATCAGGCAGAAAACCAGAGATCGTTTGCAGCGGGTCATGGATAAAGCGCGTGAGAATGATCTTTCTTCACTGGCAGAAGACATTGCCGAAAACATGCGTTATATCCTGCAGTGCTCATCGGATGAAGCCTTTTACGCCCTGATGAAACGATCAGTCCGCCATGGTCTGATCGATGATCAGGAATGCCGCACGATCATGGACGAGCTGGCGGCTGCGACCTGTCATAGCAAGGGTGGAATCTGCGCATTCAACGGAACAGGAAATTCGTCGCGGACGTTGGTGAGTGCCCTGGGATTGACCCCGCCAGGGTCAGAGCTGTTGATGGATGCCCCCGCTCCAGAGGTCGTCGCAGACTGCGTTGATGCGCTTTATCGCAGCCTGAATCGAAGGGAATTGAGTATTTCCAACATACTGCAGAAGAACTTTGCCAACGCAGTGCGGATTCACAATGCAACCGGAAGTTCTTCAAACATTCTGTTGCACCTGCCGGCGCTGATGCGCTACGCCGGTTTTGATGTGTCGATTGAAGATTACGAACGGGTTCGCGCGCAGACGCCGGTCCCGGAAATCTTTGCTCATAGTTTGACCGAAAAGCGCGACACCTTTGTCCTGGCGCAGCAATTCGCTGATGGTAAACACCGCGGCATGGAGAGCCTCTATCGCGTTCTGGTCGACCTTGGCTGCACTATGGACCTTGATGCGCCGACCATGACTGGCGAAACATGGGGTGAGCGCATCCGGGATCTGAATGAGCCGGTCGTTAACGGAACGGAGAGTTCCTCGGTTATCCGCACCCGTCCAGTCAGAGATGTCTCGGGTGTTGAGGTTCTGCGGGGCAACTTTATGTCGACTTCGGTCGTCAAGCTGGCAGGGATGTCCGACCGTCAACTGACACATTTTGACGATCATCTGTTTATCACCCGTTATTATGAAAATGAACGTCTCTGCATCGACGAGATGGCGTCCCCCGAACTTTTCGAAAGTTTGCAGGGCATTATCGAAAAAATGCCCAGGAAAAGTCTCAACGAACTGCTCAAGTATAATTCCCAAGGCGAAGTCACCGAGTATGGGCAGGACCTTTTTAAAGACCTCTTGAAAAAGGGATTTCTCTCTTATGCCTTTGTGATTGCCGGGCAGGGGCCCAAAGCCTTCGGTATGCCTGAGATGTTCGCCCCGTCGCAAGGCCTGCGGCATCATCAGTTGCTGGAAGCGTCGTCATTGCTGATCACCGACGGGCGCTATTCAGGGGTCACCAAGGGCGCCTGTATTGGCCATGTGACCCCGGAAGCCTTTGATGGTGGCGGAATCGGTCAACTGGATGATGGGGACATCATGTGGCTGCAGATAAAGAAGAAGCATCTCGATATTATCGCGACCGATGCCCTTGAGAAGGGACAGGTTAAAGCCTTCGCCGAACTGCCACTACGTCAGGAACTGGTTGCCCTGCGGATGACTAAGATGAAAGATCGCTTACTGCAAGTTGCCGCAAGCAACGAGATGTATGACGTGTCAAGTTCGGAAAAAGGGTGCGTTCCCTATCCGGTCGATGTCCGGGCAGTGAAGACGTTAGTGTAGGCGATTATGCTTGTTGTTGATTGGGGTACGACTAATTTACGTGCCTATTCTTGTCGCGATGATGGCTATATCGGCGCCAGAACTGAACTTGAGCAGGGGATCAAAGTCGTTGCTGCCGGGCGGTATCCAGCTATTCTGCGCCAGATCCTTACCGAGTTGGGCCTTGCCACGGATGAACCGATTTATGTCTGTGGAATGGCGGGTGCTCGCGGCGGGTGGATGGAAGCGGCTTACTGTCAAACACCAGTCGCCATAAATGCGCTCAAGGCGAGTCTCCTCCCTCTGCCAGAACCATTTCAAGGCTTTCTGGTCCCCGGGATCAAAACCCTGGCTTGTGACGGTATCCTGGATGTCATCCGCGGCGAAGAGATTCAGGTTTTCGGTGCGCTCCGAAAACTCGGCCTTAAAGATGCCCTGATCTGCTTACCCGGAACCCACAGTAAATGGGTTCAGGTCAGGAACCGCCAGATCGTGTCATTTATGACCTTTATGACAGGGGATGTTTTCCAGGCGCTGGAACAGACTATCCTGAAATGGAGAGCCGAAGACCCCTTCATCACGCAAACGTTTTTGAATGGCCTGACACAATCGCAACAGACCGGCGGAGGATTGTTGCATCAGCTCTTTACTGCGCGGACACAGATGCTTGCTGGCAACTTGAAAGCAGAGCAGGTTTCGTCCTTTGTCTCCGGCCTGCTGATCGGCCACGAGCTCAAAGAGACTGAAAAATTCCGAAGAGCAGGCGAGAAGATCGTGATTATCGGTTCAGAGCTCTTATCCCAGCGTTACCGGCTCGCTCTGGAACAGGCTTCTGTTTCAGTTGAAACGCTTGGGAGCGACATAGCGACCTGCAGCGGAATTTCCTCTTTGCGTGAGCTTTCCTAGAGGTTTCATATGGCCCTGGATTTTTTTGACCTTTTCGCTCAAACAAGGCTGGTAGGCATTTTTCGCGGCCTACGGCCAGACGAAGCAGAAGAGGTTATTGCTGCCGGCATAGAAGGTGGGTTGAGGATTGTCGAAATCCCCTTGAACTCGCCACAACCGTTGACCTCAATTGAAGTGGTTTCTAAACGGTTTGGCCAAGACGTTATCGTCGGTGCCGGAACGGTAACGTCAACAGCAGAAGTAGAGCAGGTTGCAAATGTCGGTGGACAACTCATCGTCACTCCTTACGCACGTGTAGACGTTGTCGAAAAAGCAAAAGTTCTCGGGTTGATTGCAGTCCCTGGGGCGTTCACACCAACTGAGATTGCCGCTATGCATGAGTGTGGTGCTGATGCCGTCAAGATTTTTCCTGCGGACCTCATGCCGCCCGCTACCCTCAAGGGGTTAAGAGCGGTTCTGCCCCAGGCTCTGGCATTGATTCCGGTCGGTGGGATCAATCTGGGGAATATGCAGGAATATCTCAGCGCCGGAGCGGCGGGGTTCGGTTTGGGGTCCGCTCTCTATCGTGCTGGCGACCAAGCCTCTGATGTCCTGAGAAGGACGCGGGAGTTTGTCGCTCATATGCAGCAGCTAAGTCAGTAAGGCACATCGATTCAGAAAAAGTCCGGAGTTTCAAACCGTTGCGGGAAAGGGGTTCATTGATGCGGATTGTGCAATTTTACCAAGAGAAGGGGAGGGAAAACAGTCAGGTCGCGGTCGTCGGTGACGATGGCGAATCGCTACAGGTTATTGCCGGGGTGGCCTCCACCTATGAATTGGCGAAGCAGGCCATCGCAGCGGGTAAGTCCCTTGCAGAGCAAATTGCGGCCCTCGGTTTTTTCGGGACTGTTGATTACAACAAAGTGCTCAAGGAGGGACGTCTCCTGCCGCCGCTCACGCATCCCGATCCAGCGCATATGCTCCTGACCGGAACCGGGTTGACCCATCTTGGCAGCGCCAGCACCCGGAGTGCCATGCACGCCAAAGCCGATGATCAGCTGACCGACTCGATGAAAATGTTCAAATGGGGTCTTGAGGGGGGCAAGCCTGCTCCAGGCCAGATCGGCGCTGAGCCGGAATGGTTTTATAAAGGAGATGGTCATTGGCTGGTTGCTCCGGGGCAGGACTTGGAACTGCCTGGCTATGCTCAGGATGGTGGCGAAGAACCGGAGATTGTCGGCGTCTATCTGATCGGTGAGAACGGGACACCGTTCCGGCTTGGTTATGCCATCGCCAATGAATATTCGGACCATGTCCTCGAACGCCAGAACTACCTCTGGTTGGCCCATTCCAAGTTGCGCCAATCCTCCTTCGGACCCGAGTTGCTGATTGGTGAGCTGCCGCAGGATATAAAAGGAATAAGCCGCATCCTGCGTGATGGCGAAGTGCTCTGGGAGAAGAATTTCGCAAGTGGCGAGCAGAATATGAGCCACTCCATTGCGAACCTCGAATACCACCACTTCAAGTATCGCGGGTTCAGGGTCCCGGGAGACGTTCACGTGCATTTCTTCGGGACGTCCACCTTGAGCTTTGCTGATCAGTTCAAGCCTGAACCGGGAGATGTCTTTGAGATTTCCGCAGCAGGGTTCGGGAAGCCCTTGCGGAATACCCTGGTTGCAACCGAATCTTCTGAACCCGAAATCAAATCCTTATAGAAGTCCAAACGGGGCGAAAGACCTATGAAGATCGAAAAAGTAGACATTGTCGTTGTTGGTGCTCCCTGGCGGGAGCTGACAATTATCGAACTGACGACCGATACCGGCCTGACCGGTCTCGGTGAAGTTCGCATGGTCAATAAAACAGATACGCTGATCGCCGCCATTGAAGAGCTGGCAGCGCGCTATGTCATCGGCATGGACCCCGCGAATCTGACGCGACTGGCATGGCAGATCCAGGTTGGTGAATATGGTCTGCCCGGAGAAGTTGGGCAGAGTGCCTTGGCCGCCTTCGATATGGCCTGTTGGGACATTCTTGGCAAAGAGCTCAATGTGCCGATCTGGAAGCTGCTGGGTGGTAAATTTCGGGATCGTGTCCCCGCCTATGCCAATGGCTGGTACCAGGGTGATCGTGACCCAAAAATCATTCAAAAACTGGCCAAGGGCGTAGTTGAAAAGGGTTATCGGGGCCTCAAGATAGATCCGTTTGGCGCAGCTTCGGCCGAGATCAGCCGGAGTGAACGCAAGCGCGCGTTAACGATTCTGGAGGCCGTCCGTGAAGCTGTCGGCCCGGACGTGCAGATCTTTTTGGAAATGCATGGCCGTTTCACCGGAGCGGCAGCTCGGGCCGTCGCCCGCGATGTGATCGATGTTGAACCCGGCTGGCTGGAAGAACCGGTAACACCGACGGATATTACCAGCCTGCGGAGCGTCAGGCAGAGTACCCATCTGCCTATCGCCTCTGGCGAGCGCATGCACGAAGCTCATGACCTGCGACCCTTTATCGAAGAAGGTTTGGTCGACATCTATCAGATCGACCTGACCCATGCCGGAGGGATTACCGGCCTGCAGCAGCTGGTTGGCTGGACCAACGCCTATAATGTACTGCTTGCACCTCACAACGTCTGCGGCCCGATCGGCACCGCCGCCGCCCTGCATTTTTCTGTCGCGTGCCCGAATTTTATGATTCTCGAACATTTCAACGATTTTGCTGATCCGTGGGTCTTCGATATCGTTGCAGGTGCACCCCGTATTGATCCGGCTGATGGCTGTTTTGCCGCGCCGACAGCAGCGGGCCTGGGCGTGACGCTGAACCGTGAAGAATGCTCCAAACATCCGCGCACCGGTGGGCGCCTGGCCCTGTTCAGCGAAGGGTGGGAAAAACGGACGAATGTTGAGAACTACACAGAAGGGAAGCAGTCCTGACNCATTTTAACGACGAGGAGAAGCCATGACCATATCCATGCCGGTTAAACATATCCTGCCCCTTGCAGTCGCGAAACAGGTTGCTGCAGCGGCTGAGGCCAAGGCTTTTGAGCAGGGCTGGCCTGTCGTTATCGTCATCGTCGATGATGCCGGCAAACTGCTGTTGTTACAGCGCCTGGATGGCACCATGCTGGCTAGTATCGACATCGCAATCAACAAAGCAGTGTGCGCTTTGACCTTTAAACGCCCGACCAAGTCGTTCGAGGATGCGTTGATCGGCGGCAGACAGGCGATTCTTGGTTTGCCGGGGGCGATACCCATCAACGGAGGACTGCCGCTTTATTATCAAGGCGAAATTGTCGGCGCAATAGGGGTCAGCGGTGTCAAGGCCGATGAAGATGCTCAGGTTGCGGCGGCCGGGGCTGAGTGGCTGTCATCTTTTGATACCCACGATGAATGAGACCAGTACATGAAAATTACCGCTATTAAACCGATTGTGGTCAACGCTGACATGCGCAACTGGATCTTTGTTCGCGTTGAAACAGACCAGCCCGGGCTCTACGGCTGGGGGGAAGCAACCCTCGAGTGGAAGACCAGGGGGGTTATCGGAGCTCTTGAGGACCTTGAACCGCTAGTTGTCGGCCAGGACCCTCGACAGATCAATCAGCTCGTTCGGATCATGAAGAAGCAAAGCTTCTGGCGTCTGGGAGCGATCGGGTCCAGCGCCGCTTCCGGAATTGAGCTGGCATTATGGGATATCTGGGGCAAAGCTCTTGGCGTTCCAGTCTGGCAGTTACTGGGCGGGAAGGTGCGCGACAAGGTAAAAGTCTATACGCATTTAGGCATGGGTCAGATGGAGGCGGTTTATGAAAGTCTTGACGAAGAATTGCTGATAGCAAGGGCGCAGAAGGTTCGTGAGCATGGCTACAGGGCGATGAAGATCGTCAACATCCCTTACACCCACTTCACCGCCAATATCACCGATCTTGACCGCCTGGAGAACACAGCGGGCCGTTTGCGAGAAGCCATTGGCGATGAATGCGAAATCATGGTCGATTTCCATGGTCGTCCCGCAACGGCCAAAACAGCCCTCCAGTACATTGAAGTGCTTGCACCGTTGCGGCCGCTGTTTGTCGAAGAACCGGTTCCTCCCTCCGATACGGCCGGGCTCGCATTTGTCCGCGAACGTGCCAAGGTCCCGGTCGCATCGGGAGAACGGTTGATCGACATGGCCGAGTTTGCGTCACTTTTTGAGGCCCGGGCGGTCGATATCGCCCAGCCGGATCTGTGCCACTGTGGCGGCTTCACAGATGCCAGGAAAATTGCTGCCATGGCTGAGGCCGTCGGTATCGGCATTGCGCCACATAATCCCTGTGGACCGATAGCGGGAGCCGCGGCGTTGCATTTTGCCGTCGCCACACCCAATCATATTATCCAGGAGGAGATGGTTGGTGCTGTCCCCTGGTACAACGATGTCGTGTCAAAGACACCAATAGACATGGTTGACGGCTGCTGGAGTGTTCCACAGACGCCGGGTCTCGGTGTCGAAATCGATACGGTCGAGGCGGCCAAACATCCATTCCGGCAGGAGCCGATTCATCCCGTTCACGCCAAACTCAGCGACGGCACGATCGTCGATTGGTGATCGATCGGTTCGAATACTTTGGGCCCTGTTTCTACCGAAGGAAGATATTGCAGAGGAGGAATTATGAGTAAGACGAAGGGGACTGTCACCATCGTGCATACCAGTTTTGTTTCGGTTGATGACTTGACCGCGCTGTTCAATGAACTGGGACCGGAGTTTCAGGTCCGTCACATCGTTGATGACAGCCTGCTGCCGGAAGTCCTGGCCAACGGTGGAGTGACCAGTGAGGTCGTCAGCCGCATCTGCGCTTTTTACAAGGCGGCTCAGGAGGCCGGTTCGGATCTGGTTTTCAATCAGTGCTCATCGGTGGGCGAAGCTGCGGATATTGCCGCCAGAATGATTCGCACACCTGTCATAAAGGTCGATAAGAAAATGGCCATGGTGGCCTGCGAGACCGGTCAGCGGATTGCCGTTGCGGCAACGCTGAAGACAACCCTGGGACCAACCTGCCGTCTTCTGGAGAGCACCGCTCAGGAGATGAACAAAAAGCTTATCATCGAGCCGATTCTCATTGAGGGGGCCTTCGATGAGCTGATTTCAGGGAATCGCAGCAAGCATAACGAGATGGTTGTAAATGCGATCAGAGGAGCCCTGGATCATGTCGATGCAGTTGTTTGCGCTCAGGGGAGTATGGTTGCCATCGTGCCGGAACTGGGTGAAACCAAAGTCCCGGTACTGACCAGCCCGCGCATGGGTGTTGCGTATGCAGTCGAGGAATTGAGAAAAATCATGCATCAGAATAATTGATGTTCGCCCAATCGTTTTTTTTATAAGATTTACAGGAGTTTAACAATGAAGATCACTGGGAAGCTATTGATTAACGGTCAATGGATTGATGGACAAGCGGGTACTTATCAGGCTGTCAATCCAGCAACCGGAGAAAGTATTGAGCCCGTTTTGTCCAAAGCAACAACCGGGCAAGTCAAAGACGCCGTTGCCGCCGCAGAGGCTGCGGCCAGTTTTTTCAGGCGTGCATCGCTGGAGAAACGGGCAGAGTTCTTACGTGCCTGTGCCGAAGAGATCATGGCTTTGGGTGACAGCCTCGTCGAGAGGGCCATGGCCGAAAGTGGGTTGCCAAAAGCTCGGATTGAAGGGGAGCGTGCCAGAACCTGCGGCCAGTTGAATCTGTTTGCCGATGTTGTTGAAGCGGGTGATTTTCTCGATGTCCGTATCGATACGGCGCTGCCAGACCGCCAGCCATTGCCTCGCCCAGATCTGCGTTACATGAATCAGGCTTTAGGTCCTGTTGTGGTGTTCGGTGCCAGCAACTTTCCCCTGGCCTTTTCCGTAGCCGGTGGCGATACCGCCTCTGCCTTCGCTGCAGGTTGCCCGGTCCTGGTCAAAGGCCATTCGTCTCACCCGGGAACCAGCGAACTGGTTGCTCAGGCTCTCGCGAAAGCGGTTAAGAAAACCGGTCTGCCGGCAGGTGTTTTCTCCTTGCTGATGGGGTCGGGGCGTGAAGTTGGCAGTGCCCTGGTGTCTGCTCCTGAAGTCAAAGCGGTCGGGTTTACCGGCTCATTTGGCGGCGGCATGGCTCTGGTCAAACTGGCGAATGAGCGTCCGGAACCGATTCCTGTCTTTACCGAAATGGGCAGCCTCAATCCGGTTGTCATGCTGCCGAAACTTCTCGAGAACAGTGCAGAGCAGGTTGCCGAAGCATTTGTCGCTTCATTGAATATGGGCGTGGGTCAGTTCTGTACCAACCCCGGGCTGGTCCTGGCGATTGAGAGCCCGGCCCTGGAGCGTTTTATCGACGCAACTTCTGCATGCCTGGCCAAGCAACCGGCCGGGGTTATGCTCAACGAAGGGATTCAGCAGGCTTACAGTAATGGCGTCGCTGCAATTTCCTCTCAGCCCGGAGTGGTTAAACAGGCCGTTGGAGAAAGTCATGAAGGCAAGTCGGGCTTCTGTGGCCAGTCAACTCTAATGACGGTCTCCGCAGTAGACTTTATCGCCAACCCGGAATTGACTGAAGAGATGTTCGGTCCCGCCTCACTGCTGATCACGTGTAAAGACCTTGAAGAGTTGCAAAAGGCTATTTGCGCTCTCCGTGGGCAGTTGACCGGTACAATTCATGCGGCTGATGGTGAAATGGCTGATTATGATGAGCTGATCGATGTCTTGTCGCAACGCGTCGGACGCTTGCTGATCAATGGTTTTCCGACGGGTGTTGAAGTTTGCCACGCCATGGTTCACGGAGGTCCTTTCCCTGCGGCCAGCGATACCCGCTTCACTTCGGTCGGCTCGGCCGCTATTTATCGTTTCCTGCGTCCGATCTGCTTGCAGAACTATCCTCAGGAGTTACTGCCTGAGCAACTACAGAACAGTAACCCATTGAGCATCTGGCGTTTGGTTAATGGCGAGCGAACCACTAAAGCGATCTAGCCTGGTGACAGTCGGTCGGAGCGGACCGGTAATCCGCTTCTGCCGACTGCCCTCGAATGAACGGGGCTCATTTCATTATAGTTCCCGTTACATGTAAAGACCCTGCCAGGAGTTAAAAATATGTCATTATCATTACCCTCATCCCAAATCCTTCCAAGTGATTGTACCGATGCCCGGCTGATTGGCCGGGTCTGGCTGCCTGGACAACCCTCCGGACCTGCTGTCGTGATAATTCGTGATCACCAGGTATTTGATATATCCAGGTATGCCGCAACTGTTTCGGACCTCCTGGAAAATAAAGAGCTGCTGCGGGAATTACCCGACTGTGCCGGGAAAAGGGTTGGCGACGTTGATCAGGTGCTGGCGAACAGTGGCGCGGATCAAAGAGATGAAGATCTCCCTTATTTTCTCGCGCCGATCGATTTGCAGGCGATCAAAGCATGCGGTGTCACATTCGTCGTCAGTATGCTGGAACGTGTTATCGAGGAGAAAGCTCAGGGAGACCCCAAGGCCGCTGAAAGTATTCGCAAGACCATCAATGATGAAATCGGTGGCGATCTGGCTTCTGTTCAGCCAGGCTCTGCAGACGCGGAAAAATTGAAGCAGATACTCATCGCGCGGGGGATGTGGTCGCAATACCTGGAAGTCGGTATCGGACCTTATGCTGAGGTTTTCACCAAAGCTCAGCCGATGTCGGCTGTCGGCATTGGCGCCGAAATCGGCATCCATCCGGAATCGACCTGGAACAACCCTGAACCTGAAGTTGTTTTGGTCGTTGACTCGAACGGGACTATCGTTGGGGTGACACTGGGGAACGATGTCAATCTGCGTGATTTTGAAGGGCGCAGCGCGCTGTTGCTCGGTCGGGCTAAAGACAATAACGCGTCGACATCCCTGGGTCCGTTCATTCGCCTTCTGGATGAAAATTTCACCCTGGATGATGTCCGTCAGCTTGATCTGACCCTCAAGGTCGAAGGAGATGACGGTTTCGTTTTGAGTGATGGCAGTTCCATGACGAAAATCAGTCGCGATCCAGCGGATCTGGTTAAACAGACGATCAGCCGCAATCATCAGTACCCTGACGGACTGGTTTTGTTTACCGGAACCCTGTTTGCCCCAACGTATGACCGCGGCACGCCTGGTATGGGGTTTACCCATAAGGTCGGCGATGTGGTGACTATTTCGACCCCACGACTTGGTTCTCTGATCAATCAGGTCAATCTCACGGTCGCCGCACCTGCCTGGACTTTTGGTACCCGGAAACTGATGGAAAACCTTGCCCGGCGAGGTTTGCTGTAAGTAATTAATTGCGGAGAATTTCAGATGTACAGAGCAAATCATTTAAAAAAACAGCTTCTTGACGGAAAAAAAGGGGTTGCCTGCTGGTTACATACGTCCAGCCCCATTGTTGCCGAAATTATGGCCCTGGTTGGTTACGATGGCGCTGTGATCGACCTTGAACATGGCCCTGACAACTATCTCAGTGCCACGAAATTGATGCAGGCCATGAGCGCCTCCCCGACAGCTTCGATCATCCGCGTGCCATGGAATGATCATGTCGAAATCAAACGGGCGCTGGATACCGGATGCGAAGGAATCATGGCGCCCGAGGTGAACAGTGCGGTTGAGGCTGAAGCCTTTGTCAGGGCGTGTCTTTATCCTCCACAGGGGAAAAGGGGGGTCGCAAGTATTCTCAACCGGGCATCTTCCTATGGGCTCGACAATGCTAAATATCTTGATGACAACGGCAAAGAGCTTTTGGTTATTGCGCAGATCGAAAGTCTTGAGGCTGTCGCCAACCTTGAGCAGATAGCTGCGGTAGACGGAATTGACGTCCTGTTTATCGGTCATAGTGATCTGTCCGCTGATTGCGGCAAGGTTGGGGATTTCAGCAACCCGGTTTTTATTGAAGCGGTTGCCAGGGCTGAACAGATCATCAAGAACAGTCAAAAGTTTCTCGGCGGTTTGCCGCGAGCTAATGATTCGGCCAGTGCAATGCTGGAACGTGGCTATGATTTTGTCATTTCCGCATCTGATGTGCTGATGCTGCGTGATGCGGCATTGCAGGATTTGAAAATCAACCGGGGAGTCTCGGCCTAGAGGCCGATATGTCTCCTGAATAACCTTGTCTACGCCCTCAGAGGAGAGGATATGTCTATAATGGAAAAGCAAATCAAGCAAGGAACGGTCGGTGTTGTCGGCCTAGGTTCAATGGGGCTCGGTTCAGCTCTGGCGTTGGTTGATGCTGGATTTGATGTTGTGGGTTTTGATGTCAATGCTGCTGCCGTGGAAAAATTGCAGGCCGGTGGTGGACGAACGGTCGCGAGCCCTTCTGCTGTTGCCCGTGAAGCAAACATCGTCCTGGTCGTCGTCGTGAACTCGGATCAGGTCGATCAGGTTGTTTTCGGTGAGAGCGGGCTTGCCGAAACATTGGCCCCTGGCGGGTTAATCATTCAATGCACAACAGTTGCACCAAGCTATGTCCGGCAGCTGGACGAAAAGTTAGCGGAAAGAGAGCTGGGATTACTCGATGCGCCGATCAGCGGCGGCTCGGTCAAGGCTCGCCAGGGAGAATTGTCGGTTATGGGCTCAGGGTCGAAAGCCTGCTTCGCTCAAGCCGATGAGGTTCTTAAGACTGTTGCAGCAAAAGTTTATGAGCTGGGGGATAAAGCGGGAATCGGTTCCAGCATGAAGCTGGTCAATCAGTCGCTGGCCGGTGTGCATATTGCGGCCGCTGCCGAAGCAATGGCCCTGGGAATTCATATGGGGCTGGACCCGGACACTGTCTATGAGGTCATTACCCACAGCGCCGGCAACTCGTGGATGTTCGAAAACCGTGTACCGCACATCCTGAACGGGGACTATACCCCCCACAGCGCGGTAGATATCTTCGTCAAGGACCTTGGTATCGTCCATTCAACTGGCCGGGAGTTGACCCTGCCGCTCCCGATAGCCAGTACGGCGCTGCAACAATTCACTGCGGCCAGCGCTGCCGGGCATGGCCGGGAAGATGATTCGGCGGTCATCAAGGTTTATGAGCATCTGTCCGGTCTCAAACTGCCCACCGCAAGCAAAGATTGAAGGAGCTGTTCGTTATGAGTATTGTGCTTGGCGCAATTGCCGATGATTTTACCGGAGCTACCGATCTTGCCAACAACCTGGTTAGAGCCGGAATGCGCACCATCCAGACAATTGGTGTTCCCGACCATGATTTTGATCCCGGGGATGCTGATGCGGTCGTGGTGGCGCTGAAATCCCGCAGCTGTCCTGTGGCGGAAGCCGTGGCGGATTCAAAGGCTGCACTGGAATGGCTGCGTGCTGCCGGGGCACGCCAATTCTTTTTTAAGTACTGCTCAACTTTTGACTCAACAGACCAGGGCAACATCGGCCCGGTGGCCGATGCGTTGCTGGAATCACTCGAGGATGATTTTGCGGTGGTCTGTCCATCTTTTCCGACCAACAAGCGCACCGTTTATCAAGGCTATCTGTTTGCCGGCGATCGATTGCTGAATGAAAGTGGTATGGAAAATCACCCGCTTAATCCAATGACCGACGCCGATCTGGTGCGGGTTTTGGGCCGCCAGACCGACGGCAAGGTCGGGCTGCTCGATTTTGTCACTCTCCAGCAGGGGCGTCATGCTGCAATCGAGCGGATCACCCAACTACGCAATGCTGGCTGTCGTTACGCGATCTGCGACACCCTTGAGGATTCTCAGCTTGAGGTGATTGCTGCTGCGATTTCAGAACATAAGCTGGTCACGGGCGGTTCCGGGATTGCCCAGGCATTGCCGGCCGAATACCGACGTCTTGGCTGGCTGCAGGCGAATAAAGACGCAGGCAAGCTTTCTCAGATCAGCGGACCCGAACTGGTTGTTTCGGGGAGCTGCTCCCAGGCGACACTGGGCCAGATCGCTCATTTCAAAGAGAATCATCACGCCTTTGCTCTTGATCCGCTCACTCTCGCCGGAGGGGATGGACAGGTGGACGAAGCGATAGAGTGGGCTCTGCCAAAGCTTGGCGGTAAGCCTCTATTGGTCTATGCCTCGGCCCCGCCGGAACGTGTCCGCCAAGCACAGCAGCAGTTGGGGATAGAGCAGGCTGGACAACTTGTTGAGCAGGCACTTGCCCGGGTAGCTCGCGAGCTGGTCAGTGCCGGCGTCCGACGTCTGATCGTGGCTGGCGGAGAAACATCTGGTGCCGTAGTTTCAGCACTGGCTGTCCGGTCGTTGCGGATCGGTCACCAGATTGATCCCGGCGTTCCCTGGACCGAGACGACTGTCAACGGGAAAAATATTGCACTGGCCCTTAAATCCGGCAATTTCGGAGGCGTGGATTTCTTCAGTCGTGCATTTGAGGTGCTGTGATGAGCGACGCTTCGTTACGTGAAGAGATTGTCCTTTTTGGGAAGTCCTTGTTCGACCGCGGGCTGACCATGGGTAGCAGTGGCAACATCAGTGTCCGCACTGATGAGGGTTGGCTGATGACACCGACCAACGCCTGCCTTGGTCGGCTCGATCCGGCGCGGATCTCGCGGCTTGATCAGGATGGCCGCCATCTGGACGGAGATAAACCGACCAAGGAAAGCTTTCTCCACATGGCTGTTTATGCCGAACGCCCCAAAGATCAGGCGATTGTCCACCTGCATTCAACCCATTCGGTTGCGGTGTCCTGCTTGCCCGATATTGATCCCTGTAACTGCATCCCGCCATTGACCGCCTATTACGTGATGCGCGTTGGCCGGCTGCCGCTGGTGCCGTATCACGTCCCCGGCGATATGGCGCTGGGCGATGCGGTTCGCGGTCTGGCGGGAAAACACAGTGCGGTCCTGCTGGCCAATCACGGCCCTGTCGTGGCAGCGAAGTCCCTTGAGGCAGCGGTTTACGCAACCGAAGAACTTGAAGAAACGGCAAAATTGTATCTGCTGTTACATGGCAAAAATCCTCGCTGTCTGAGCGAAGAGCAGATCGAAGTCCTTAATGCGCGTTTCCCGAAAGGCTAGAGGTTTGATTATGCCAAAGTTTGCTGCCAACCTGAGCATGTTGTTCACCGAGCACGAATTTCTCGATCGCTTTTCTGCTGCTGCTGCTGCCGGCTTTAATGCCGTTGAGTACCTTTTTCCTTATGCCTATGAGGCCGAAGTGTTGCGCGCCACATTGGCCGAGAACCACTTGAAACAGGTGCTGTTTAATCTCCCTCCGGGGGATTGGGAGGGGGGGGAACGTGGTTTGGCTGCACTGCCGGGTCGGGAAGACGAATTCCGTGCATCGGTCGCGACCGCACTTCATTATGCGCAGGTACTGGATTGTCCTCGTGTCCATGTGATGGCCGGGATAGTTCCCGCCGATGCTGACCTGGAGGTCTGTCGCGAGACATATATTGAAAACCTTCGCTACGCAGCCTGCGAGTTTGCCAGATTTGACAAACTCATCCTCATTGAACCGCTCAACCTAAGAGATAATCCCGGCTATCTTCTCAGTCGGCAAGAAACTGCAGTTGAGATCTGTAACCAGGTCGGAACGGCAAATATTAAAGTTCAATTTGATTTCTATCACTGCCAGATCGTCCAGGGTGACCTGACCAAAACCCTTGAATCGATCTTCCCGCACATTGGTCACATTCAGATTGCCGGAGTGCCGGATCGACATGAGCCTGATTCTGGCGAGGTGAACTACCCCTGGATGTTTGAGCATCTCGATTCCCTCGGCTATGACGGCTGGATCGGCTGTGAATACCGCCCACGGGGCGAGACCCGCACAGGGCTGACCTGGGGGCAGAAATGGGGTTTGGGATGCACGGTTTGAACTCCGCAGGACCAATGGAGTTATGAGCTTTCTGGATATATTGGCGGCTTTTGCCGTTGCCCTTATCTGGGGCTTGAATATTGCCGTTATTAAGGTTGGCGTGGCAGAGTTCCCGCCGATTTTCATGACCGGAATACGCTTTCTGATTGTTGCCATGCTGCTGATCTGGTGGGTGCGTCCGCCTTGGAAACAGATGCGTTTAATTGTCCTGCTCTCTTTTATTACGGGTGGCGTGCATTTCGGGGGCGTGTTTTTTGGCCTGAAGGGTGTCGATGTCTCAATCGCCGCAATCCTGATTCTGCTTGGTGTTCCGTTTTCGGTATTGTTTGCCCGAATCCTTCTGAAAGAACGATTCGGCTGGAAAAAAATATGCGGCATGGCGGTCGCTTTTAGCGGTCTGCTCATTCTGCTTGGCGAGCCGGCGACGACCTCAAGTCCTCTGCATTTAATTGTCTTTATTGTTGCCATCATCGCCTGGGGCCTTGGTAATACCATTATCAAGATGATCGGACGTATCAATATTTTTGCACTTAATGCCTGGCTCGGCCTGTTCGCATCCGTTCAGCTGTTGTTCGTTTCGATGTTTTTAGAGACAGGGCAAATGGCCGCCCTTCAGAGTGCAAGTCTTTCCGCTTGGGGTGCCCTGGCTTATGTCGTGTTGATGGCGACTGTCATTGGGTACGGTCTTTGGTACTATCTGGTCGGCAAATATGATGTCACCAAAGTTGTGCCTTTTAACTTACTGGTTCCCGTTATTGGGGTTTTGGCGGGTGTGCTACTAATGGGTGATGAGTTGACGCTCGCCCAGGGAACAGGCGGCGTTATATCCCTGATCGGGGTCGCAATGATTCAGCTGAGATGGCGGATACGTAGCAAACCCAGCGAACTTCCCGCAAGCTCAAACGTATGATTTGATTCATTGATCTGGGTATTTAATCCTTCTCGCACGAAGTCGCAACTCCGTTCACCGGGTATGGTTGTTTGCTGAGGTGGTTTTTTCTGACTTTGACGGAAGTGGGCTACACCAGTACTTGCGTTGATATGATCAAGGACATGCATGGCTACACCCCCCAAAGCATTATTATCTGGCGTGAAATCTGTCATTCCTTTGCTTGTTGGCGTGGTTCCGTTCTCACTGATTACCGGACTGGCCTCCACGAATGCGGGATTTACTCCCATTGAAACAATTGGGATGTCATGCCTGGTGTTTGCCGGCGCCTCACAGTTGGCAGTGATAGATCTTGTCAATCAGAATGCGGCAGAAATCGTTATTATTTTAACCGGGATTATAATCAACCTGCGCTTCTGTATGTATAGTGCATCGCTGGCTCCGCACTTCAGCAATCTCCCTTTTGCGACCCGCGGGTTCCTAGCGTATCTGCTGACGGATCATGCGTATGCCGTTTCGATAGTTGCATTCAATAATGAACGAAAAACCCATAAGCCCTTTTTCTATATTGGCGCTGCGGCAACTCTCTGGGTGGTATGGCAAACATCATTGCTCCTCGGGATTTTTCTAGGCGTCCTTGTTCCACCCGGCTGGCCGCTCGATTTTGTCATTCCACTGACATTTCTTGGCTTGATGTTTCTTGCTCTTACATCAAAATATGCGCTGGTTGCCGCAATCGCTGCCAGTTGTTTGATGTTGCTGACCCATGGGTTGCCATACAACCTGGGGTTGTTTCTATCTGCGTTTGGCGGAGTGTTGACGGGGTTCTGGGCCAACAAATGGTGGGGTCATGGGCGATAATTCAATTAACTTGTGGATCGTTATATTGTCGATAGGCATCGCGACCTTTTTTATCCGATTCTCGTTTATCTGGCTGTTAGGCAACAGGAAAATCAATTCGACGATTCAAAACCTTTTACAGTTTGTTCCACCAGCGGTGCTTGCTGCGTTAATCACGCCCAGTTTTCTACTGACACCAGAGGCCCAGTTCAGTATCGCAAATCAGCGCATGTGGGCTGGTTTTTTTGCTGCATTGGTGGCATGGAAAACGAGAAATGTCATCTTTACTATAGCGAGCGGACTGTTTTGTTTATGGATATTTTCTTTGCTTTGAATTTTTTAACGATATCAAAAAGAAGCCAGTTAAAGACAGAGGAGGTTGAAGATGAGATTACTGCAAGTCAAGCCGGCTGATTCATGCCGCTATGACATCCTCTCCCTTGGCGAAGTCATGCTGCGCCTGGACCCCGGTGAAGGCCGCATCCGCACCGCCCGCCAGTTTCGTGCCTGGGAGGGGGGGGGCGAATACAACGTGGCGAGAGGTCTGCGGCGCTGTTTCGGTCAGCGTGCCGCCGTGGTCACCGCCTTCGCCAGGAACGAAGTCGGCCTGCTGATGGAGGATTTTATCTTCCAGGGCGGTGTCGATACCGCATTAATCAAGTGGGTCGATTACGACGGCATCGGCCGGACTGTGCGTAACGGCTTGAACTTCACCGAGCGTGGCTTCGGTCTGCGCGGTGCGGTCGGCTGCTCCGACCGCGGCAACACCGCCGCATCTCAACTCAAAAAAGGGGATATCGACTGGGAATACATTTTCGGTGAGCTCGGGGTACGCTGGTTCCACACCGGCGGCATCTTCGCCGCCCTCTCCGAAACAACCGGCGATGTGGTCATCGAAGCCGCCCAGACCGCCCAAAAGTATGGCACCATCGTCTCCTACGATCTCAACTACCGCCCCTCGCTCTGGAAAGGGTTCGGCGGGCTGGACAAGTGCCGCGAAATCAACCGCGAGATCGCCGGGTCGGTCGATGTGATGATCGGCAACGAAGAGGACTTTACCGCCTGTCTTGGCTTCGAGGTCGACGGCGCCGACGAGAACCTCACCGATCTGGACGTCGCTTCCTTCAAAAAGATGATCGACAAAGCCGTCGCCGACTTTCCCAACTTCAAAGCGACCGCTACGACCATGCGCGGCGTCAAGACGGCCACTATCAACGACTGGGGGGCGATGTGTTGGGTAGATGGCCAGTTCTACACCTCGGTTCAGCGGCCGAACCTGGAGATCATGGACCGGGTCGGCGGTGGCGACAGTTTCGCCTCCGGGTTTATTTATGGCCTGATGCAACTCGGCGATCCGCAACTGGCCGTCGATTATGGCGCCGCCCACGGCGCTCTGGCCATGACCACCCCCGGCGACACGACCATGGCCTCTCTGGCCGAAGTGGAAAAAATCGTTGGCGGCGGCGGGGCACGGGTTGATCGTTAACTGAACAGGAGATAGACGTTATGTTGAAACAATTACTGCAACGACCGGTGATCCCGGTGATCGTTATCGAACGGGCGGATGACGCCGAACATCTGGCGGAGGCCCTGCTCAACGGCGGCATGGATGTGATCGAGATCACCTTCCGCACTGCCGCTGCAGCCGAAGCTATCGAACGCATCCGTAAAGCGTTCCCCGACCTGCTGGTGGGCGCCGGGACGGTCGTGACCCCGGAACTGGCCCAGCGGGCCATCGATGCCGGCGTCAGTTTCGGCCTGGCCCCGGGCCTCAACCCAGAAATCATCCGCTTCTTTCAAACACGTAAGACCCTTTTTATTCCCGGGGTGATGACCCCCTCGGAGATCGAACAGGGTCTGGCTCTAAGCTGCAAACTGCTCAAGTTCTTCCCGGCGGGGCCGGCGGGCGGGGTCGGCATGCTCAAGGCCCTTGGCGGGCCCTACGCCAGCTATGGCGTGCAGTTCTGTCCCACCGGCGGTGTCAACCTGGAGAACATGAACGACTATCTGTCTCTGCCGATTGTCAGCAATATCGGCGGGTCCTGGCTGGCCACCCAGCAGCAGATCGCCGACAAGCGATGGGATGTGATTACCCAACAGGTCAAGGATGCCCTGGCAATGGCTGCGCAGCGGAGCGAACGATGATCCGCCGCACCAAGATCGTGCCCACGGTCGGCCTGCGCCCAGTGACGACGCTGTGCCCACAACGCCATCTCCAAGCAGCGCCAGATCGCCGTAGCGATCCTCGGTGACCTGCAGGGACCGAAGATGTTTTCTCTTGCATATGGTTGAGAAAAAGAAATGAGTTTACAGTTTTAGCTTAAGTTGATAATTAGTGAAGAGAGGGAAGGGGGACACATTCTTTGCTCCCTGTTGGTGGTCCTATGAGGCGTTCATTTTTAAAAGCACTTATTTCTTTTATCCTGCTTGTTTGTTCCGCAGCTGTTCTTGTGTACGGCCTGTTTTTTCTGCAAACTCCCACATCACGCCAACCAGCACCATCTGCTTTGGCAGAGAAACCTGGTGCTGAGACGGGGACTGAAGCGATTCCTCCCGGTTCTTCCGGGGTGACTCCCAGCGGTGGGGTTAGATAGCCCTGGATTCCATTATCTTATGAATCCATGAGGCATTTGAGAGTTTAGATTGAACTTTACAGAGATGAACTTTTGCCTTCAGGAAAGCCAAAAGCTCTGCAATCATGTCCCGGTTCTCGAATATTGATAGGTTTGAAAACTCCTCATAACTGCCGCTCCATTTAATAAGTCAGCAGTGCACCCCCGTTGGTTTATTGAGAACGGTCATGAGCCGTAACTCCAATCGCTCTTGGCGCAGCGAGATCTTCGCACTCCTCTTTCACCACCTGATGACGATAGCTAAACATTTTTTTCAGTTTTTGGCGTACAAACCACCGACTAAAGAATTCTCCCAGTTTACCTAAGGGCACTTTATACTCAACACGATCAATGTACTTGCAGCTATGCTCATTGATCGGTTCCACCGAATGAGTATGACACCATCGAGTAAAAGGGCCGCTGAGTTGTATATCCTGAAAGGAGTGACCTGGCTGGTAATTCCGGTGTTCCGCCACCCAATACAAAGGGATGATACCGAACATAGATATTTTTAAGGTGGTGCGAGAGCCATTTTCGTTGATGCATCCGGGTGTGCCCACCACCGTAACAGGCTCCCATGGTGGAGTGAGTTTTTCGATGGCTGAGGGATCGTGGTGCCAGTCAAACACCAAAGGCGCAGGTGCATGAATAGTAGATTCGTAATTAAAGAGTGACATTAATTTTTCCACCTGTACTGAATGGTCAAGTTAAATTGGCCTTTCATATTTTATATGCAGATTTCCTGAGACAACATCAACGCCAGAAAAAGCATGTTCTTGAAATTATGTCAGATTTTATATTTCAAGCTTTTATTGTGAATTCTAGCATCGTTCGCTTGTGACATAAACTTTCATCCCTATGTTTTATCGTCCCGCTTAAACAAGCTGGGGATAAGGTGGCTACAGTTCCCACATCTCGATATTTTTTTCTTTCTAAAACCTGTTTACGCAGGTTTCCCCAATCCCGTTTCAGACTACGGACCGGACCTACTGATGTAAAACAAGCCGTCTGTTTGTTCGCTACACGATCAGCAGAAACGCTTGAAAGGGAAGGGCAGTTGGCAATGTCTCTCATACTATGGTAACTCAACCACAGGGGCTCCGTTGTAAACTTCAGCTGGATTTCTCAGTGCTTTATCTATGTTCATGGCTCATCTCTTTATCTCTTTGACTTCTTCATAGCTCATTATTGACGCTCATTGCATTGTCGTCCCCACCCTCAACTGGAGTTATTGAATCCTGTCAGGCTAACTCATTTTGACTCTCGCTATTTTCAGGGGCAACCTCTAAGGTCCTTGAAATTTTGACGATTTCTGATTACTGGTGTAAATTGACAAGTATTTCAAGTTGTTTAGCGTTTGAGAATTTCTTGAAAGTCATTTATGGGTAACGAATGGCTAATTCAAGGTTGGTTTGTTTTCAGTGACCATACAATGCGACCAAATGGAGCCTGATATGCCTGTCCAAACTGAAGAGATTGTCAGTCACATAGCATTGTTTCCGGAGGAAAATCCGTGTCCTGTATTACGAGTTGACGGAAGTGGCGTTCTTCTCTATGCCAATCGTGCCTCGATAGAACTTCTGACACAGTGGCAATGTAAGGTCGGTGGGGCCGTACCTGAATTCGTCTTGAAAAAACTTTCCATGGCTCTTGAAGGAGGGCACGATCAGGAACTTGAAGTCCGTTGTGGGCAGCGGGATTTTTCTTTTGCGATGGTTGCAATTGCTGATCGTGGTTATGTCAATTTCTATGGAAGCGACATAACTAAACGTAATCAGGTTGAAGCCAAGCTTGCGAAGAATAAAGAGAGACTGAAACGTACACAGGAGATTGCCAATCTTGGTAGTTGGGAACTCAACCTGGCCGACAACAATCTCATTTGGTCGGATGAAGCCTATCGAATATTTGGTTTTCACCCGAACGAATTCGAAGCGTCTTACGAGGATTTTTTAGAAGCCGTGCATCCGGAAGATCGCGATGCGGTTAACGATGCGTACATAGGCTCAATTAGAGAAAATAGGGACGGTTATGAAATCGAACATCGCGTCGTACAGAAGGGGTCGGGTGAAATAGTTTACGTTCACGAAAAATGCGAACACGTTAGAGACAAAATCGGAAATATCGTTGGCTCTGTTGGTATGACCCTCGACATTACTGCTCACAAGCAAAAGCAAATGGAGATTGAACGTTTAAATATAGAACTTGAAGCTCGGGCCAGGAAGCAGGAAGCGTTAAATCGCGACCTAGAGGCTTTTAACTACATGCTCGCTCATGATTTGCGCACGCCATTGGCAGTTATCAGTGGTTACTGCGAAATTCTGGAAAATCGTTTGAACGACAAACTTGACCGGCAGTCTATTGATTACCTTCAAGAAATCACGAGTAGCACTTTCAATATGAGCCAACTTATCGATGCCTTGCTGGACTTTTCCCGTCTTAGTCACACTGAGCCAAAACTGGAAAGAGTCAATCTTTCAGATATGGCGAACATTGTCATTGCAAAGTTAAAATTAGCTGAGCCCGATCGCAAGATTACGTTCCATGTCGCAGAGAACATGACCGCTAATGTAGACAGGGTCCTCTTTAAAGCTGTTATGGAAAATCTCCTTGGCAATGCCTGGAAATTCACTTCGGAACAAAACGAACCTGTCATTACGTTTGGGACGAGAGAAAAAAATGGCCAATACATTTATTTCATTCGTGATAATGGCATCGGGTTTTCCATGAAGGAGGGGCAAAACCTGTTCGCCCCATTTCAGCGACTTCAAGGAACGGAAGCAACCGTTGGCTTCGGTATCGGTTTAGCCACAGTGGAGCGCATCATACAGCGCCATGGAGGAGAAATATGGGCCGAAGGAGTGTCTGGGAAGGGAGCGACCTTTTACTTCAGTATCTGATTTGAAAAAGCGATCAACAGGAGTTAACCTTTGGTCCCGTGCCGGTCGAACAGATGTCCTTGGTTGCATATAATCTGTTTAAAACGCTACATAAATTAGACATATAGACTTTAATAGATAAACCTTTGGGTTAGCAAGCTTGCCAGCCCCAATATCTAGTGACAATTAAATTTAATATTTTTTTCAACCCGACAGGAGTGGCTCGAGGTGAACATGCCATGTTCGGGAGAATATATTGCGAATAGACAACCGTAAACCTTTTAGAAGGGCGAAGACATGAGTCCGATTCTCTGTCAATATATCAGACAGACTCGTTTAATCTTTTGCTTCAGCGTGAAAGAAAAGAGGTGGCGAGAACCTCAAATGAAAACAAAGAACGGAATTGATGGTTATCGAGTTGAAGGATTTACGTTGCAAGCGACGATCTTACCAGGGCGAATGGTAACGTTAGGGGTTTATGCTGCTAAAAAATGCGATTCAAGAGGGGAGAATATCCTCTTTGCGCAATAAGCAGATATCCGGATGTTCAAAGAAATGCATTCATAAACTGGGCTCTTGAAACAAGCAACAATGGCCGACAGGTCCTTCATTATTGCCCCCAGGATGGGACATCGTATCGAGGCAGCGAGCAACAGCATACCCTTAAAGATGTCATCAATGGGGTAGACGCTATATCACAAAAGTACAAACGAACTTATTCAAAGTGGGATCGCTTGCT
>PKUD01000031.1 GCA_002869695.1 Desulfuromonas sp. | reverse complement strand
GGGTGGCACCGCCCATACTGGTCCAGGCCAGCCCGGTAACCACACCCGGCGCTTCCTTGAACAGTTCTTCCTCGGAGAAGACCGGCTTGCCGAGGAATTGTTCCAGGTCCTTCTTGGCGATGGTAATCTTTTCCTCGCGGCCTTCGGCAAACTCCATCGCTGACTTGCGCATGATCCGTTTGATCCGGTTTTCCAGACCCCGCACTCCGGCTTCGCGGGCATAACGGTCAATGATTTCAATCAGCGCTGATTTATGAATCGTCACCTGGCTTTTCTTCAGCCCATGATGGTCCAGGGCTTTGGGGATCAGGTAGCGCTTGGCGATCTCGACCTTTTCTTCAAGGATGTAGCCGGACAGGCGGATAATCTCCATCCGGTCGAGCAGTGGTGCCGGGATGGTGTCGAGCTGGTTGGCGGTGGCGATGAACACCACGTTGGAGAGATCGAAGGGGACATCCAGGTAGTGGTCGCGGAAACTGCCATTCTGTTCGGGATCGAGGACCTCGAGCAGCGCAGAAGCGGGGTCGCCCTGAAAGGATGCTCCGATTTTGTCGATCTCGTCGAGCATCAGTACCGGGTTGGCGGTGCCGGCACTCTTCATCGCCTGGATTGCCTTGCCGGGCATGGCGCCTATGTAGGTCCGCCGGTGGCCCTTGATCTCCGCTTCGTCGCGCATGCCGCCGACTGAGAAGCGGTAAAACTTGCGCTTAAGGGCATCAGCGATGCTCTTGCCCACCGAGGTCTTGCCGACTCCGGGGGGGCCGACCAGGCAGAGGATCGAACCGGAAATATCCCCCTTCATTTTGCCCACGGCGATGAATTCAAGAATCCTTTCCTTGACGTCCTGCAGACCGTAATGGTCGCGGTCGAGGACCCGCCGGGCACGCTTCAGTTCGTAGGCGTCCTTGCTGAATTTTCCCCAGGGCAGGACCGTGAGCCAGTCGAGATAATTGCGGCTGACATTGTATTCCGGTGAAGAGGGGTCGATCAGCTGAAGTTTTTCCATCTCCTCTTCCACCGCCTTCTGAGCCTCTTCGTTGAGTTTCAGGCTTTTCAGGCGCTCCTGGAATTTTTCTATTTCGGTGGTCTTTCCCTCTTTTTCCAGACCCAGTTCTTTCTTGATTGCCTTCAGTTGTTCACGCAGGAAAAACTCGCGCTGCTGGGCGGAGATCTTCTCTTCGATCTGGCTCGATATTTTGGTCTGCAGGCGCGAGACTTCCAGTTCTTTTTTGAGCAGGATCAGGACCTTGTCGATCCGTGAGCGAACATCGAATGTTTCCAGGACTTCCTGCAGTTCAAAGCCGTCGGCGTTGGTCAGGTTGGCAGCGAAGTCTGCCAGTCGGGCCGGGTCATCCATGCTCGAGCGGCCGAGAAACAGTTTAATCTCCTCCGAATAGAGCGGGTTGATCTGGACCAGTTCCTTCAGGGTGGAGATGATCGCCATGGAGTAGGCTTTCAGCTCCGGGTTGTTACTCATCTCCGCGCTGAGATGATAGGTGACCTTCGCGTGGATGATATCGTCACGAGATTCGACATGATCGATGGAAAACCGTTCAAGGCTGTTGACCAGCACATGTGCAGTTTCTTCCTCGGCGTGGATCAGTTTGAGAATTTTGGTCGCAACCCCGACCTTCTGCAGGTTGTCCGGCGCATCCTCCTCTTCCAGGTCTTTGACCATCACCAGGCCGATCGTCTGGCTCTGGCTGGCCATCGCCTGTTTGATCGAGCGCACCCGGTCATGGCCGTTGACGGTCAGCGGAATGATCACGCCGGGAAATGCCGGGCGTGGGCGCAGGGGAATGATCGGCAGCTCGATGGGCAGCATGTCCCGAGCGAGAACCAGTCCCTCGTCTGGAACCGCCTGTATCTCAGCATCTGTCTCTATTTCGATCTCGTATTCAATAGAGTTATCGTTATCATCATGGTCGTCGAATTCGTTATGCATATCAGATTTTCTCCCTGACAAATTTTATGTGCAGGCGGCTGCAGGAACTCCTGGAGCCGCCGTTTGACCTTTGCTTTCAATTATAGTCTTGAACCTAATAAAAATTTACCCCATCGTCAATAATTCATCACGTTATATGATGAAGATATCAATTAAGGATTTCGGGCCTTTTCCTTTATCCGGTGCTGTGGAATAATCCGGTCAGATTTTTTCTTTCAGCAGAAAGGTTTCTCATGTCTGAACAACCTGAAAAACTCTACCTGGTCGACGGATCGTCCTATATTTACCGGGCTTACTATGCCATCCGCCATCTTTCCAATTCGAAAGGGGAGGCGACCAACGCGGTCTACGGCTTTACCAATATGCTGATGGGGCTGGTGCGGGATGAAAAACCTGATCACCTGGCAGTTATTTTTGATGCCAAGGGGCCGACGTTCCGCAAGGATATCTACCCTGAATATAAAGCCAACCGCAGCGCCATGCCGGAAGACCTGGTGCCACAGATCCCCTGGATCAAGGATGTTGTGCGTGCGTTCAATATGCCGGTGATTGAACAGACCGGTTACGAAGCAGACGATATCATTGCCACCCTGGCGAAGCGGTTTGCCGCAGATGGTCTGGAGGTGACGGTGGTCACCGGCGACAAGGACCTGATGCAGATCGTCAATGATCGGGTCCGGCTGCTCGATACGATGAAGGGGAAGATCTCCGGCCCGGCCGAGGTGACTGAGCGTTTCGGCGGGGTGGACAAGGTCATCGAGGTGCAGGGTCTGGCCGGGGACAGCTCAGATAACGTCCCGGGCGTCCCGGGAATCGGCGAGAAGACCGCCCGGGCATTGATCGACGAGTTCGGCAGCATCGAAAACCTGCTCGCCAACCTCGATCAGTTGAAAGGCAAACGCCGGGAGAACCTGGAAAATTTTGCCGAGCAGGCGCTGCTGTCGAAACAGCTGGTCACCCTGGTCGATGATATGGAGATTGATGCGGATTATGCTGATTTCAGCCTCTCTGAGCCGGATGCCGAGGCACTGACTGAGCTTTTCAAAAAACTCGAGTTTCACAAGTTGCTGCAGGAATTTTCCGTCCAGCAGAAGAGCAGTGGCGATCATTACCATGCCGTGCTGAGCGAGCAGGAACTCGACGCGCTGATCGACACGTTGCGCGCTGCGAAGCGGTTCGCCCTCGACACCGAAACCACCAGCCTCAACGCGGTGCAGGCCGATCTGGTCGGACTCTCCTTCGCGGTGCAGGCCGACGAGGCCTGGTACCTTCCCTTGACCCATCATTACCTGGGGGCGCCGCAGCAGCTGCCGATCGAACTGGTACTGGAAAAACTGCGGCCGCTGCTGGAAGACCCGGAACTGGAGAAAATCGGCCAGAACATCAAGTACGACGATCTGGTCCTGCGCCGCGCCGGAATAGAGCTGGCCGGAGTGGCGGTTGATACCATG
>PKUD01000052.1 GCA_002869695.1 Desulfuromonas sp. | reverse complement strand
CCTTCGCCGAAATCGATCCCCGGAGTCACGGCGACACCGGTTGCATCAAGAATTTCCATTGCCAACCGTTTCGAGTCGGAGGCAATGTGTCGCGCATCCGCAAGCACATAAAACGCCCCCTGCGGGGTAAAACGGACCCCGAACCCGAGGGCACGGAGCCGCTCAACAAGGCGGAGTCGGCGTTCATTATAAAGCTGCCGCATCCGCTCAACATCCTGCTGACATTCACGCAGAGCGGTGACCCCACCCAACTGAACAAAGTGATTGGCGCAGATCATGAAATTCTGGTGCATTGTCTGCATGACCCTGACGCAGGACTCCGGAACGATCAGGTAGCCGAGTCGCCAGCCGGTCATCGCATACGCCTTGGAGAAACCACCGAGGACAAAGGCCGTATCGGTATATTCCAGGATCGAGTGCTCTTCGCCGACATAGGTCAGGCCATGGTAGATTTCATCGGAGATGACCGGGATCGGCAGCTGTGCCAACTCGGCCAGCTGTGCGCCGCTGAGGATCGAACCGGCGGGGTTGGACGGCGAGTTGACCAGCAGGGCCCGGCTTCTTTCCGTCAGCACCTGACGAACCTGCTCCGGCCGCGGCTGAAACCCATCGGCCTCGTCGGTTTTCAACAGCACCGGCCGCCCCCCCGAAAACTCGACACAGTTAGGATAGCAGGCATAGCCGGGGTCGGGCAGGATCAGTTCGTCACCCTGTTCCAGCAGCAGCGAAAAGAGCAGTAACAGCAGCGGGCTGGTTCCGGCAGAGACGATGACCCGCCCCGGATCAACGTTGACACCATAACGCCGGCGATAATGGGCGCTGATCTCTTCGCGCAGCACCGGCAGACCCAGGCTGTGAGTGTATGAGGTGGCACCCTGCTCCAGGGCACGCACCGTTGTTTCGACAATCGGCTGCGGAGTTGCGAAATCGGGCTCACCCAGACAGAGATAAAGGATATCACGCCCTTCCGCCTCGAGTTGCTTGGCGTGCTCCATAACCTCCATCGCCAGGAACGGAGTTACCCGGGCAGCACGGCTTGAAATCGGTATTTTCATGGCAGAACTCCTTCAGAAAACCAGCAACAGCTTAATCCTCAGCCCCCGGTTTATGCAACCCATTTTCCGGTCCAGCTCCAGCCCGTGTCCGGGAACAAAAAGGACGTCCAACGCCATTGCAAAACAACCGGGCTCCAGATAAAGTGGGCATCTAGCAACTCGACCTCATTCATCACGAAGGATGTCACCCATGACAACATGTCGCATTCTGTTGCTGCTGCTTCTGGTTACACTCAGCGCTCCCCCGCTGTCGAAGGCAGAGGAATCGGAAGCCAGAGCCCGCAGAATAATCAATTCGCTGGGCTGCAAAGCCTGTCACAGCCTTGAAGGAAGTGGATCGACGCTGGCAACGGCATTTGACCAGATCGGCAACCGGCTCAGCATGGAGCAACTGAATGAGCAACTGACCAGACACGGCAATCGCAACAGCCAGACCTTCATGCCAGATTATTCCACCGTCCCGGACGCCGACATGAATGACATTGTGCAATTCCTGGCAACCCTTAAATGATAAACCCGACCGGCCTCGCCGGCGCCATCAGTAGAGAAAGCAGTTATGTCCCAGACCATGAGATTGATCACCTCCCCATCGTTTATTCCCGAAGCGAAAGCGCTGAAGGCTAAATGCCTCGCCGCACTGTTTCCCAGTGAACAACCTCTGTCGCTGGAGATCGGCTGCGGTATCGGCGATTTCATCGTACAGTTGGCGCTCCGCCACCCAGAACGTAATTTTCTTGCCACCGATATTTTCAACCAGGGTTGCTTGAAGACCTGCAGTCGCGTCGACGAAGCGGGTTTGTCCAACGTGCGCGTCATGCGCAGTGAGGCCCGGTTCCTGATGACGCATCTGCTTGGACCGGAAAGCCTGCAGGCGATCTACATCAACTGCCCCGATCCCTGGCCGAAGAAACGCCATCGCAAACGGCGACTGGTCAATCATGAGTTTCTGCAACTGGCGTTTCACACCCTGCAGCCTGACGGGGAATTCCACTTCAGTACCGATTTTGTTGACTATGGTGTTTCGGTAGGAGAGATGCTGGAAGCAGAACCTGGTTTTGCCAACCTGCAGAGGACCCCCCACAGTCATGAGCTGAAGGATTATCCGATTTCCAAATACATGCGTCGATTTCTCGAACTGGGTCAGCCGATCTATTATTGTCATTTTCGCCGTCGCGCCGATTACCAGCTGGAAAGACCTCCCGCCATCCGCAGGGGATTTCGCTCCCGCTGGGTGAAACCTGGCTCATCATGAAATTTCAAACCCCCGATCTGCCCGGCACCGGTGGTCGCTACAAAGAACATCCGTGCGATTTCCAGGTCGAGGAGATTCCCCTTTACCCCTGTTCCGGAACCGGTGAACACCTCTATTTATGGGTTGAAAAAGAGGGCATAACGACCCGCGAACTCCTCCGCCAACTGGCCCAAAGACTCGATCTGAACGAGCGAGATATCGGCTATGCCGGCCTCAAGGATGCCCGCGCGCTGACCAGACAACAGCTGTCGGTTCCAGCCAACCGGGCAGCGCGGCTAGATGGACTCCGGTTACGGCAGGCGAAAATCCTGACCACGACCCGCCACGGCAACAAACTGCGGCTCGGCCACCTGGCCGGAAATCGCTTTTCAATTCGTCTGCAGGACACCCTTCCCGACGGCTGCAGGCGCGCCGAAGCGATTCTGCAACAGCTGCAGATGACCGGAGTTCCAAACCGGTTTGGCGAACAACGCTACGGCAGCCTCGGCAATTCCCACCTCCTCGGAAAGTTTCTCCTGCAGAAGGAATACCAATCGTTCTGCAGCGAATGGTTAGGCGATCCCCAGAAAATCAGTGAACCACTCTGGCGACGGGCGGCCGAGGCCTTCCGGGCTGGCGACCTCAAACTGGCCCTGGAACTGATGCCCCACCGGATGCGCGACGAGCAGCATCTGCTGCAGGAGCTACTGCGCGGAAAACCGATTGCACGGGCGGTTCTCGATCTACCCCGGCCTTTGCTACGCCTGTTCCTTTCTGCCTACCAGTCCTACCTGTTCAATCAACTGCTCGAGCAGAGGTTGCCCAGACTGGGGCACCTGGAGTGCGGGGATCTCGCCATCAAACACAGCAATGGCGCCTGCTTTCGCGTTAAGGATGCAATGATTGAACAACCGCGGGCCGACCGGTTTGAAATCAGCCCGTCGGCCCCTCTCTTCGGATACAAGGTCCTCCTGGCGGAAGGTCTAGCCGGTGAACGGGAAGGCCAACTTCTGACGGCGGAACAGTTGACTCTCGCAGACTGGAAACTCGGAGCAGGTATGGCGATGCCAGGAGAGCGACGCCCGTTGCGGGTTCCGCTCGGCACAGCCCGGGTCGCGCCAGCAGACAATGGGCTGCAACTCGAGTTTTCCCTGCCCAAAGGAAGCTATGCGACCAGCGTTCTCTACGAAGTGATAAAATCTACCTCCCCAGCCGATGGAACGTGACGCTTATTTTGCCGACTGGAACTGCCGCAGGTAACGGGCAAGGGTCTGCAAC
This sequence comes from Desulfuromonas sp., assembly GCA_002869695.1. Classification (GTDB taxonomy): domain Bacteria; phylum Desulfobacterota; class Desulfuromonadia; order Desulfuromonadales; family Geopsychrobacteraceae; genus BM509. The sequence goes on along the minus strand of PKUD01000052.1, from coordinate 18,096 downwards.
TCTGGAGCACCTTGCGGGAGCATCTGCCCCTTCATCGCATCCCTGATGCAGAAGTTCACAAACTCCTCCAGGATTGCATCATCGTAATCGCCAATCTGCCCCAGCCCTTTTCCCTGAGGATGGCAGCTTGCGCAGGACTTTCCGTTACCACCTAGAGCGGTTGAGTTGAACAGGGCCTCACCGGAAAGCGATGCGCCACCTGCATGTACCGCTAGTGGCATCAGAACCAGCAGAAACAGGAACATAGAGACGCGCATAAAAAGCTCCTTGACAGTCAAGTGTTGAAAGAGTCAGCCACCAATACTAACAAAAAACGTGTTATTTTGCCCGAACAAGCGCTTAGCGTCAAAACCAGCAGAAAACACTCTGTCGACCTCCTCCTCCTGTTACCAGCATCAATGAGCAACGATATAAGATTGTTTGACAGTTTTTTTGTTAAATGATTCCGGAATTTTGTGAAATATATGTCTAATATAATATTTTATCATATTGACAATTATAGAACAGTATTCTATTTATTTAAAATACCACTTCGTCTTTACCATAATGTTACTGTCTACATGTTGACAGAACGGCATTACAGGTATAAAATCACGAATCTTGTATTCCAGAGAATCGGGAAGGGTACGATAATCATGGTCAAAAAAGACAAATCCGAATATATCATCCAGGCGGTCTCACATGCTCTTGACCTGCTTGAGCAGTTTCATGACGATGTCGATGAACTCGGCGTTACCGAGCTGAGCAAACGGCTGAAACTGCACAAAAACAACGTATTCCGCTTGCTGGCGACGCTGGAGTCACGAGGCTATATCGAGCAGAACAAGGCAACGGAGAACTATCGTCTCGGCCTCAAGGCCCTTGAACTGGGGCAAACGTTCATCAAACAGATGGGACTGTTGCGGCAGGCCAAGCCGATTCTGGAGGGGATGGTTGAAGAGAGCAACGAGACATCTTACGTTGCTATTTTCAAGGATAATCACATCGTCTACCTTGACGTCGTCGAAACCAACCTGACCGTCCGGGTTGTCTCCCGCGTTGGCTCGCGACTCCCGGCCTATTGTACTGCCGCCGGAAAAGTCCACATGGCCTACATGACCGAAGAGGAGTTGGAGGAATTGCTCCCTTCCCAGGAATTTTCCCAGCATACACCGACAACGATCACCTCGGTCAACAGCTTGAAAACCGAACTGGCCAAGATCCGGGAACAGGGTTACGCCATTGATGACGAGGAGCTTGATGCGGGGGTTCGCTGCGTAGCGGTGCCAATTCGTGACTACACCCGTCGGATCGTCGGCGCGGTCAGCGTCTCCGGGCCAAGCATGCGTTTCAGCGATGAGCGGATCGAAAAGGAACTGATTCCCTTGACATTACGCGCCGGGGAGGACCTTTCGACTCGCCTGGGCTATCCCAAGTAAGGCCACCGTCAAATTTTCGCATAAAAAAAGAGCCCTGCCTGGCAGCGGCTCTTTTTTTATGTCCGGCCGTCTATCACTGACAGTGGACCGTATCAGAAAGCAGATGTGGCATAATTGCAGGGAACATCACGTACAGGACTGACCATGAGGACAGCAGTTGAAAAAGAAATTGCCCTCGGCCGAGCGGAAGGGGTCAGCAATGAGGACAATCTGCCGTTCCTGCTGGAATCGAAGCAGTCTTCGGCAAGGGGCATTTTACTGGTCCATGGCTTTACCGCAACGCCTCAGGAGATGCGACCTCTGGCGGAGCATCTCCACGAGCGCGGGGACACAGTCTTTGCCGTGAGACTCCCCGGGCACGGCACCAGATCTGCCGATCTCGCCACTCGCAACTATCAGGAATGGCTGGAAGCTGTCGCCAGAGGACACCGCCTGCTTGCCGGGCATGGGCTGCCGGTGGTCGGGATCGGCTTGAGTACCGGCGCTCTGCTTCTGCTCAAACTGGCCCTGAGCGAACAATTTTCCGGCCTGGTACTGCTCTCACCATTTTTACACCTGCGCCACCGGCTGGCACCCCTGGCAGGACTGCTGCGGTACCTGGTGCCCTATCAGAAGCGGGAATTGAAACCGGCTGAGCAGACCCGCTACTATGCAGAACGCCCGTTGCGAGGAATCCATCAGATAAATCTGCTGCGCCGCCAGATCGGGCGCGAACTGCACCGCATTCAAGCTCCGGCTCTGGTCCTGGCCGCGGAAGGGGACGCAACTATCGCCCCCGGAACATCCGCCGAACTGTTCCGCAGGCTGGGCAGCCGCCCCAAAACGTTTCACCTCTTCGGTGAGGACGTCCCCCACGTCCTGACCACTGCCGAAAACCCCCGCTTGCAGGAGACCTTCAACCGGATTGATAGATTCCTGGCCCAACTGCCGCACCAAGCGAGCTAGCCGGCCTGCCCGACCAGCACCTGCCACAATCGGTCTACCTGGGCTACGGTCTCAACGACAGATCCCGAGTTATCGATCACAAAATCAGCCCGCGCCAACTTCTCCTGTTGACTCATCTGGGCGGCAACCCGCCGCAAGGCATCAGCCGGAGTCAAACCATCTCGCGCTATTAGCCGTTGCAGCTGAATCTGAGGATCAACCTTGACGACCAGAACCTTGTCAACCCTCTTTTCCGCCCCGGCTTCAAAAAGCAGGGGGGCTTCGTAGACAACCAGCGGGACTGAAGATTGGGCAAGTTCGCGCAACTGCTTAAGCGCAAGGCGGCCAATCGCCGGATGGACAATCTGGTTCATATCTGTCCGGGCCCGTTCGTCGGCAAACACAATCCGGGCCACAGCGTCCCGATCCAGGCTGCCGTCTTCGGCTAGAATCTCCCTGCCAAACCGCTCAACCAGGCGGACCAGCTCAGGCCTACCGGGTGTGACCACCTCACGAGCCAGCTGATCGGCACTGACCAGCGCCGCGCCGCGGCGGGCAAACTCTCCGGCGACCAGACTTTTCCCCGACGCAATACTTCCGGTAATCCCCAGAATCAAAGATGACTTTCCCATGGTAGAATTATCTCTAAGCAACGTAAAAAGAGACATCGCCGAAACAAGCGGAGTCCCCTGACATGGAGAAACGCAATGAGCGACACTTTGCCACGGATGGTCTTGCGCCAGGCTGAACACTTCGATAACAGAATCGCCATGCGCCGCAAACAGGATGGTCGCTACCAGGATATCAGCTGGAACAGGCTCGGCAACCAGATCAGGGCGTTCGGTTCAGGCCTGATCGATCTTGGCCTGCAACCGGGCGAACAGGTCGCGATCATGTCCCCCAACTGTCCTGAATGGGCCTATGCCGACCTTGGCACCATGGCGGCTGGCGGCCGCACCGTACCCGTTTACCATACCGAAGGATTTAAAACAATTCTGCACATCCTGCAGGATTCGCAGGCTCGCTTTTTTTTCACCAACTCCCCCCTTTTCGCCAGGCAACTGGTGCACCATCTGAGCCGCCTCCCGCGCCTTGAACAAATCATCCTGCTCGACAACGATGACACCCACGACCACATCATCAATCTGGAGGAGTTTCTACGCCGCGGCAGACAGCTTCCACCGGAATGCCTCGAACAGACCCTCTCCGCGGGCAAGCGTGAGGACATTGCGACGATCGTTTATACCTCTGGCACGACCGGTCAACCGAAAGGGGCAATTCTCACCCACGACAACATCCTGTCGAATATAGAAGCCTGCTATCCCCTTTTCACCATGGATGACCGGGACGAGTGCCTCTCGTTTCTGCCTCTGTCGCACATCTTTGAGCGAATGGCGGGCTACTACCTGATGCTCCATCAGGGTGTCATCATCTCTTATGCGGAAAGCGTGGACACCGTACCGGCCAACCTGTTGGAAGTCCGGCCGACTATCGTCATCAGCGTTCCACGCCTCTATGAAAAAACCTACAATCGGATTTTGGAGCGGGTTTCAACCGGCCCCTGGCTGAAAAAACAGCTATTTTTTCTAGCCCTAAGAACCGGCAGAGCAGCTGTCGCTAGGCAGCAATCAGGAGTCCGGGTTGGTCTTCTGTTGCGCCTCAGCATGAAACTGTTTGATGCACTGGTGTTTACCAAGCTAAAAGAACGCCTGGGTGGCCGGTTACGTTTTTTCGTCTCGGGTGGAGCACCTCTGGTCACCGAAATAGCCGAGTTCTTTCTGGTTGTGGGCATCCCCATCTACGAGGGTTATGGTCTCACTGAGACATCCCCGGTCATTGCGGTCAACTATCCCGGCCGGCATCGACTCGGCTCGGTCGGCCCTCCCCTGGCCAACCTCAATCTCCGCTTCACCGACGATGGAGAATTGCAGGTTGAGGGTCCAAGTATCTTCCAGGGATACTGGAATCAACCTGACAGAACCACCCAGGCCCTTCATGAGAATTGGTTCGGGACCGGAGATATTGCTCGTCTTGACGACCAGGGATATCTGTTCATCACCGATCGGAAAAAGGACCTGATTGTCACCGCCGGGGGAAAAAACATTGCCCCGTTGGAGTTGGAGAACCAACTGAAAACGGACAAATTCATTGCCAACGTGATGGTTTATGGCGACCGCAAACCCTACCTGACAGCGCTGATCGTTCCCGACTTCGAAATGTTGCAGAAATATGCCGACTATAAACATCTGGACTTCCTCGACCTGTGCGACCTGGTCAGACATCCGCACATCCTCGGACTGGTCCGCCGCAGAATAGACCGCCGTCAGAGCGACGCCCCGTCATACAAACAGATCAAAAGGTTCACCCTGCTTTCCCGCGATTTCAGCGCCGACGAAGGCGAGGTCACGCCAACCCTCAAGCTGAAGAGAAAGCAGATCAGCAAAAACTTCGCGATGGTTCTTGAGGACATTTACCGCAAGGAAGGGCAGACTATCCACGATACCAGTTTCTGTACCATCGTTTCAGAAAAGCCCTGATTCGCCATCGGAGGCCTCCGATATCATTTACAAATAGCCTGCCAGGAAGTATCTTATGCTAACCTGTACGGTGGTATCGTCGGCAATTACGGAGGTGTCTGGTGGAACAGAAGCAGCTGGTCAACGACCTTATAACAGCCCTGACCGGCCTGGCAAAGCTGATCAAGGCCCTCCGCTTCTATCCGCCGGAACACCCGTCCCTGAAAAAGGCCATTGGCGAAACCCAGGCGGCGTTCCGCCCCCTGCTTGGCCACCCACAACACTCGTTCAATGTCACCCAGACCGGCTTCGCCCTCGGTCCGCAGACCATCGCTTCCGGCAACACCATTCTGGTTGAGCTCGCCAGACAGCTGGTTGCCCGCCGCACCCGTCAGATTCTTTTTCTGCCTGAACTTTCCGGGTATGAACTGCTCACCTTTGCCAAATTCCTCTCCCGCAGCGCTGAAGACGTTTACCAGCAGGGTGGACTCCCGGTCTTATTGGCGAAAGCCCGCGTTGCCAACATCTGGCTCAATGAACCAAGTCTCGAAAAAGCACTGGAACGTCGACAGGAGATGCTCGAACCTCCGGAAGATGACCTGGAAGAAAGCCTCAACGACGATGGCGATCCTTACGTTCCACCTTCAGACGACCCCGAGCAGAAGAATCTCATCAAGGAGGTTGACCAGCTTCTGCATCAATTGAGAGAGCCGCTTGAAGATCGGGAACATGCCCGTTTGCTGGCACGCCTGCTCGAACTGGCGCCGTCCTACATGCAGAAGACCGGGACACCTGGCATCATGCGGATCCTGCCGATGCTGATGCAGCACTACCGGGATGATCTCCGCAGTGCTGCGCAACGGCAGGCGGCAAACCGTACCCTGGATCAGTTACTCGATGAAAAACTGATCCATCGGCTGGTCGATTCCCTGTCTGACAAAAAGCTTTCACTTCCGCTGATCAAACAGGCCGCCATGCTGCTGGTCAGATTGGAGATGCGGATCGCACCATATCTGCTGCGAAGATTGACGGACGAAAAAAATGCCCAGGTCCGTCGTCACCTGACTCTGATTCTCGGCCAGATGGGAAAACCGATTCTCAACATCCTGAAGAAATCATTAACCGACAAGCGCTGGTTCGTTGTACGCAACACCGTATCGGTTCTCGGTGACATGCGTCAGAAAGGGGCGATCCCCCTGCTGGAGCCAATTCTCAGACACCCGGATCAACGGGTCAAACGAGCCCTGATTAGGGCCCTGACCATGATTGGTGGTCGCGAAGCGGTCCCGCTTCTGCTCAGACTGGTGTGGGACAAAGACCTGACGTTGCGACGACCGGCAATTCTTGCGCTTGGTGCACTGAAACGTGAAGAGGCGATATCTCCGTTATTGAAAATCGTCGGCCGTTCAGATATCTTCGGACGTGAGACCGACAGCAAACTGGATGCCATCCGAGCCCTGTCGATGATCGGCTCGGCAATCGCCGTCCCCCCGCTGCTTACCCTGGCAAACAAGCGCAACCTGCTGCGCCGGTCCAGGCTTGAAGCCCAACGCGTTGCCGCTCTTGCGGCACTTGGACAGCTGGGGGATCTAGGCATCATCAATGCCCTGGAAAGCCTGCGCAACGGCCGCCAGGGAGATGTCAGCCGGGCCGCTGAGCAGGCACTGACTCAGATTCAGAGGCGGAACAACAATGTCCCCAAATCGACTTAAGCTGATTCCCACAGCACTGGCCGGAGTGTTTCAGGCGATTCGCCTGTACCCTGGCCAACACCCCCTGGTACGCAAGCAACTCGACAGCGCCCTCGCCAGCCTGCATCCGTTCCTCTTGGCACAGGGCAGACTGTATATCGGTCTGGTCGACGGCACCTTGATGGTCGATGACCTGCCCTGCCTCGACGAACAGGCGGCGACAGAAGACCTTAAGCTGATGCTGGAAGCGAAAGAGATTCGCAAAATCGAATTCCTGCCGGGGCTTGATGCCGTCCAACTGGTCAACTTCTGTCAACTGATCAGCTCCCAGGAAGATTTTGACCTGCTGTTAAAAATGAGTACTGCCGGAATCACGGCAATCCGGGTCTCCCTGGAAGAAGAGGGGGCACGCGCCGTCTACAACCAGGCGCTGAATGTTGTCGAATCGGTCTTCCAGGATGTCCGGATGGGCCAGATCCCGTCCTCGGAAACCGCCCTGGAAACCTCGCGGGAGATGGTCGAGACCTCTCTGTCCGAACCCTTCGCCCTGTTCTCCATGTCGATGCTCAAGGACTATGACAACTACACCTTTACCCACTCGGTCAATGTATCGGTTATTGCGGTCACTGCCGGCCGGGCGTGCGGCATGTCTGAAGAGGAGCTGCAGATTCTCAGTCTCGGCGGGATGCTGCATGACATCGGCAAGATGACCATCGATCACAAGATCATCACCAAACCGGGAAAACTGAGCGAAGAAGAATTTGCCGAGATGAGACAGCATCCGACCAACGGTGTGGGGATTGTTGCGCGGATGAAGAATATTTCCCCCGTGGTTCTGGATATCGTGAATGGTCATCACCTCCGCTTTGACCGCACCGGCTATCCAGCCGACAGCCGTGGGAAAACCCTGTCACCCCTGGTAGACATCGTCACGATTGCCGATATCTACGATGCGATGACCACGGTCCGCTGCTACCAGAAGCCGATCACCCCCAAGCAGGCCCTGGAAAAGATACAGACCTTTTCCGGCAATTTCGTCCATCCCGAATATATCGAAAAGTTTATTGAATTTCTCGGCCCCTACCCGGTGGGAACCCTGGTGCGGCTGGATGATGGTTCGATCAACCTGATCGTTGACCAGAACAAAAGCAGCAGAGGTTCGCTGACCCTGAAGCAGATTGTACTGCCCACCGGAGATCGGCCAGCGCCACCTCCCCAGTTCGAACTCGCCGACGGCGATCGTATTATCGCCGAAGTCGACCCCCTGCTCAGGCAGATCAATGTGCAGGACTATCTCGACTGAATTGACTGCCAGAGACAAACAGAAGCCCCCTGAAATTGATTTTCAGGGGGCTTCTTTCATTAATAAGCTACGGAATGTCAGCTCTGCAATCGACCGAGAGCTTCCGCGGCTGCCCGTCTGACCCGTGGTCGCTGATCCTCCAGGGCCTGGATCAATCCCTTTTCGCCCTCGGCAAACCCGAGCACCCCCAGAGCCTCAATCGCCGCCAGGGAGACTTCTTCACCCTTCTTCAGTAACGGCTCCAGGCAGGCTGGAATGCGCCGGTCGGAAAACCCGGACAACGCTTTGATAATCTCTACCTGGACTCCCGGCTCGGGATCAGCGAGAGCCTTGACCAATGGTCCCAGAGTTTTCGGATGCCGTTTGCCGCCAAGGACCTGGGCAACGGCAGCGCGCAAGTCAGAATCCTGACTTTTGAGAGCCTCCAGCAGCGGGATAAAAATTTTCGTCGAGCTGACCCGTTCCAGGGCGTAGGCAGCGGCAATCCGCTGACCGCGATCGTCACCTTTTAACTGTGCCAGCAGTTCATCAAGATGCTCCCGCCCCTCCAAGGCATCCAGACTGACTGCGGCCGCCTGGCGTACCCCTTCGTCCCCGTCGGACAGGGCCTTCTGTAACGCCTGTTTTATTGCCTGTGACATGGACCCTCCAGCAAATTGCACCCACAAAAAATACCCTTGTTCGGTTGAACCGTCAAGGGTTCTGCATAGATATCAGCTCCCCAGAGGGGGTTCAAAGCGCTCATAATACCCGATCAGCCGATCGTCAACGTCACGCACAGCGCGCATATAGATACGATGCTTTTCACTGTCGACAATCAGTTCCTCATCCTGCCCCGCTGCCAATCGCTCCAACACCTCCTGCATGATCTCGCAGGATCTAGGGTTGTGGCAATCCAACAGGGACTTTCCAATCAGCTCGTCCGCTCCGGAATAAAACCTCCGGGCAGCCCTGTTGACATACCGCACCACATGGGCGGTATCAGCAAACAGGATCGGATTTTTCAGGCTGTTGAGCAGACTTTCCAGGAAGGTGTTATCGAACATGGTGAGCTCCGGAGACGTTTTTCATGGGTTAGCAAGAGCAATCCGCGACAACAGCGCGATGCCCTGCGGGCAGAAATTCATCAGCTAGCGGATGATCCGGATAGAATTCATGACCGCCAAAAGGGCGACGCCGACATCGGCGAAGATCGCCTGCCACATGCTGGCAAGCCCGAACAGACCGAGCAGCAGAACGGCTCCCTTAGCGGTAAAAGCCAAGGCAATATTCTGCCAGACAATCCGCTCGGTCAAGCGGGCCGTTTCGATGGCGGTAGCCAGCTTGGCCGGCTCATCCGTCATAAGCACCACATCTGCGGCCTCGATCGCGGCATCGGAACCCAGCCCGCCCATAGCGACTCCGACATCGGCGCGGGCCAGTACCGGGGCATCATTGATCCCGTCACCCACCACAGCCAGTTTCCCGGGGTGGCGCATGGCAAGCAGTTCTTCGACTTTTTCCAGCTTCTGCTCCGGGAGAAGCTCGGCATGGTACCCGTCGAGTCCCAGCATTTTAGCGACTTCCTCAACCGCCGCTTGCCGGTCGCCGCTGAGCATGATCATTCTCCTGATGCCCAGCTTGCGCAACCGCGCAATGGCCTCCGTCGCATCTTCACGCACCACATCGGCAATCACCAGGTGACCGGCATAGCTCCCGTCCACCGCCACGTGAACGATCGTCCCCGAACCGGGAACCGGATCAACTTCCACACCCTCGCGCAATAGCAACCGTCGGTTGCCGACCAGGACCTGCTGGCTATTGACAGTTGCGATAATACCCAGTCCGGGCAACTCGCGACTCTCCTGCAGCCCAGCAGGATCGGGAGGTTTCTGACAGGCACTACGGATCGACACTCCAACCGGATGGTTCGAATGCATCTCTGCCAGAGCCCCCAGTTCCAGAAGTCGCGCTTCAGCCCACCCGGCTGCAGGAACAACATCCCGGACCTCAAAGACCCCCCGGGTCAAGGTTCCTGTCTTATCGAACACCACGGTACTGGTACGCGCCAGTGTCTCCAGGTAATTTCCCCCTTTGACCAGAATCCCCTGATGCGAGGCGCGGCCGATGCCTCCGAAGAAACCGAGAGGAATCGAGACCAACAGCGCGCAGGGGCAGGAGACCACCAGAAAGACCAGCGCCCGGTAGCACCATACGTTCCAGTCGCCATCCATCAACAGAGGAGGAAGAAGAGCGATCAGGCCGGCCGCAACAACCACCAGAGGGGTATAGATCCGTGCAAAACGGGTGATAAAACGTTCCGTTTCCGCCTTGTTGCCACTGGCATGTTCTACCAGTTCCAGAATCCGGACCAGGGCTGACTGTTCAAATAGGCGAATGACTCGTACGGTCAGCACTCCTTCGCCGTTGATCATCCCGGCCAGTAATTCATCTCCTGCTGCCAACCGCCGGGGGACCGATTCTCCGGTCAAAGCCGAAGTATCCAGTAATGACTCCCCGGAAACGATCTCGCCATCCAGCGGGACCCTCTCACCCGGGCGGACAATAATCTGCTCACCAACCTTGACCTGTCCTGGCCGCACTGTAAGCAGCTGGCCATTCTGCAGCAGGGTCGCCTGCTCCGGGCGGATATCGAGCAACGCACCAATCGCCCGCCGCGACCGGTCCACTGCCCGCCCCTGAAGGAGCTCTCCTATCAGGTAAAAAAGCATCACCGCGACCGCTTCCGGATACTCACCGATGATCAAAGCCCCAGCGGTGGCGATACTCATCAGCAGATGCTCGTCAAACCAGAAACGGTTGCGCAGGTTACGCACTGCGGCAAGGATCACCGTACCGCCGACCAGCAGATAACTGGCAAGGTAGGCGACGATTGCGGCACCAGACTCTGGATTGTTTCCTGCGAGCAGAAAACCGGCCAGAAGAAGCAGACTACCAAAGCCAAGCCTCATCCATTGCCACAGCTCACCACGCTGACGCAATTCTGTCGGCTCACCCCAGGGAGATACGATCAGGCCGGTTTCAACGCTTTCACCGATACGTTGCAAAAGGGACAACAGTTCCGGCTGAGGCAGGTCACTGTCGACTTCCATGCTCGCCCGGTTGAAATTGATCTGTACTGCTGCGATGTGCTCCTGCTGGCGCAAGGCCGTCTCTATCCCGGTAGCACAGGAACTACAGGTTAATCCGACTAGAGCAAATTTTCGGCTGCTTCCGGCAAGCTTATCTCCCTGCTCCACAGGGGGGGCCTGCGCTCAACAACCACTGGCGCATTTAGTCTTCTGCGGCATGAACCAGCCCTTCCTTGAGTAAACGCCGGACATGGTCATCATCCAGCCGGTAGTAGATCATCTTGCCCTCACGCCGGGGACGCACCAGACGTGCAGCACGCAGCAGGCGCAGCTGGTGGGAAACTGCGGATGGGCTCGCCTCGACAAATTCGGCGAGATCACAGACACACAGCTCCTCTTCCAGGAGTGCACAGAGCAACTTCATCCGGGTCACATCGCCCAACACCTTGAATATTCCCGCTGTCTCCTCCAGGCGATCTCCATCCGGCATCAGGCGACGGACCCGATCAACCCGTTCCTGGTTGACACAGGGCACCTGACAGAGGTCCTCGTTCGTCAAATTATCATCTGAGCAATTATTCATATATAAATAGTAACGGAATTGAAAAATCAACTCAAGGGGGGAACCGACGTTTATTTACCCTGTTGACGGGAGATGGCAACCAGACAATTCAGTCTGTGGCAGTCAGCGCATGACGCTGCATCCGTTCCCACAGACTTTTCCGGGAGATACCGAGGGATTTTGCCGTTTCAGACTTTCTGCCCTGGTGGTGATCAAGCGCCTGAACCAGCATCTGCCGTTCGAAGCAGCCGAGAGCCTGCTTCAGACTGACCCCGGGCTGATAATCAGCAGCGGGCGATTCACTGCCTCCGGGCAATTGGGTCATCTCCGGCGGTAGATCGCAGAGCTGAATTTCATTCCCCTTGCCGAGAGCGACAGCCCGCTCAATGGCATGCTTGAGCTGGCGGACGTTGCCGGGAAAAGGATGAGCGAGCAGCAGCGCCCGGACTTGTGGAGACAAGACGCGCACCGGGCGTTTCATTTCCTCGGCGTACCTGGTTATGAACTCCAGGGCCAGAGGGATGATGTCATCCGCACGTTCACGCAACGGCGGAACCTCAATCTGGATAACATTAAGCCGGTAAAACAGATCTTCACGAAACCGGCCGGCGGCGACCTCAGCCGTCAGGTCACGGTTGGTGGCCGCAATTATCCGGACATCGACGCGGATCTCGTTGCGTCCGCCGATCGGCTGCACGCTCTTTTCCTGGATCGCCCGCAGCAGTTTGGCCTGTGAGGCCAATGGTAATTCGCCGATTTCATCGAGAAACAGGGTCCCTGCTTCGGCGGAAACAAACTTTCCCCGTCGATCTTCCACCGCGCCAGTAAACGCTCCCTTGAGATGCCCGAACAGTTCCGACTCGATCAGATTTTCCGGCAAAGCGGCACAATTCACCCTCACCAGCGGCATCTTTGAACGCAGGCTGAGCTGGTGCAATCGTTCCACCACCCGCTCCTTCCCGGTACCGTTCTCGCCGGTAATCAACAGGGTCGATTCGAGTTCGGCCACTGCATCGACAAGTTCGATGAGCTTCCTCATTGGCTCACTCTGAAACGTCATACGCTCATCGGATGCAACCAAAGACTGCTTGAGATTCAAGTTCTCATGGGTGAGACGCCTGTTCTCGGTGACGTCACGGCTGACCAGCAACGTCCCGAGATACGTCCCGTTTCCATCGCGGATCGAAGAATAGGTGTTGTCAAAAAAGCGCCGGTTGACATGGACCGTCCGGTTGCTGCTCGATATAGAATCGGTCTTCAGGCCGTGCAGCAGTTCCGAGATCTGGGTGTGAACCTTTTTCGGATGGATGGCATAGATCGATTGGCCGACTATCTTCTCAGCGCGTATTCTGCGGATGCGCTCTGCTGCAGGGTTACAGACCCGGATGACATCATTCTCGTCGAGGTAGATCACCCCCTCGGCCATGCTGGAGACAATCGCCGCAAACTTGTCAGGATTCTTGAATTCAGAAATCATGGATGCCCTCCCCGGTGTGCGTTCCTGGTAACATGATGTTGCGCCACGTTACCAAACAGAGACATCAGAAAAATTGAGCTTGATCAAAAAAAGGCAGATTCACGAAAGGAATCTGCCTTTTATCTTAAGCCCTGAGGGAAAACGGTTCAGCGCGTTTCCGGTCGTTCCCGCTCAAGGAAAATCCTCAATTTTTCTTCCACCAGGGTCAGATGTTCCATCATCTTGTCACGGGCCCGCTCCGGATCCCGGTCGGCGATCGCCTCCATGATGTCACGGTGATGGCTGATCAGCAGTTCCACATAACCCTCCTTGCTGTAAAACTCACTGAGGGCAACCATGATGTTGGCCTTGAACAGTTCCTGGATCGTATTCAGCACATGAATCTGCAGGGTATTGTGGGTCGCTTCGGTGATAGTCAGGTGGAACTGGGCATCAATTTCCGCATCCCACCCCCCGGTTTCGGCCTGCTCTTCCATGACCGCGAACAGCTCACGCAGACGTTCAATTTCACTGTTCTCGGCACGCTTGGCGGCCAGATAAGCCGACCAGGATTCCAACCCCATGCGCACTTCAGTCAGGGCGTGCAACATGCGCGGGTCTCTGCGCTCCACCATCGAGGCCAACGGGTCGGCCATGGTCCTTTCGGCAAGCGAGCGAACGTAGGTGCCGCCCCCCTGACGCGAGTCAAGAAAGCCCATCGCCTCCAGCACCATAATTGCTTCACGTACCGAGGGACGGCTGACCCCGAGAAAGGTTGCCAGCTCCCGCTCCGAAGGGATCCGCTGGCCCGGCTGTAGTTCACCCCGGGCAATCAACTCCTTGATCTGGTCGACGATCTCTTCGGACAACTTTTTTGGGCGTATAGGTTTGAACACCACTGCCATGTACCTCCTCCAATCGGCCTTTTGGTAAGACCTTTTAACACAGGGCCCAATAAGAAGACAAGCGAAACAGCGTCGATGCCTTTCAAGCCTTATTGGTGAAAGGCTGCCGCGGGGGTTAAACGAAGATACTTTTCCCCAAAAAAAACTCCCCCCGGGGTCTCACCCGGCGGGAGTCTGTCTGCATGACTAAAGTGTTCCTGATAGCGGAGATCAATCATCCACCGGTTTCTGGGTTCTCTGAAACCGCTTGAACCACTGCTGGAAATCCTCTTCTTCCCGCTCCAGTTCAAATGCGTTGACCAACCCCCGGGTCAGCGCTACGGCAACCGCACGATTACGCAGATTAAAGGAATCCCCGAATTTTTCACTGGTAAACTGCTCCTGGTCGATCGCCAGTTTATTGTAGAGCGAGTTCAACCGGCTCTGCGCTCCACGACGGGAGAGGTAGCGGCGTTGAGCGATCAGGTTGTCGGTCAGCCCCAGCGAGATATCGAGCAGAGCCTCGTATTCGATATCGGAGAGCGCAGTCAGGCTGTGCCCCGCCCTCCCCTGGACCTTGCGTACTTCCGGGTCTATCCAGCACTGATCTTCCAGCAGCACGGTACGGATGGCCGACCCGATCCGCTCGCGCTGACTCGATTTCAGGATATAACCATAAACAGTTTCCGGTGGAACAATTTTCGACAGGGAGCGGACATACATCTCATCTTTAAACTGGCTCCAGAAGACGATCCGGGCTTGAGGCTTCTTGTCCCAGAGTTCCCGGGCGAAATCGACGCCGTTCAGCTCGGGCATCTGAATATCGCTGATCACCAGCGGATCGTTACGCTCCAGACCCAACTCAAGAGCGGTCTGGCCGTTGGTGGCATGGACCACCCTGACCTCTTCCTCCCAGTCGCTCAGCAGATGTTCGAGAAATTCAAAATCCTTGGGATTATCTTCCGCAATCAGAATTTCCAACATTGTCAACTCGCCTCCGTTCCTGCAGCTTTTTCGCCGACCGGCATACAGAGCTCAAACCGGGTTCCACTGGAAAAGCGTGAAGCATTCCAGCGCACATCAGCATTTATCGCCCGGGCTCGCTCGCGGATATTGTTCAGGCCACGCCCGTTGCTTCCCCCGTCCGGCCGAGGCACAAAACCGGATCCATTGTCCTCAACCGAGAGGATCAGAGAACTGTCGCGCAATTCCAGGCCGACTTCGAAACTGCTGGCGTGGGAATGCTTGTGAACATTGTTGATCGCCTCAAGACAGATCCGGTAGAGGGCCAGCTTGGGCACCCGTCCCAGATCCAGTTCCTCGACCCGCGGGTCGAGATAGTAGTGGTAATCAGGCATCCCCGCCTTGTCGCAATTGCGTTCAAGGTGGGCTTCAATCGCTGCCCCCAAACCAAGAATATCGAGGGTCTGTGGATGCAGGTTATTCATGATGTCACGCAGGTTGGAAATCGCGGCATTGAGATCCTGCTCCAGTTCGCCCGCCATCTCGCTCGGCAACACCTGCAGCTTGCGCAGTACCGAGGAAAGATCCGCGAGTGACTGGTCGTGCAGGTCCATGGCAATTCGACGCCTTTCATCTTCAGCGCCCTCCAGCAGTTTCTCACTGCCGACAACCTGGATCAAACGTTTGGTCATCAGGTTGATCGACGTGGTCAGGTCATCCAGTTCGTCACGTATCTGCGCCGGAGCAGGCGGTGGCTCCAGGGTCCCCGCAGCAATCCGGCTTGCGCTGTCCGAGAGCAATTGAATCCGGCTGAGAATCCGCCGGGCAAAGAACAGTGAGAGCACGATACCGGTAAAAATGGCCACACAAAGGACCACCAGTGAGGCGCGAGCGGTCCTTTCAACCAGGGCATCAATATCCTTGGTATGGACCTGACGCAATTGCTGACGCTGCAACTGCGTCATACTCGACAACTGACTCAGCTGATGACGAAAACGGCCGATAACTTCGAGAACCCGCTCGGGCTCGACGCCCCGCGAGGGATTCATCTCAATAACCAGCTGCTGCAGACGTTCGACCTCCTCTGGACTCTCCAGAACACCGAACGGCTCCACCCGCTCCACCGCTGCTGAAAGCCGGTCATGCAGTTCTGTGAGGAGTTCCAGTTCCTGCTGTTCCGCAAAACCATTCTGCTGAAAACGCTGCATCAGTGCCGCCAGGCGGCGGACTGAAAGATCCGCTTCAGCCAGAGCGATGAAGGCCGTTCCGATCGCTTTGGCTTCCTGTCGTTTGACCGAAAGGTCCCAGTAGGTATATTGCATGTACCCCAGTAACAGGGCCAATAGCAACAGCACGGCGGCCGGGGCCATTAGAATCTGGTGTTTTACGGTTATTTTCATAGGGAGAAACCTAGCATGGCTTCCGCCGTATTGCACTGTGCTGATACACAGGGCCGTCTTTCCTGAACGCCACAAAAAGGGACTCCGAATACTGCGGAGTCCCTTTCATTCGTTAAGGAGTTGGTACGCGCGTGAGGCCCTATTTGAGCTTGACGGTTGTATAGAGAGAACTCTCTCCCCGCTGGACCAGCAACCGCAGAATGCTGCCCGGTTTGAGCGGCTTTATCATCTCCCGCAGGGTTTCTAGGTTGTCGATATCTCTACCGTTGATTTCGACTATCAGATCTCCGGGCCGCAGATTTGAATCTGCCGCCGGACCATCCGGAGCAACTGCGCTGACCACCACTCCGGCTGTCGCGTCCAGCCCGTAACGCTCCCTGGTGGCATCATTTAATGGCTGCAGAGACAAGCCCAGGCGATCTTCCGTATCACTCACGCCGTGCATCCGGCTGCCGTCTTCAGAAAGTTTCCCGACCTTGACCTCCACCTCGAATTCCCTGCCATCGCGAAACAGTATGACCTCCACGGTTTTGCCGACCGGGGTTGATGCGACAATCCGGGGCAGATCGTTCATTTCTTCAACATCCCGACCGTCAAATTCCAGGATGATATCCCCCTGCTTGATCCCCGCATCGGCCGCAGGAGAGCCGTCAACCACGTCAGCAATTAACGCCCCACGGGTCCGGTCAAGTCCGAACGATTCCGCCAGTTCATCGGAGACCTTCTGGATGGAGACCCCGAGCCAGCCACGGACCACCTCTCCGGTCTCCTTCAGCTGCTCGACCGTCACCCGGGCAGCATTGATCGGCAGAGCAAAACCGATCCCCTGTCCCCCGCGGATAATCGCGGTATTGATCCCGACCACCTCGCCGCGCATGTTGTAGAGCGGTCCTCCGGAGTTGCCCGGATTGATCGAGGCATCTGTCTGGATGAAATCATCATAGGGCCCGGCTCCGATCACCCGGCCCTTGGCAGAAACAATGCCGACCGTGACCGTCTGCTCCAGCCCGAAGGGGTTGCCGATCGCCATCACCCACTCGCCGACCTGCAGTTTTTCGCTGTTGCCCAGTTTGGCCACCGGCAGTTGCTCACCGGTGTCAATTTTCAGTAATGCCAGGTCGAGCTTTTCATCTGCCCCCCTGATCTTCGCCTCGAAACTCCGCCCGTCAGCAAGCCTGACGGTCACTTCGTCGGCCCCATTGACCACGTGGTCATTGGTCAGGATATAACCGTCGCTAGAAATGATAAATCCTGAACCGAGTGACGTCTCTTTCCGGGGCCGCTGCGGCTGGTTCGGCGCAAACCGCCTGAAAAACTCTTCGAACAGGTCCCGGGGCTCTCCCCGTCCCTGCCAGTTCGGTTGGGCCGCAACTTTTTTTGCAGTACTGATATTCACGACACTCGGCTTCAGCCTGGCAGCCAGATCGACAAAGTCGGGAGTTGCCGCTGAAGCAAAACCGGTTAAAGCAAAAAGAACAACCCAGGTCAGTGCCAACACGGAAAATTTTCTCATTGATACCTTCTCCTACAGCTTCTGTTCGTTGAAAATTATCAAGACAATTCCCAGAACCACGCTGCGAACCGCAATTTTCGGTTCTCATTGAGCGTTCCGGTGAACTGGATATGCTATAAAGATTAACACAAAGAAATCAGAGAAAGTCGTAAAGAAATGTAAATACCATGCAGCTCAAAAAGCACTGCGGAGAATCACCAGATGACCGTTCCCCGGGAATACCTGCTGGCTGTGGACGTCGGTCTGCACACCGGCCTGGCCCTGTTTACCAGCGAAGGCAAACTGCTCTGGTACCGGTCCCACCATCTGCCTTCACCCGGCAAGTTGAAACGGATTATCACCCACCTGCTGGACAGGGCACCTCAACCGACCCGACTGATCCTGGAAGGGAGCGG
>PKUD01000184.1 GCA_002869695.1 Desulfuromonas sp. | reverse complement strand
TAATCAGGACATCTACGTCGCCAAGTTCGACTCGGATTTAACGACCCTGGAAGCCGCCAGCTACTATGGGACGACCGGCTGGGAATACGGGACTGCAGCGATTGCTCTCCATCCAGACGGATCCGTTTATCTGGCCGGTAAAACCCAGGGTGTTGATCTGCCCGGGGCGGAAAGCGGCTATCAGACGGAATACACGGGGGGTATGGGGGATGCCTTTGTTGCCCGGCTGAACGAGGACCTGTCCGGTCCGCCGCAGGCCACTTACCTGGGCGGGACCGGTGAAGATGCCGCTTTCAGTGTGACCGTCAACGCGGTTGACGGACATGATCTCTATGGCTCTGTTTATGTCGCCGGGCGCACCAATTCTGCCGATTTCCCGGGGACGACCGGGGGGTTCCTGGAAACCAACCAGGGGAGTATGGATGTTTTTGTCGCCTATTTTAATCCGACCTTGACGACACTCGGACAGGCGACCTATTACGGCGGAACGGCCTGGGACGAACTGGGAGTTGATGGTCGCGGCCAGTCGCTGGTGATCAATCCCTTAAATGGCAATGTCGTTTTCGTCGGATTTACCGGTTCCAGCGGTCTGCCGGGGTTATGGAACGCAAAGATTGGCGGTACAGATGCCTTTTTTGTCGGTCTGAGCCCCATGCTTGATAATGATGTTGAAACAGGAGCTTATATCGGTGGCTATGATGATGATTATGCCAGCGCCATTGCACTGTTGCCGGTCAGCACAGCAGGTATTGATTACTATATCGTCGGCAGGACCAAGTCCACGGAAGAGTTCATTTCAGAATCATTAGGGGGGTTCTATACGACTTATCAGGGCGGAAATTTTGATGCTTTCGTCGTCCGTTATAATATCAATTCCTCGCCCACGGGGGGGACCTACCTGGGTGGTTTGTCTGACGACCGTGGCTATGGTATCGCAATCAGTCCAATAGACCAACGCGTCTGGGTCTCTGGCGAAACGAATTCAACTGATTTCCCATCATACCCGTTCGGGCAGGGAGACAATGCCGGTTATCTCGATGCCTTCGTGTCTGCATTTTCACTGGATTTAAGCAGCCTGGATTTCAGTGACTATCTTGGCGGCAGTGACGGAGATTATGGCGCTGCCATGGCTGTAAATGAAGGATTCAGAAGGATCTACGTCGTCGGCAATACCGGTTCGGCAGACATTTATGGCACCGACAGTCAGTCCGCTGACAACAGCTACAACGAGGGTGGTGACGCCTTTGTTGCCTGGTTTGACGAGCTTAACATTGACACGCCAGAAAGCCTCTGGCAAACGCAGGATATCGGCCCTGGTTGGGAGCCCGATATCAGTGTCGATGATGAAGGGAATGCCTTTGTTTGTTATTTTCATGATGATCAAATGCACATCAAAAAAAAGACGATGCCTGGGATTTGGACCACAATCGGTAGCTATGATCGACCTGATGGTACAGGTTTCTCTGATTGTTCAATTGCTGCAGAAGGCGATGGTCTCTTTCATGTTTGTCTGGTGACCAAGCCACCCTATGCACAGATGAGTGAGGGTGGTGATGGTAACAACCTCTGGTATCTTGGTCCAGGAATGGGCGCACTTCAATCTGTAGATATAGACGAATATTCAGACATTGGTGTTGATGGCGCCTGTGTTATTGCTCTGGCACCGGGTGGCAGCCCGAGCATCAGTTATCGGGCAGTCCGGGATTGGCCCAATAATAGTCCGATAGAATACTCATTGGCTGTCGCTGTTAAACCAGTACCTACACCCGAACTGCCCTGGATTGTGATGGATAATTTGGATATAGACTATAATTATGACACTACTCTCTGGTCACCGTCAGATTATTACGGTTCAGTATCAGCATTGGCTTTCGACAGCGGTGGATTACCTGTCGCTGCGTTTAAAGATGAAGATGATTCCGTCAGCTTCTACATCCCTAGCGAGTACCCACCAACGACTTCTACCACTTTGCCCGATTGGACGCGTTATCCCAGCAATTTGAGAGGGAGCCCTATACGACTCCAGTGGTCGTACAGTAGTAGCTTTTCTGAATACACTGACGAAGGTTTTGATTTACATTTGGACAGGGCAGGGTCAATACGTAGTTATTCTTTCAGTGTTATCAAGTCAGATTCAGTTGTGACAGATTTTACCGGGCTTGACAAATTTAAGGCCCCTGAATTCAGCAGTGATGGTTTGTCCGACAGTGCGTCACCTTATGACATGATTTCGTCACATGATTCACAGGCTCGTTTTATCCGGATTGAATCAGACAGGAATAAAAGAGTCTCTTTTCACGTAAATTTCGGGGGCCCATATTCGGAATTATTATATCCACATTATACCGAGGTGGTTGGTAATGATTTGAAGAACTGCGCACTCACTATTAATAGCAGCTCCACATCACAGGCATTATGTGAAAACTCAACAGGTAACCTTGTATATGCTCGTCAAATATCTTCAGCAGCTGGATTTCTTGGTGTCTCGCCACTTAATTGGGAGTTCGGCGAAATTTCCTGGACCGACGTTAATATTTCAGATACGTCTGAGTGGCGTGCTTTTTACCTGACCAACCAGGGACACAATCGGTTGTTTATCCGCGATATCCGTATCGAAAGCCCTGACCCAGCTCCCTGGGCGATGGAGTTGGATTGTGATATAGATTTTGCAATTGATTTGACATCCGATGTGATTCTTGAGCCTGGACAAACGACCGCGGTCTGTATCCGACCTGACCCGGCAGCTTATTCTGATGACCGGATTACCGCACAGCTGGTTGTGGAGACAGACCAGCAAACGGTTGTTGCCGAACTCAGTGCTGGTGAGCCAGCCAGTGATGATGACAACGACGGTGTGCCCGATGAAGAAGAGATGGGACCGGACGGGACCGATGCGACCTATGATGGCAACAGTGACGGTATTGCCGACAGCGAGCAGGCCAACGTTGCGTCGCTGCACACCCATGATGATGCGAACTATGTCACCATCGCCGCGGAGAGTGGTCTGACGCTGGAGGATGTCACGGCAACATCAAATCCGACATCGGCGGCTTTGCCCGAGGGGTTGGAAACCCCTTACGGTTTCTTCTACTTCGTGGTTGATGGCCTGGCCGCCGGTGGCAGCACCGAAGTGACATTGACTCTGCCGGACGGTGAAACCGCGGACAGCTACTGGAAATATGGACCCCTGCCGGGAACACCGGCGGACGCCTGGTACGAGTTCAGCGATGATGGTGTGACCGGCGCCCAGATCGCCGGCAACGTCATCACCCTCTATCTAACGGATGGTATTCGCGGCGACCATGACCTCGATGAAAATGGCCGGATTGTCGACCCAGGTGTTCCCACCGTGACGCCGGACCCGGTTCCTTCAGGCGGTGGAGGTGGAGGTGGATGCTTCATTGCGACGGCGGCTTATGGC
>PKUD01000066.1 GCA_002869695.1 Desulfuromonas sp. | reverse complement strand
GTCAAGGTGAACAAGGTGGCTAACCTCTCCGATGACCTGGCGATGGCCCTGCAGGCGGTCTCGATTCGTATCGTTGCACCGATTCCAGGCCGAGGGGTGGTCGGTATCGAGATTCCCAACAAGGATCGCGAGACCGTCTACCTCAAGGAAATTATCGAATCGGACCAGTTCAACCGTTCAGGCGGCAAGCTGCCGATGGCGCTGGGCAAAGATATCTTCGGCCAGACGGTGGTCTCCGACCTGGCTAAGATGCCACACTTGCTGGTCGCCGGCTCCACCGGCAGCGGCAAATCTGTCTCGATCAACACGATGATCCTCTCGCTGCTCTACCGCGCCACTCCTGATGACGTACGCCTGATCATGATCGACCCCAAGATGATTGAGCTGTCGATCTACGAAGGGATTCCCCATCTGCTGCTGCCGGTCGTCACCGACCCGAAGAAAGCGGCGCTGGCGCTGGCCTGGGCTGTGCGTGAAATGGAGCGTCGCTACCAGCTGCTGGCTGACAAGGGCGTACGGCATATCGATGGTTATAACCGAAAACTGATCAAGGAACAGAAGGATCAGAAAGACGCCCCGCCGCTTGAAGAGGAGAATCTCGACCTGGCCCTGGAGGCGGAAATGGAGCCGGATCTCGGCATCCTTCCCTCCGCGGAGCAGGAAGCGGAACTGGAGCATGGCCACCTGCCCTACATTGTGGTGATCGTCGATGAGCTGGCTGACCTGATGATGGTCTCCGGCCGCGAAGTGGAAGAATCGATCGCCCGACTGGCTCAGAAGGCCAGAGCTGCGGGCATTCACCTGATCCTGGCCACCCAGCGCCCCAGTGTCGACGTCATCACCGGCCTGATCAAGGCCAACTTCCCGACCCGGATCTCCTTCAAAGTCTTTTCGCGCACCGATTCCCGGACGATTCTGGATTCAATGGGAGCGGAGGCGCTGCTCGGCATGGGGGATATGCTTTTCATGCCGCCCGGGGTCGGCTACCTGGAACGGGTCCACGGCGCCTTCGTCTCCGAGCTTGAAGTGCAGCGGGTGGTTGACTTCCTCGCCAAGCAGGGCAATCCCGACTACGACAAGTCAATTCTGCAGGCACCGGCGGCCAGCAGCCCGGGCAGCGAAGAGGATGACGAATATGATGAATACTGGGACGAAGCACTGCGCATCGTGACCGAGACCCGTCAGGCGTCAATCTCCATGCTGCAACGCCGGCTGCGGGTCGGCTACAACCGTGCCGCCCGGATGATTGAAAAGATGGAACAGGAAGAGATCGTCGGCAAATCGGACGGCAGCGGCAAACCACGCGAAGTCCTCATCGGGCGCATTGAATAACTGATTCTCAATCAATAAAAAAAAGCGGGAGGACCAGAGGACAGTCCTTCCGCTTTTTTTATTGGACAGCGTTCCAGGGTCAGGGCTGAAAAATTGAGCAGTCCGCCAGTTCAACCACTTTTTCCACCGGAATCATCGTTTTGGTCTTGGCGACGAAGCCTGTTGCATGAACAAAATGCACTTCCGGATTCTTTTCTATCGCCCGGAAATCGACGACCGAGTTATCACCCAGCCGCAACATCTCCCAGCCGCTGCCACGCACTGAGGGGGTGATGCTCATAACAATATCTTCATCATTGAGATGGCGCAGGTAGAGTTCCATCGACAGCTTCGGATCATCGCCTATTCTGCTGATAATCGCCTTGAGGTTTTTCAGCCGGACGATTTCAGTTTCTGATTTTAAGCGCTCCAACCGCTCTTTCTTCCGGCCCATAAGGACAATCAACTCCCGCCCAAGATCCTTCATCAGGTCATAAAGCATGTCATGCTTGGTCAGGGCATTCAACCTGGAGAAACGCGACAGGACATAACCATCGATGGGCGAGGAGGCCGCAAACAGGACGTTGGTATCGATGCCGAGGTGCTCGGCCGTCCGATACGGACCCCGCACATCCATCATGCTCATGTGGGCATACCAACCGAACATCAGCATGGCATCATGATGATGGCCCAGGTGCTTCATGACCAGGTGAAATGCGCAGGGCAGAGACGGATCCTGGTGGTGATCGAAATTATTCCTTTTCGGGTCATACTCCATCCCGACATCGATCACGTAGGTATTCGGGTCGGCAAGATCTTCAGGGGTCGGCTCCCGCCGAAAGACCTCCACCGGATCGAGCACAGTCAGCAGAATACTGACGGCCAGAAAATCATCACGGTGTGCGCTTCCGGGGTGCACGATAATGTTGTACATCGGGTTATCTTCTTTCGCTGCCAGTCACAGGCAGACATAAATTGAGTCTGACACCAGTTAAAGCCGCTGCATAGTAATGGAGCGGACCGGGAAAAACAACCCTCCATCCGCCATCCAGTCAGTGCTAAATCAAACGAACCGGAGCAGGTAGCGCCTCAAGGTCCTACTGTCCGAGGGCGATTGCCCGCAACTCGTCCAAGCCCACCTCGTCGACCAACTTGCCCAGACGACACTTACGCTCCTGCGCGGTGAACCAGTCCAGCAGGCGCTCCACCGCTGCCAGGGCCTCAGACCGCTCCGAAATATTTTCTATCAATCTGCGACTGAGGCGCGGTTGGCTGCCGCCGTTGCCACCGACCATCAGATGCCAGCCGTGCGGCGAACCGATCAGGGCGATATCCCGCAGGCAGGCTTCGGCGCAATCATTGGGACAGCCGGAAACAGAGAGCTTCATCTTCCACGGGAGCTTGCGGCCGAAGAAACGTTTATCCAGTTCCAGCCCGAGATCAATGGAATCCTGCAGCCCGCGTTTACAGCAGTCTGTTCCGGGACAAACCTTCACCGAACGGATGCACAGACCCACCGGCTGTCCTGGCGGAGTGCCAATATCCTGTAGCGCAGAGTCTATATCCCTCTCAGCAAGTCCTATCAGGGCGATTCGCTGAGAACTGGTCAGCTTGATTTTCTCCACTCCGTATTTGTCCGCCGCATCGGCGATTCTGCGCAGCTGTTCTGCACTTGTCAGACCGGCTGGAAGGTGTGGCGTTATGGCATAGGTTTCTCGGTCGCGTTGCACAACTGCTCCCTTTTCAGGCAGATCTTTTTTCACGGTATTTCCTTTTTACAAGGTTAATTTTATAGTTGCTGACTTGATTACTTCTAATGGTTCTTAAACACCAGCTGGCCTCCGTAATGACCAAGCATGGTCACACAACCGAGCATGCCGGCAACCAGCGACAGGTAGACGATCTGTCCCCACAGCTCCAGCCCGTCCCAGCTCCCGACAACACCCCGCAACGTCACGGCGGCGATTCCCAGAATCAGCATGATCAGGGCCAGCATAATCTTTTTATAAAAGACGCCACCCGGCGCGCCACCAAACTTGGCCTGCCAATCACGCAGTCCAGAGATAAAAACGACTGGCGTCACCACGACGGTCAGGGCCACGAGGTGAAACGCTGTC
>PKUD01000094.1 GCA_002869695.1 Desulfuromonas sp. | reverse complement strand
GCATCGGGGCCATGAAGCTTAAATCCGAATTCGTCAAGAAACTCTAGCAGATTCACCCCGCCCGCGACCTTTGGCATTCCAATCAACATCAGCGAATGACACAACGTACAGGAACCAGTCGATTCGAGATTCAATTTTAAGCTTCAAACCATAACGGCTGATGGGTTAGCTTGATTTTCAAAAAAACAACACTCTTTAGTGCAAATTCGCCACCTTCTGCTAGACTATTCCAAGTATTTCCATAAGTTAATTTCTTTAAAACATACCCAAACCCAAGGAGGGACCCATGGAATCCATTTCCCCTGACAAAGCACTGCAACTGTTTCAGGATTATGCGATGCCGCTGATCTGGTCGATTGTTATCTTCATAGTCGGTCGCATCGTGGCGAGAATTATCACCAACGCCATCGGAAAGATGATGACCAAGAGCAAGGTTGATGAGACCTTGATCAAGTTCGGCAAAAACATGGTCTACATCACCCTGATGATTTTTGTTATCCTTGCCGCCCTGGGCAAACTGGGCATTGAGACGACCTCGTTTGCAGCAATCCTGGCTGCGGCCGGTCTGGCCATCGGCCTGTCTCTGCAGGGAACCCTGGGCAATTTTGCCTCCGGGGTGATGCTGATTCTCTTCCGCCCCTTCAAGGTCGGTGATTTCGTCGAGGCTGGAGGTGTTGCCGGAGTGATTGAGGAAATCCAGATATTCAGCACCAGGATGAAATCAGGAGACAATAAGGAAATTACCGTCCCCAACGGGCAGATCGTCGGAAGCACCATTACCAACTACTCGGCCAAGGAAACCCGTCGCATCGACATGGTTATCGGTGTCGGCTACAACGATGACCTGAAAAAAGTACGTGCTGTCCTTGAGGAAATTCTAAAAAAAGATCAAAGGGTTCTCGAAGATCCAGCACCGACCATCGGTCTGATCGAACTGGGCGAGAGCAGCGTCAACTTCGTCGTCCGTCCCTGGGTCAAAACCGGCGATTACTGGCCGGCCCTGTTCGACTTACAGGAGGAAATCAAGTTGCGCTTTGACGCTGAGGGAATTTCCATTCCCTTCCCGCAACGCGACCTGCATATTGTCAGCGGCAGTGCTGCCTGATTCTACTTCGCCCCAAAAACAAAAAGCCTCCGGTTTCTTCCGGAGGCTTTTTTGCTGTACACTACACGAAAAGTTGTTCGATTCTCTGCATACGAAGCACTCAGATCTGGCTATGACTGAAATCTTCCGTCAACGACATACAGGGCTCACAGCCTTGCTCCTTATCCTGCTCAGCGTTTCACTCTGCCCGGCTGCTGAGATGGGTCGGATAGTGGTCCATATCGAAGGAATAAAACCGGAACAAGGCGGCAATCTGGCGGTTGCTCTATTTGATGTCGAGGGCAGTTGGCCGAAACATAACTCGGCGTTAATGCGGGGCGTAATTCAGGCAACCGCAGCGACGATGCAGTTTGAATTCAACTCCGTCCCGTTAAGCAGCCTGTATGCCGTACAGGTGATTCACGACAAAAACGCGAATAACAAACTCGACTTCCGCTGGTTCCCTTATCCGAAGCCGAAAGAGGGTGTCGGTGTTTCCAACAACGACCGCAGGATCGGACCTCCGCTGTACGAAAAAGCCTTATTTCCTGTCGATGGCGCAACAACCAATATCAACATTCGCCTGAACTATTAAAATGCGTCTGTAAGCTGATGCCAAATAAAAAAGGCGACACAACAGTGTCGCCTTTTTTATTTGGCAAATGACGATTACCGGTATTCAACGACCGGAGCGCGGCGTTCTGACCGCGGCTTTCCTTTATACGGGCCGTCCGGTTTTGCACCTTTTTTCCAGGACGGCTTAGCGCCCTTAGCCGCACCGGAATATTTCTTTGCCGGACCACCGGAGCGATGGTGTGATTTCTTGCGCGGCGCTGCAGCCAGGTTCGTCATCGGCTCGAGTCCGGGAATCACCAGCATAGGAACCTTGCTGCCGATATATTTTTCAATGCGCTGAAGCTTAGGCACATCTGCGCGAGAAGCAAAAGAGATGGCGATACCGGTTGCACCTGCCCGACCGGTTCGACCGATCCTATGGACATAGTCTTCTGCACACTGAGGCAGGTCAAAATTGATGACATGACTGATCCCCTGGATATCAAGACCACGGGCAGCCACATAAGTAGCGACGAGCAGGCGGACCCTTCCCTCACGCAGTCTGCGCAAGGTTCTGTTGCGAGCGCCCTGAGTCATATCACCATGCATGGCTGCCGCCTTGTGCCCCTTGTCAGACAGCTCTCGTGCCAGGGAGTCAGCATCCCGCTTAGTGGCAGAGAAAACAATCGCCTGAGTCAAGTCCTTGTCAGTCGCCAGATACTCAAGCAGTCGCTGTTTATGATTCAGACTGTCGGTAACATGCAACCGCTGTTCAATGGTATCGAGAGTATTTTTCCTGCCGGCGATATCAATGCGTACCGGATCGGTGAGCATCTTGCCGGCGATTTTTGCCATTGCGTTGTCCATGGTCGCAGTAAACAGCAGGGTCTGCCGGTCCTGAGGGGTCTTACCGATGATCTTCTCCATGTCCTCCTGGAAGCCCATATCAAGCATCCGGTCCGCCTCATCGAGAATCAGGATCTCAACCTGTGAGAGGTTCAGGCTCCCGCGCTGGACATGATCAAGCAAACGCCCAGGAGTTCCAACCACCAGATCAATAGGACGCGACAGATCGCGAAACTGATTGCGGTATGGCACACCGCCGAGAATGAAGGTACTGCGAAAGTTAACGTATTTGCCGTAAGTGCGAGTCGCGTCGGTCACCTGGCCGGCCAGTTCCCGGGTCGGCGTCAGGACCAGAACCCGCGGTGCTCCCTTTGGATTTTTAACCTTGGTATAGAGTTTCTGCAGGACCGGGAGCATAAATGCTGCAGTTTTACCGGTCCCGGTCTGGGAACTGGCAATCAGGTCCTTTCCTTCCAGAGCAGCAGGAATCGCCTGCTGCTGGATCGGCGTAGGTTCACTGTATCCGCATTCGGTCACAGCTTTAAGGATTGAGGGATAGAGTTGAAGTTCTGAAAAAGTCATTATTTTCCTTTGTCCCCATAACAGTCAACAGAACCACAGGGCAGACAGAGATCGTCCCGGGTTCTGAAGCAGAACGGAGCAATAAGTCGTTGTGAAGGACGCAGGAACAAACAGATGTTCCTAAAATGGACGGCCGGTTCACATCAGGTTGGTGTCATGACCGAAGGTTTTCAGTCGCAGACACTCATTTTGGCTTGAGCCTGAATGCTCTAAAAAAGAGACACAGACCAACGTATCGTCGCCAACCTGAGATTCTGCCGGGTCAGGGCGGGGTCAGTGATCGATAAAGCGGGAACAGCATGATAAGAACGCTGTCTGAAGACGATGTTCCGCTGGAACGTTAACCAGAACGACGCGCATCATACAGGTTTTCATTTTAAAAACAAGGGTTTTCTCAAAAAACGTCACTCTCCACTGATTTCTCCATACCCTTGCTGCGCTACTATTCCGGGGAGAAGTGTCAGTACAGGACAGAAGCAAAGCGTAAGAAACAAAGAAGCCCCCGGCAGATACCGGGGGCTTCTGATTGCTCAGTCTGACGACTTAGCAGTCGAAGTAGAGAGCGAACTCTTCCGGGCAGGGACGCATACGAACGGGGTCCACCTCAGCTTCACGCTTGTAACTGACCCACATATCGATAACATCTTCGGTAAAG
>PKUD01000106.1 GCA_002869695.1 Desulfuromonas sp. | reverse complement strand
CTGAACCAGCGCATGCACAATAAGACCTTCATTATTGATCGACTGGTCGCGATCACCGGCGGCAGAAACTATCAGAATGCTTACTATGACCAGGCCAGGGGGATGAACTACAAGGATCGGGATGTCATGGTTGTCGGTCCGGTGGCCGGTGAAATGCAGGACAGTTTTAACCGCTACTGGGATTACCGCCGGGCCATCGCCTTGGCGGATCTGGCGGATGTTAAAAGGCATCGCAAACAGGACAACCGTTCTCAGTGGTACACCCGTGAGAGCTTCCAGTTAAACGGCCTGTTTCAGCAACTATTGACGGATGTAGATCGGTCCGAGATGATCAGCCGGCTGTTTATAGAGCCGCTGAAGGCTGTTGCCGATGTGAAGTTTATTGCGGATGACCCCAAAAAAAGAGGCAGGTTTTTCTTCTCCAGCGAGAACCGCAGCAAGATAACCCTGAAATTGGCTGAGCTTGCTTCAAACGCCGAGCAGTCGGTCTATATCCAGACTCCCTATCTCGTCCTTACCTCCAGGGCTATTGATCTTTTTCAGGACCTGCGTAAGAAACACCCGGAGATCGACCTGCGCATTTCCACAAACAGCCTGGCTGCGACAGACAGCTGGTATGTCTATGCTCTTTCCTACAAGCAGAAGCAGACTTACCTCAACTCGTTGGATTTCAAGATCTTTGAGTTCAAGCCGCTGCCGACGGATATGTTGTCATTTATGCCCAGCTACGAACAGTTGAGGTCCCGGCCTCTCACCCCGGCCGAGCGACATGAAATCAGCAGGACGATGATGGAACTGACCACGACAGAGGATGATTCAACTTATACACCTGAAACATGGGAACCTGCCCCTGAAGACGGTCAGCCCTATTTCTGCCTGCACGCAAAAAGTCTGGTGGTTGATAGGGAATTTTCTTTCGTCGGCTCATACAACCTGGATCCGCGAAGTGAAAACATCAATACCGAGTGTGGACTGGTGATTCGCGACAGATCGTTTGCAGCCACGCTTCAGGGGTACATTGTCGATGATATGCAGGCGCAGAATTCCTGGGTGATTGCCCGCAAAAAAAGGCCTTTGGGACTTCACGTCACCAACGCAATTTTTGCCGAACTCTCGCACCTGTTACCCCTGGTCGATCTCTGGCCGTTTCGATATTCCGCATCCTTTGAATTGATTCCAGGGAAAACCGCAATAGATGCCGAACATGAAGATTTTTATGAAAACTATCGGGATGTCGGGAGCTTCCCTCAGGTCACGAACCAGAAACTGGAGAAGCAGATCGGTGCCAGGGGGACGAAGGCATTTCTGAGTATTGTAAAGCCTCTGCTCTGACGGGTTAAGATTCAGGCATAGGCCGGAAATGATCAGTTATTTAAATCGTAGCAGAGGTTCACTTCAGAAACCTTGCTTTGCCCTTCCGTTCTGAGAGAGGGGCGCGTGGCGCTAGCGATGATGAGATTCGGCCCCGCCGTCATGCTGGTAGAGCCCGCTTTTGCCCCCTTCCTTGTGGAGCAGGAGAACATCAGTAACACGAATGCCCCGGTCAACCCCTTTACACATGTCGTAGATTGTCAGTGCTGCCAGTGAGGCAGCAACCATCGCTTCCATTTCCACACCGGTGCGTTCTACGGCGGTCACTTTGGCCTGAACGTCGATGCTGGCATCGGCAGCCTTCAGTTCAAATTCGATACTGACGGCGTGAAGGCCAAGGGGGTGGGCCAGTGGGATGAGATCGGCAGTTTTTTTTGCCGCAGCGATACCGGCAAGCCGGGCCACGCCGAGAACATCACCCTTGCTTGCCTGCCCGGTACAGATCAGGTCAAGCGTCTCGGGTCGCATCAGCACCGTGGCTTTGGCGATAGCAACCCTCCGGGTTGGCTGTTTGTTGCTGACATCCACCATGATAGCCTGGCCCTGAGCGTCAAAGTGGTTGAAATTCATAAGTTCTCCATGGATTGAAAAGCGCAGCTCTGTGTTGTTTCTCTGGGGATGATTGGTCAACGAAAAAGACTCCTCGCTGAACGAGGAGTCTTTTTCGGTTTACGTTGTCGATTCAGGCCATCAGTGAGGTTTCAGCGAAGAGAGCCTCGTGCAGATTGACCGTGTGGTTTTTGATCCGACGCAGGGCAACCGCCATATCGCTGAAGGTCAGAGCGGGTAAGGCATCGCAGGAACCGGACTTCATCCGGTCGAGATGGGCCTTACGGATGATATCGGCCAGATCGTTGAGCCGGTTGGCTTCATCGTAAATTTGACGTGTAGTGCTGACATCTTCGTTTTTAAATGCCTTACAGACCAGAGTAAAGAACGCCAGGACTTCAGCGTGGTAGCTACGAATATCTTTCCAGGCATCTTCGCTGAAATCGAGTTCGTGTTTGTCTAGCCGTTTCATGTACGAACAGAGGCTGGCGGCATAGTCGGCAATCGATTCCAACTCGTCAGCCGCACGAACAAAACTGTACGCTTTGTCCGATTGTACGTTGCTGGCATTGCCGGCCTGCATCAGGGTGACGGTAAAGGTTGTTATCTCGTGCTGCATGATATCCGTTTCGTCTTCCAGCGAGGTCACCTTCCGGTAGAAGCGATCGCGCCCCTTCAAGTCACGCTGCATGAAACTTCCGGCATGGCGCAGCGCCTTGTGGACCCGCCCCTGCATCCGCTTGAGTTCCTCGAAAACCATCGGGATACCCATCGCGACGGGAATCGTGCCAGGTGCGCCGATATATTTGAAGCCGACTTTAGCAGCCCCTTCTTTTTCCGGAACCATCCTGATGACAAGTTTGGCCAGATAGTTAAGAAACGGAAGCATGACCAGAGTGGCGGTGACATTGAAGAAGGTGTGGGCCATGGCGATATGCGCCGCTATATAGGGAAAACCTCCATCAGCGCCAACAGCGCTTGAGTCTCCAGGAACAAACTTTTCGATCATCCCGACATAAGTCGAAAAGAAGGAAATAATGATCAACACTCCCAGCAAATTGAAGACACTGTGGGCCATTGCCGCCCGCCGTGCCGGGATGGTCCCGCCGATCGCCGCAAACTGGGCGGTGATGGTCGTGCCGATGTTCTCCCCCATGACCAGGGCAATGGCCGTATAGAGGGGGATTGCTCCGGTCGTCGCGAGGGCGATGGTGATGCCGAGCATCGCTGAACTGCTCTGAATGACCATGGTCATCAGGCAACCGATGGCGACGCAGCCGAGAATACTGAGCAGCGTCTGGGCATCAAGCGACAGCATCAGGTTCATGAACCCTTCATCGCTGCGCAGTGGCTTGAAGGCACCGCTCATGATCTCCAGGCCGAAAAAGATCATACCCAGGGCGACCAGGACCTTTGAACTTGCCGAGATCCGATCGTTCTTGGAGAAAAGCATCGGGAAAACCCCGAGCGCGATCAGTAAAAGACCGTACTTGCCGACCTTGACTGCCAGGATCCAGCCGGTAATGGTGGTCCCGATATTGGCGCCGAGAATCACACCGATGGCCTGAGTCAATTGCATCAGGCCAGCATTGGTCAGTCCGACCACCATGACTGTGGTGATCGATGAGGACTGGACGAAGGTGGTGACGAACAGGCCGACCAGAACCGCCAGGAAGCGGTTGGTGGTCACTGAAGCAATCGCCTTGCGGATCAGGCCTCCCGACAGCATCTGCAGGCTGTCTGAAAGATATTTCATTCCGAGGATGAAAACCCCGAGGCCCCCAACGGCGGTATATCCCATCTTGAAGGGTTCGATCATTGTTATGCTCCTGACCCGTACATAAGTTTCTTTAGAAATGTAATATCTTTGCTCGTTGCCTGCGAGCGTGCGGGCACAATCTAACCGGCTTTTCCTGTCAGGTCAAGAGGGCTTCTCAACGGGTTGACCAAACGTGAAAACAGAATGCACCTAGCCTGTGACCTGATGACAGCTTCGGCTGTTATTTCTCCAACTTGTTGGGCAGTTCGGTCAGACGGTTGACCGTCAGTGTCGGCTCAATCCCCCAGGGGTCGAAGATTGACTCTTTTGAGCGTTGCACCCAGGCGCCTCGCATGCCTGCTGAAATGGCCCCGATCACATCGAAAGGGTTGCCGGAGATCAACCAGGCAGTCTCACCGGTTGCATTCGCCGCGCGCAAAAAATGGCTGTAGACCCCTGGGTTTGGCTTGAAGGATTTGAGTTCGTCGCAACTGACCACACCACTGAAGAAATCCCGGATTCCAGCTGTCCTCAGCAACATCTCGACAGCCTCCGCACTTCCGTTGGAAAAGGCGAAGAGCCGGTGTCCGGCCGATTGCAGGATAGGCAGAGCCTCATTGACGTCATCAAATGCCGGTAGCGTGCGGTAAAGGCCGAGCAACTCGCTTTTCTGATCATCTGTGATAGGTGTTTTGTAGTAAGCGCAGGTGAAATCAAGGGCCTGGCTGGTGCAGACGGCAAAGGTCTGATAGTTCTGCATTAACCCCCGGCGAAAGGAATATTCCAGCTGCTTGTCACGCCAGTTCTGGGAAAATGCCTGTGCACGGTCTCCAATCAGGCGTTGCAAGGCGGTTACGACACCGTGGGTGTCGATCAGAGTGCCATAAACGTCAAAAGCCAGGGTGGTGGTCATGGTCCATACTCCAGTCGGAACAAAGAGGTTATTGCCTTGCTGCGGCCTTGGTCATCCCGTCCAGCGCAGCGGCCATTTTGTCCAGAACCTGCTCACAGCCGGCGATGTCGTGCCGCTGTTGCAGAAACCCGGGGTCGTTGTAGCTGATCCAGATCTTTTTCCCGGCATCCTCCCAGACCAGTGCTTTCAGTGGCAGGTCGATGGCCACCGATTGCTGGCACTGCATCAGCGAACTGCCTACTTTCGGATTGCCAAAGATGATCAGTTCGGTGTCGCGCAGCTCAATACCGACCTTGGCCGCGCCCTCTGAATTCTTGATCCGGTTGAAAATGGTCATCCCCTTGCTCAGCAGGACTTTTTCCAGACGATCGGCTGTTGCTGCTGCAGTGAAATCACTCTGTACGTCGATGACTCCCTCAGCAGCCATGACCGGTATTGCCAATAACAGGATCGATAATGCGGCGCTAACCATTATTTTCATCTGCTCGCTCCTTTGATCTACGCCCTGGCTTCGAGTGTGTTTGGTAAAACGTACCGGGATCAAGAATTGTTCGAAAATTATTCTCAACACAGCAGATGCTGAGGCTTCAGCAGCCAAAGCGTGATAAGCATTTGGGGGGCTCTCTTTCTCTTCTGTACTCCCTTACGTGAAGTTGACCCGGCTTAATTGGTGAGATTAACCGTAACCTCTTTGCCGCCGTATTTGTGGACCGAATCATGCGCCCGCACCGAAACTTCGCTTAGCTCTGCTGGGATTTTCACTCCTGAGAGGCTGCGGGTAAAGGGTTGTTCATTGACATGGGGATGGAGCAGGGTGCGGGTTCCGAGAATCGAACCGTCCGGTGCGACAACATCCCATTTGTCAGCGTAGTGCTCCCAGCCCGTGTCGCTGTGCGCAACGCTGACATCGAAGTGATAACTGCCATTGCTGGACCTGTTTGACCGGACTTTGACGACATCCGCTTCTCCGGAATAAGCGGCAGTGACGAAGAGAGTCGGAATCAATATTGAGAGCAGCGAAGTTTTCAATGCCTCCTCCTTCTCTTCAAGCTTAACAGGATTTTCCGGGGATTTCCGCTCAACGCAATGCCTCGGATACTGCCGCGAGCGCGTGGATGACGGTGGTGTCGAAGAGAGGGGTGGCGAGATGCTCCTGCTGAATCAGCATGCCGATTTCAGTGCAGCCGGCGACTGTTCCTTCTGCTCCTGAACAATTCAGGTCTGAGATAATACGCAGCAGCGTGTCCCTTGATGTTTCACGAACAATGCCGAGACAGAGCTCGTCGTAAATTATCCGATGCAAGAGTTCCCGGTCTTCTGCCGCAGGGATCAGGACCTGAAAGCCGTGTTGCTCCAGTCGCTTCCGGAAAAAATTCTGTTCCATGGTGAAACGTGTTCCAAGCAGGCCGATTGAACTGAGCCCGTCATCGTGGGTCGCTTTGGCTGTGGCGTCAGCAATGTGCAGCAGAGGGATGTCGATCGCCGCTTCAACCTGCGGTGCGATCTTGTGCATGGTATTGGTGCAGATCAGCAAGAAGTCGGCACCCGCAGCTTCCACCTGCTGTGCATGGCGGATCAGAATTTCGGTTGCCGCGGGCCAATCGCCCCGGTGCTGAAGTTCTTCAATCGGCTGGAAATCGACACTGACCATTGCTATGGGTGCCGAATGGAGCCCGCCGAGCCGGCGTCTGGTCTCCTGGTTGATCAGACGATAATAGAGGCCTGTGCTCTCCCAACTCATGCCTCCCAGTAGCCCAATGGTTTTCATGACTGATGTGTTAACTCCGACTCAATCCCTTCAAGTCCTTCGACCGAACCGCAGGCCAGGGAGATGTGCCCGCCACGAATATGGGCTTCGCGCGGGTTGATGCGGATGACTTTAGCCCCCTGCCGGTGGCCGAGTTGTTCGCTGAGATTGCGGATTGTGGGGATAGCCGTTCCAGCGCCCATCTCAATGACGACCATTGGCAGCCCAGTGTTTTTCTGCAGGAAACCATCGAAGCATCTCTCCTGGGCCGCCGTTCGGTGGTGCAGCCAGGAGTAATCGCCAAACATCAGGATATTGGGTCGTGCAGTGCGGCTGCAGCGGGGGCACATGGGGGTGTGCCCGGCGCGCATGGTGGCGTGGTCGATCTCAAAGGTCTCCTCATTGTCCCAGATGTCATTGCTGCAGGGAACTGTGCATTGCAGGTGGTGGATGGAGCCGTGGACCTCGAGGATGTTGTTTTCGGCGAATCCTGCTTTCTGGAATTGACCGTCAACGTTGGAGGTGATTACAAAATGATCGAGGTTGTAACGGTTGATCCACTCCTGGAGGAGGGTAAACCCTTTGTGCGGGACGGTCATGCGGTAGAGTTCGGTGCGGTGGCCGTAGAATCCCCAGCCGAAATGCGGGTCGCCTTCAAAGTGTTCGGGGTTGGCGGCCTGAACGAAGCTGAGGTTGAGCCGTTCGTACATCGGGTAGGCATTCCAGAATCCCTTGTCGCCGCGAAAGTCGGGAAGCCCGGAATCGACACCCATTCCGGCTCCGCTGGTGATGACCAGCGTGGATGCGTTGCGGATTGTTTCGGCTGCCGTCTGCAGATCTTCGCGATTCATGGAACACCTCCAGTCTGAATTTGCTATATTCCGACCTCTACCATCTGTGGTTGCAGAACGGCCAACAGGTCTTGCGGGCTTATTTCGATCAGAAAACCGCGCTTGCCGCCGTTGATGTAAATCCTTTCCAACTCCAGGATGCCCTTTTCGACATAGACGGGGATTGCCTGCCGGGTGCCGAAGGGGGAGATGCCGCCGGTCTGATAACCGGTCAGTCGATCCGCCTTGACCGGCGGGCAGGGGGATATCTGTTTGACGTCCAGTTGCCGGGCGAGATTCTTTAAGGAGACCTCCCTGTCGCCATGCATCAGGATGATCAGCGGTCGCTGATGCTCATCTTCCAATACCAGGGTTTTGATGACCTGATGTTCATCGACCTGCAACTCGCGGGCACTGACTTTGGTGCCGCCCTTGTCTGCGTAACGATAGGGCTTGGGAATGAAAGAAATCTTGTGCTGTTTCAGCAGGCGAACGGCACCTGTCGAGGGGATTTTCTCTTTTGCCATCTAGAAGATCCTGCCAAAACGGGCGAACAGAACAAACAGCAGGCTGACGATCGAGATCAATCCACATGTCCAGGCGAGAATCTCGAACAGTTTGTCAGTCCGGCGCATATTGCGGGCGGTTGTAGGGATCAGATAGCCCATGGCGGCCCCGGTCAGGGCCCCGCCGAGGTGAGCGGCATTGTCGGCGCCAACCATCAGGCCAAAGACGAAGGCCATGACTGCCCATTGAAACATGAAGTTGCGTCGCTGGTGAGCGAGATGTCCCCCCATGCGATGGTAATAACTGACGGAAAAGCCGATCAGGCCGAAGATCGAACCGGAGGCGCCGACGACCGGTGTATACGGGTGCCAGAAATAGCCTGCCAGGGTTGCGGTTATGGCACAGAGTGTATAGATGACCAGCAGCCGATGCCAGCGGATCTCCTCTTCGAGCAGCGGGCCGACCTGATAGAGAACCACCATGTTGAAGCCGATATGGATAATGCCGCCGTGAGTGTACGCATAGCTGATGCAGCGCCACCATTCACCCTGGAGGGCATATGGCCAGTATTGCCCGCCCCAGTCCACCAGGAGCTGGGTCGGCGGATTGAGGATGGCGCGCATACCCAGACCGAGAATGGTTCCGTTGAGGACCATAAGAGTGAACAGTCCCAGATTGGCATAGATGAGGATCTGCACCAGGCTGTGTCCGGCCAGTGGGCTGCGTCGAAAAAAGCGGTTACTGCGAAATGGTTGATTCAAGGGAGAGCTCCTGCAGGTGTGGATCTTTTCTCGGTTCTCGTCAATGACTCGATAGCATAATCTACCACAGAGTCATGGGTGCAGAGAAA
Organism: Desulfuromonas sp.; assembly: GCA_002869695.1. Lineage (GTDB taxonomy): Bacteria > Desulfobacterota > Desulfuromonadia > Desulfuromonadales > Geopsychrobacteraceae > BM509. Next base: position 13,773 of record PKUD01000106.1, on the reverse strand, counting down.
AGCTTGTTTTGCAGATAACTTTATTAATAGGACTTTATGGATGATTCTATGCCTCAGCAGTCGACCCTGTCTATCAAAACATATCCTTCAACCATCCCAGGGCGATAAAGGTTCCGGCGGCCGAGCCGATTGAAGAGAAAAGAAATACAAGCATGACCCTGGCCAACCGGTTGCGCCACCACCCGCGCATGGTGACCAGATCGTCGCCGACCATTTCCATGTCACGCACAGTCGGAGCGGCAACGAAGGCCTGTACCAGTCCGGTGACGAACCCGGCACCGATAGTCGGATTGAGCGAGGTCAACGGTGCGGCGAAAAAAGCGCTGATGACGGTTATCGGATGAGCCCAGGCAAGCAGCGCTCCGAGAGCGGACAACACGCCGTTGGCAAGAATCCAGGCGATTGCAGCATCGGCGAACTGTTCCCGGTCGCCGAAAAAGAAACCGCCAACAAACAGGGCAATTACGATACCTGGAATCAGCCAGGGAATGAAACGCGATACCATGGACTTTTCTGGAATGGTGTTGATTTCCCCAATAACGTCAGCTGAAATTTCCTGCTGCAACTGGCGCTCGATGCCCGGCTGATGCGCCGCGCCGATCACTGCAACGATTCTGCTTCCGGGCGCGTTCTTGATGTGGTAGGCCATGTAGGTGTCGCGTTCATCAACCAGGATCTGTTTGACCGACGGGAGCAGATCGCCCATCTCCTGAAGCATGACGGACAGGGTGTCCTCTTCGCGCAGCTTGGCAAGATCTTCTTCGCCGAGCTCCTGTTTTTCAAACAGGCTCCCGAACATCACAGCGATCACTTTCATCTTGTTCCAGAGGCCGGTTTTACGCCACACCCGCAGCAGCGTGGTGCGGATGTTGCGGTCAACAAATTCCATCCCCAAGCCTTTTTCGACCGCGGTCTGAGCTGCCGCGGCAAGCTCCGCTCCCGGCTTGACGCCGGTCTGCAGCCCCATTCTTTTCTGGTACGAAGAGAGCGCCAGGTTTGTCAGCAGGAACGGCATCTGCCCTTTGCGGATGACATCTTTCAGGTTGAGCGATTCCCAGCCCTTCTGGTTGACCAGCGTCTGGTAGCGCTGCGCATCGAGTTCAACGCAGACTGTGTCAGGTTGCAGATCCTCAATGGTGCGGATCACCGTGTCGACAGAATCCTGGGAAATGTGTGCGGTCCCTACCAGAATGATCTCTTTTCCCTCGAGTTGGATCCGGGTGTAGTCCGTTGACGGTTCGTGCTGCATCTATTTTATATCCTTGGTTAAGGTCTGGTCAGTCGGTTGCAGAGCATAACATAAAACAAACAAAAGGCACCCTTGGGTGCCTCTTCTTTGCGACTCTCCACCGCGGCCGTGGATCTTTCGGACTCACAACGAGTACCAGATAGGTGGGAGCTCCTGTCGATTCATCAGGCGTCCCACTCAAAGGTGGGCGGGCTCACAGAATCGTTGAGGAATTCCCGGATTTATATTATTCCGCGTGGACGTTCTGACCTCACCTGCGGGGCAGAGAGTCTACTCTTCTCTATTTGAATCTTGATTATAAGGGAAGGATCATGAACAGATCAATTGGAAAGACAGAAAAATCTTTATCGCTGACAATCATCCTGAAAAATTTCAGGAAACTGGTATACTGATACAGTTTTGAATTTCCACTAGGGGAGGTTTTCGGGGGCATTGCAGTCCGTGTTCCCCGTTGTTCACTGCAATCTTCAAGATAAACGAGAGGAGTCGTTATGGCCAAGCAACTTGAAGTCTACAAATGTTCAATCTGTGGCAATATTGTTGAAGTTCTCCATGCCGGACCAGGCGCCCTGGTGTGCTGTGGTCAATCCATGGAACTGTTAAATGAAAACACAACTGATGCCGCCACCGAGAAACATGTTCCGGTGATCGAGGTCGGGGACGGTGTGATTACCGTGACCGTCGGCAGTGTGCCGCACCCGATGGAGGAAGCCCATTTTATCGAATGGATTGAACTTTTGGCGGACGGCAAATCTTACCGGCAATTCCTGAAGCCGGGAGCCGCACCTGAGGCGGTCTTCAACGTGACGGCGAGCAAGGTCACCGCTCGTGAATTCTGTAATCTGCATGGGCACTGGTCAGCAACAAGCTGATTGGTCGGGGTTAGCAAAGATTATCAAGAGACCGGTCCGGTTGGATCGGTCTCTTTTTTTTGTAGAATTGTCGGAGGGAAAGATGACAGATATGGTCATTTAGGGTAACTTAAGTGCTCGAATCCTTTGACTTTCTGGACTTTCTCCAGAAAAACACTATAATACCAATTGTTGAATAACATATTGAACTTTTGTCACAGCAGAAGGAAGGGGAAATGTTATGAAATGGCATGTTTTCTCAGGGTGTTTTTTCAGTGTTCTGATCATGATCGTTCTGATGAGCCTTGTTGTGCCAAGACCGGCAGATGCGGCCAAGAAACGTTTGCCGCCGCATGAATACGGTACCACGTTAATGGACAATTTTTCCAAACAGAACCAGATGGATCCGGTTGTGTTCAGGCACTGGATCCATCGATCCAAACACACCTGCCGACTCTGTCACGTCGATATCGGCTTTTCCATGGAGGCAGGCCAGACCCTCGTCCGGGAAAAGGATAACCGAGCAGGAGAATTCTGTGGCGTTTGTCACAATGGCAAGGAAGCTTTTGCCTGTGAAGAGAAAAGCCTGGTTGGCAAAGATATAAAAAATTGTGAGCGCTGTCATACGGCGATTGCAATAGGGCATGATGATCGGATCGCCGATGCTTTTGATGAAGTAACGGAGAAACTTCCGGAGGGACGTTTCGGCAACCGAATCGATTGGGCACTGGCCAGTCGAAAAGGGCTGGTGAATCCGAAGGATTTTATCGAAGGAGTTTCTTTCGACCGGGCCAAGATGACGCATGAACAGGGCGATGTCAGCCTGGATGCCAAGTTGACCGGTTTGCCGGACATCATCTTCTCCCATAAGGAACACGCGGTCTGGAACAGCTGTGATCTCTGCCACCCCGAGGTTTATGCCTTGAAGGCCGGACAGACCAAACATTCGATGCAGGATATTTTCGCCGGAAAATCCTGCGGAGCCTGTCATGGCAAGGTCGCATTCCCACTCAAGGATTGTGGTCGTTGTCATTCTAAACCGGTTTATTAGGCGGTAAGGTGGACCCCCTCCGACAGAAAACCAGATTCCGCAATGCCGCGCAAACAAGTCTTTACCTGTTTTTGCTGCTGCTTTTTCCCGTTTTCGGGCTGCTCTCCGATGCTGCCCCGGCTTTGGGCATGGATCGTTACGAGCTGATGCAGATTCTGCGGACGATTCCACCCAACGGCCCCTTCGAGACCTATGGCAATACCATCCTGCGACCACCCCCCAAAAAGGGGAGTATGGACCCGGTGATATTCCCGCACTGGAGTCACCGGGCGCGCTACGACTGCCGGGTCTGCCATCTGGAACTGAAGTTTTCCATCTACAAAGGGGAAACCCGAATCACCCGCAAAAGGAATCTCTCCGGGCGCTACTGCGGTGCCTGTCATAACGGCAAGACGGCCTTTACGGTGCGGGATAACAGCCTCTGTTCGCGTTGTCATCACCGCAACAAGGACGCCTACAGCGAAGCATTTGCCACCTTTGCCGAAGGGATGCCCAGGGCGCAGTTCGGTAATGGACTGGACTGGGCAAAAATGGTGAAGGAACATTACATTGACCCGGTTCACACTGTGAAACCAGGTGCTGAGCCTTCCATGCAGCTACCGGAAAAATTGCGTAAACCTCTCGAGCTCGGAACCAAGTCACCGCGCTCTGGCGTTCTTTTCTCGCATGAGGACCACATGGGCTGGCTTGATTGTTCTAACTGCCACCCGGAAATATTTGATATCGAGCAAGAGGGGACCCAGTACTTCAGCATGGAATCCAATATCTTCGGCCAATTCTGCGGGGTTTGTCATATGCGGACAGGGTTTCCCATGAGTGACTGCAACCGATGTCACCCGGAAATGAAAAATCATAAAATGCCCCGATCTTCATATTCTTTCTGACCTAAGGCGGTTTCAGCTGTTGGGTCTTTACTGGAATATACAGTTTCTAAAAGGTCTGGTATGAGCTTTTATCAGACGAGGAGGCAGATGTGGTGGAAAAGCGTAATTTTCAACGGATCCCTTTTCAGTGTAGCTGCAAGGTCCGCTGTGAAGACCTGACGTGGGTTGGTGAACTGCTCGATATCTCGTTACGCGGAGCTCTGTTCAGTATTCCCACGGCAACAGGTCTGGAACTTGGGGCCAACTGTTATCTCGACATAGTTCTTGGAGAGGGCTCTGCCCAATTGCTGTTCGAGTCTGAACTGGTGCATATTGAGGGCGATCACTACGGCTTTCTGTTTCTCAGCGAAGATCTCGAGACCCTGACCCATCTGCGGCGACTGCTCGAGTTGAATATGGGAGGGGATGAAACAATGAGGCAGGAGTTGGCCTCGTGGCTGGGTGGTCGCACCTGAGTTTTTGGGTCAATCTCAATAGCGCAAGACAAAAGGGGCTCCGCAAAGCGGAGCCCCTTTTGTCTTGCAATCAAGGCTTTTACAGGACAGCAGCCAGGTATTCAGCTGTCTTGGCCCGTTGTTCAAGTTCAATAGCCTTCGGATCAACTTCGACGAATTTTTCGTCGGGAGTGACCTTGAACAGCGCCTGGCCTTTGGAGACGATGGTTCCATCGCCCCCTTCGATAAGGATCTTATCGATAGTGCCGGAGAACGGTGCCGGAACCTTGTTGAACATCTTCATGACTTCGAGGATAAACAGTGGCTGGCCTTTATCGAAATGCATCCCTTCTGTGACGAAAGGCGGCATTCCAGGGGCTTCCTGGCCATAGTACATACCTCCACCGGGGGTGACGATTTCGTCGGCCTTGGTCGCCGGCGGCGGGACCAGGATCTTCTTCATCGCCGCCTGCAGGTCGGGATCGTTGAGATAATCCGGAATGGTAACTTCCAGGTCGTCCTCAACCTTGAAATCGTAGAAGTCGGTCTCTTCGGCGATCATGAAGAGGATGCCGAGCAGTTCGTTGCCGATTTCGTAGCCCTGGTGGGCGGCCTGGATCTGGGCCCAGGTTGCGGCATCATAGCCGCCCTGCGGCTTGGCCTTGCCGAGAATATCGTTGAGCTTGATGAACTCCTCTTTCTTCAGCTTGAAGGTGTCGCGCAGTTCAGCGTAGAACTTCAGCGCCGCTTTGAGCAGCTTGTCGTCATGAGTCCAGATCACTTCGGCAGCCGGGGCTTTCGCGTCCCAGGTCATGTTCAGGTAATCGTAGGTCTCTTCGAGGATGACCAGCGGGTTGCGCAGCCAGGCGACCTTGCCCTTGTCGATGGCAAAGTTCTTCTTGTTGAGGCTCAGCCAGCCGGAGAGCAGGTGCGGATCGGAGAGCAGCTTTTCCATTGGCCGGGTCAGCAGGGTGCCCTTGCGATCGAGGGTTTCCGAAACCGCTTTGGCGATCTCGGCATCTTCCGCATAGAGCTTGCCGTAATGTTTCTTCATTGCCAGGAAGGCGTAAACAACATCGACCTTGCTGGCCGCTTCCTTCAGTTTGCCGACCAGGGTCAGGTAAGGAACCACGAAGCGGGTGGTCGGCTTGGCCATGACATTGTTGCCGATAAACCAGTTGACCAGGCCGTAATGGAACTCGAGATTGGTGGCCAGGTCGGTGCCGCGCAGGGTGGTGCTGCGCAAGACTTTGGAGAGGTGCTTGTAGCTGTCGATGCGATCCTCACCCTTGGTCAGCAGCAGGGCGATGTTGGAGTCGTAGGCACCGGCCACGCTGTAGCGCATGAACAGGCCGGTGTCGGGATTGACCATGCTGATGCCCTGGTCATCTCGAATTTCACCTTCGATCGGCTTGGACCAGTAGCGGATCATGCCGCCGGCGCTCGGTGACAGTGAGCAGTCGGTGGCGTTAAGACGCGCTTCCGCGGCAGCACCGAAACGGGCTATCCGCTCAGGCCTGGGCAGGCGCTCCTTATGCAGGGCCAGCAGGGCCATGGCTTCGACCAGCGACTCGACGATAAAGAAATCTTTTTTGTTCTTGGGGTTGACGAACTTGAGGCTGTAGACCAGCTCGGTGACCCGGTGCTCAACCTGAATCCGCGTGTTGACCTCCATGAAGTAATGGCGGTCGCCATCGACGATACACTCAAAGGTTGAGGCGGAATCGAGACCAACGGCCGTACCGAACCGCTCCGATTCCTCTTCCATCCGCTTGAGGACTTTGAGGTCGGATTCCAGCGCCTTGACCTGCGCTTTGAGCTTGGCTTTCTTGGCCTTGGCAATCTCGTCGGCCAGGGCTTCCTGGGTGACGGAGATCTCCAGCAGCTTCTGCTCATGCATCTGCAGCGAGCAGTCCCGGCCGCCGAGGGCGATGGCCCACTCGCCGTTACCGAGCAGCTGGATCTCGTTATGGCGGGTCTGCTCAATGTTCAGCTCGATGAGCACGTTCTTGTTGTCGCCGACGCCGTTGGTTTTGACCTCATTCAGGATCTCGCGAACCAGACCGGGTGCGTCGGCACAGGCTTGTTTGATCTGTTTGTCGGTCGGCTGTTTGGTCATCAGCAGTGAGGCGCCGAGAATCCGCTGGCCCTTACCACCACCGCCGCCGATCGCCTTGAGGCGGATCCGGGCTCCGGGGTAGTTCCTGAACATGTCGAAGCATTCGGCCTCAACCTGCGCGCAGAGCTCCTCGATGGAGAACAGGTCGATCCCCTTGTCGTAGGACGCGAAGAGGATGCAGTCGGCCAGCTCTTCGAGACTCATTTTGTCATCGGCTTTACAGCTCAGATTTTCGGCCTTGATCAGGGCTTTCAGGCTTGCCTTGGTGGGGTGCTTTTTCAGCAGGGTGCGGGCGGTGACGTTGTCGATTCCGGGGGTGACCGAAACATTAACCTGCAGGGCGGTCCGCTTGGCCTCATCCTTTTTGCCCGCAGCACGCTGGGTGGCGGCACAGGGTCCGATGAACCTGAGGCCGGCATCCTCAATTGCGGCGACAAACTCGTCATCCTCGGCCATGAAGCCGTAGCCGGCAAAGATCGAATCGTAGCCGTTGTCCTTAGCGGTCTGGATGATCTGGTCGATGCGCTCGACACGCTCTTCCTTTGAGGCACCGGTATAATCCGGGACCCTGTGGACGCGGCTGTTGTCAGTCAGCATGCGCAGTTCGGGGGATAGGGCGTTCGGGTAGACGATGGAGTCTTTTTCCGAAAGCAGGATGCCGTAGTGGCTGATCCCCATCTCTTCATAAACATCCATCGCCTCTTTGCGGATCGGGCCGCGGCAGACGATCAGCGGTTTCAGGTCCTCGCAGGAGAAGGAACGGACCCACTCCGAGGACGCTTGGCTTAAACGGCGATCCCGGTGGATCAGGGGGTTGTTGCTGTAATACTCATTATTTTGTGCCATGGGCCTAATCTCCAATTACCATGGGGTTTAATTTGATTGAATGATATCCAGTCATGCGTAGCGAGGTGCCTAATGGAACTCGCGCTGAACATCCTGCCAGGTCGAAGGTTTGTAATGGCGGAGGAAGAAGTTCAGATTTTCGCCAAGCACCTTACGCAGGTCGGTCGGCATGACAATCGAGGAGATCGAACCGAGGGCCAGGCCCTCTTTCGGGTTCATCAACTCTTTTTCGTAGCGAGTGTTGAGCGCCGCTTCTTCCAGCTTGAGCCATTCTGCCACATCCTTCTCGGCATCGGCTTTGGCGGCCTCGCCTTCCATACCGGCCTTGATCCGGTCATGGGTTCCCGCAGCGATGCGCTGCTTGACGGAGCCACGCAACGCGCGCAGTTCGTTCTTGTAGACAAACTCTTTACCGGCCGGACCCATAACCGCCAGGCGGGTGGTCGGCAGGGCCAGGACCAGATCGGCCCCGGTCGGGTAGTTGTTGTAAGACGCGTAGGCGCCACCGTAGGCGTTACGCAGGATCAGCAGAATCCGCGGAGTGCGGACATCGACGATGGAGTCAAGCATGGAGCGACCGGCCTGAACGATGCCGCGGGCTTCCTGCTCGCGACCCGGCAGGAAGCCGGTGGTGTCTTCCATGAAGATCAACGGAATATTGTAGATATTGCAGAAGCGGACGAAGCGGGCGATCTTGACCGCCGAGTCGCAGTCGATCTGGCCGGAGGAGACCGCCGAGTTGTTGGCGACGAAACCGACCACGTTGCCGCCGAGGCGACCGAAGGCGGTGATCGCTTCACGGGAGCGGGTCGGTTGCATCTCAAAGTAATCGCCATGGTCGCAGATCTGCTGGATGATGATGGATACGTCGAACGGGGTGTTGAAGCCGGTCGGCGAGTTGAAGGCTTTCTTCAGCAGGGTGTTGATCTCCCAGGTTTTCCGGTCGAGCGGATCACTGGTATCCTGGAACGGGGCCATGCTGTGGTTGTTGTACGGGATGTAGCTGAGCAGGCGCACCGCTGTCCGCAGGGCAGCCGTCTCGTCGGCAACGGTCAGGTCGGTCACGCCGGAGGCGCTGTGAACCATGGGGCCGCCCAGTTCTTCCGGGGTGATGTCCTCCCCAAGCACCGACTTGACGACGCCGGGACCGGTCAGTCCGAAGAAGGTGTCTTCCGGCTGGATGACGAAACTGCCTTGGCGCGGCAGGTAGGAGCCGCCGCCGGCGTTGAAGCCGAACATGCACATGATCGAGGGGACCACGCCGCTGATCTTACGCAGCGCAGTAAAGGCTTCGGCATAGCCGTCAAGGCCGCCGACCCCGGCCGGGACGAAGGCCCCCGCCGAATCATTCATGCCGATCAGCGGCAGACCTTTTTCGCCGGCCATATACATCATGCGCGCCAGCTTCTGGCCGTTGGTGGCATCGATGGAACCGGCGCGGACGGTGAAGTCATGGCCGTAGAGGGCAACATCACGACCGCCGATGTTCAGGATGCCGGTGACCAGGGAGGCCCCATCGAGGTTCTTGCCCCAGTTCTGAAAGAGGATGTTCGGCTCGGAGTCGGTCAGAACCTTGATCCGCTCCCAAACAGTCATCCGCTTTTTGAAGTGCTGTTTCTCGATCTGGCCGACGGCGACGGATTTGATCGGGCGTTGAATCAGGTCATGCCCTTCCTTCATGACCTCTTCGTAGCCACCGGTCGCACCAGCAACCTCGCCGGGAATAGTAAAATCGACTTCCTCTGGCGGCTCCAACGGGTTTTGCAGTGATGGCTTAATCATTTTTTTTGACATCTGGTCATCCTTTGCATGGTTTGAAATTTCTTTGCGGAGCAACGCGTCCCGCTGCTGCCGACTTATCTAAAGAATCGGTCTGTCAGGATCAATCTCGTATGCAGTATGTCGAACGGAAAACGAAAGGAGACCCGCGGTCCAAAGTTGACCTGATGGCAGGTAATCCCCTTTGACAGTGTTATTGCTTTGGTGTTCGTTTCCCCGTGTTTTGATGCCTTCGGTAACGCTGATTTTCCGGACTGGTTTCCGGTATGAATAGAAAAGGGTTTTACGCCCGACCGATATAGCTGACATGGTACAAATTGTCAACAATAATATTTAACTGTGTTAAAAAGATTTATCCTGGCTAAATCGATTTAAGTCGGGATAAAAGAAGGTGAGGGAGGGTTGAATTGGTGGAGTTTCTGTTAAATTCTTTAGATTCGCGGAGAAGGAGTAGATTCGTTAAGCAGAAGTTTTAGGCAGCATAAAAAACTGTCTCAACCCGGCCTCTACAGGGTGCTGATATCTCATCGGAAGAGGCTCCCTTCTTATCCGTCGGAAGAAGCCAGGCAAAATCCGGTATTATCAATCAATGTTCCAGGACTGTGAGGCGTTCCCAGAATCATTAAGCGATGGTTAACGTCTCCGTGGAATGCGCCCTGTCTTTCTGTTTCGTCTGATTGCTTTTTTTCTGTCCATTGAATGGCGCGGGCTCGCCTCCAGCAAAGTTTCAGTCTCTGCTTCGCGACCAGTGATGCGCAGCGCTTCCTTTATATCATTAGCAAATTCTGGCCGATGGTAGAGAAGGAGGGCCTTCTGCAGTCGCCTCTCCTTTAGTGTCCGGGGGATATGTATCGCTTTACCGCTGAATGGATCGTGGCCGGTGTGGTAGATGCACGTTGCCAGGCTTCCGGGCGTCGGGGTGAAGTCCTGAACCTGCTCGACACGCAACCGGTGACGCTTCAGGTAGAGGGCGACATCGATCATGTCGTTCAGTTCACACCCAGGGTGACTGCTGATGAAGTAGGGGACGATTCCCTGACGCAGTCCAAGCTGTTGGCTGCGGCTGCGGAACTGGTCCAGAAATTCGGTAAACAGTGCGCCAGCCGGTTTACGCATCACCTCGCAGACCCTGTCGCTGGTCGATTCCGGAGCGACCTTGAGCAGCCCCCCGACATGGTGCTGCAGCAGTTGGTCAAAATAGTTCTGCTGTTTCTGCAGCAGATCGTAGCGGATACCTGACGCGACAAACAGGTGTTTGACTTTGTCGTGACCGCGCAAATGACGAAGCAGACGAGTTGCCCTCTGGTCATCGGTGCGTAGATTGCGGCAGGGGCGGGGGTAGAGACAGCTGCTGCGACGACATTGCTGCTCGGCATCTGGGTCGTTGCAGCCGAGTCCGTACATGTTGGCAGTCGGTCCCCCGACATCGGTGACTGTGCCCCGGAAATCAGGATGCCGGGTCAATATCTCTAGCTCGTTAACAATTGAATTCTGAGAGCGGGACTGGATGGTTTTCCCCTGGTGGTGGGTGATCGCGCAAAAAGCGCACCCGCCAAAACAGCCGCGATGACTGGTGATAGAAAAGCGGATCTGTTTCCAGGCCGGTATCTCTTTTTGGTAGGACGGGTGCGGTTGCCGGGTAAAGGGCAGGCTGTAGATGCGATCCATCTCCGCTTCACTGAGTGGCAGCGCCGGAGGGTTGACCACCAGGATGCGTGAGCCGTGCTGTTGGGCCAGAGGCCTGGCCGAGTACGGATTCTGCTGTTCACTGGCCAGCCTGAACGCTGTATTATAAGCAGCGAGATCGTTGCTGACCTCTTCGAAAGAGGGGAGGCTGATAGCGTCATTCGGCGCCGCCTTGGCCAGTCGTGCCGTTCCGGTCAGGTCGTCAATGTCGCCAATTGGGATTCCCGAGGCAAGGCGCCGGGTCAGTTCCAATAGCGCTGTTTCTGCCATGCCGAACAGCAGGAGATCCGCCTTGCTATCGATCAGCACCGAACGCCTGACATTGTCGTCCCAATAATCATAGTGAGCCAGCCTCCGCAGGCTGGCTTCGATGCCCCCGATGATCGTCGGTAAGCCCTTGAAGGCACCTTTGACCGCAGCCGTATAGGCGATCACTGCCCGGTTGGGACGTTTGCCGGCAATGCCACCCGGAGTGTAGGCGTCATCGCTGCGCAGCCGCCTGGCTGCCGTATAATGGTTGACCATCGAGTCCATGGCGCCGGCTGAGATAGCGGCGAACAGGCGTGGTCGTCCCATCAGCTGGAGTGCTTCGGGATCTTTCCAGTCCGGCTGAGCAAGGATCCCAACCCGGTATCCTGCATCTTCCAGCAGCCGGGCCAACAGAGGTGTGCCGAAAGCCGGATGGTCGATGTACGCATCCCCGGTGACGAAAAGCACGTCAAGTTCGTCCCAGCCGCGGTTCATCATCTCTTCATGGCAGGTTGGGATGAAACTGTTTTCAACTGTTTTTTGCAGGATGTTTATCCTTTCCTTCGTCTCCAGACCAGAAGCTGGTTGTTGGACGGCATGTCATGATCTGCCATTAATTCCAGTTCCTGTTCTTTTGCCAGGAGATCAATTGTCTCGAAATCACGAATCCCGCGAGCCGGGTTCTGTTGTTTCAGCCTGTGATCGAAACGGGCGTTGCTGTCGCTCGTGAAACCTCCATTGTAGCGCATCGCGCCGTAAACGCAGAGCAGGCCGCGCTGGTTCAGGATAGAACCAATCCCGGAGAACATCTTTTCGACCACCGCCAAGGGCATGATGTGCAGGGTGTTTGCCGTAAAAATATTCTCTGCTCTGGACAGCGGCCAATGTCGGTTTTGAACATCCAGTAGCAATGGGGGAGGCAGTTGCAGCGACTTCTGTTGCAGTAGATTGTTTTGCAGAGCCGGAAGGTTTTCAGCCGTTTCGGTTGCCTGCCAGATCAGCTGTGTCAAATGCGTTGTAAAGAAGACTGCGTGCTGACCGGAGCCGCTGCCAATTTCCAGGACCGATGTGGCTTGGTGGAAATGGTACTTCAGTTTATCCAGAATCGGTTGCCGGTTTTTCTCGGCCGACTCGCTGTAGTTTTCCATCTTCGCTCAGGTTCTAAGACCACGGTCCTTGCACAGATTGTTGAATGAGCGGTCATAGGTGCGTTCGGCTTCCGAAGAGAAAAAGCATGCGGTGAATTCACCTTTTCCCCGATGGTAGGCGACGCATTGGCAACAGTTGCCGCGGCGACTACATGAGCTGTAGGTACAGCGGCAGTCTTTGCCTGTGGCGGTACACTCCATGACTTGTTGCTCCTGTTGGTGTGGTCAGAACTCAATAACATATCGCGTTCTGTTTGTCATCCCCAGGCCGGAATCTTTAAATAACTGTAAAGCAAAGTACAATAAATAAAAAATAAAGACAAAAGTTTATCTTGACACTGTTGTATCGATTATATAAAACCCCCAAAACATATCAATAAAGGAGGAGTTCATGAAACGCATTATCTCAACCGTAATTATTTCCCTGATTTTAACCGTCAGCTTCGTCAGCCTGGTCCAGGCAGCGTTATCGGATTACTTTGTAGATACAGACTGGTTAGCAGCCAACCGTACTGATGTCGTGGTGATCGACGTTCGCAAGGCTCCGCTCTATTATCTTGGGCATATCGATGGGGCGTTGCATGTTGATCGCTCAGAATTTCTGTCCACAAGAAACGGCGTCAAAGGTCTGGTGCCGACGACTGTGGAATTTGCAGCCCTGATGAGTCGTCTGGGGGTTACGCCTGAGACAACGGTTGTCGTCTATGCCAGGGATTCGGACCCTTATGCGGCGCGACTTGTCTGGACCTTGCAGTTTCACGGGCATCTGAAATCATTTGTGCTGGATGGCGGTTATGACAAATGGTCGCTGGAAGAGCGTGCTGTTTCAATCCTTCCCTCCTCGTCCCAGAGCCCCACGGATTACAGACTGTCGGTGGCAGAACCTGTCCCCGATCTTCGGGCAGAGGGGGACTATGTGCTGACGCGGATCGCCAACCGCTCGGTGGTGGTCTGGGATACACGACGCTTGAGTGAACACGTAGGCTCCGAAGTTCGGGCTGATCGAGGCGGACATATCCCTGGCGCTATCCACTTGAATTGGGAAGACCTTCAGCAAGAGATGGGAGGAGTCAAAGTTCTCAAAAGTGAAGAGGAGATACGAGTCCTGCTCACTGCAAAGGGGATCACCCCTGACAGGGAAATTATCGCACATTGCCAGACCGGTATCCGCTCTTCCTACGCAACATTGGTTCTGCTCGGCTTGAATTATCAACGCGCAAGGAACTATGATGGGTCCTGGATCGAATGGGCGAACAATCAGTCGCTGCCCATTTCGGTGCTGACTGCGGAGAACGAAGCCCAGCAGCAATCATTACTCAGGTAGGGTGGCGGGATGGAGACGGTTAAATGGTGCCTCCGGTCACACCTCGGTAAGGAGTCGCGCGTTGTCAGGACACTCCCGTCTAAAAAATATCGCCATCGCCAGGCTGGTCGGCTGGTTTCCCGCCCTGGGCAGGAAACTGGCCGCCGGTTATCA
>PKUD01000147.1 GCA_002869695.1 Desulfuromonas sp. | reverse complement strand
AAAAGGACAGAGCGACCCGCGACCCGGTTCAGCAGGAACTGCAATAACCAGGCGCTACTCTGAATGAAAAGGGAATCTGCGAAGCATCACACGGGGCGACGTTCTTAACGATTCCCTCGCGGGGCAAGGTCGGAACACCCTGGCAGGGTGCCGCCTAGACCCCCAACCTTACAAAGAATAGAGGCGGATGTCAAACCATGTAGCCCGAAAGATATCTGCGGGACAGGTTCTGTTGCCATTTTCTTGGACGGCATCATAAACAACTCAGAGGGTAAAGGATTGCATGGATGCCGGGATTCTTACATTGTCGAGACCGAACTCCGAACGCAGGGCCTGGGCCAGGGACTCGGAGGATTCAGCCTCACCGTGAACAATAAAGGTCTGTTGCGGTTTCTTCTCCATGTTGCGAACGAAGTCCAGCAGTCCGCTTCGATCGGCGTGCCCGGAGAATCCGGTCAATATTTCGATTTTCGCTTTCACCTTGAACTCTTCGCCGAAAATTCTGACCACTTCATCCCGGTCGACAATATGTCGGCCCAAGGTGTTGGGCGCCTGCCAACCGGTTATCAGAATTGTGTTGCGGTGGTCCTCGATGCGGCTACGCAGATGATGCAGGATCCGCCCACCCTCCATCATACCGCTGGAACTGATGATGACCGCAGGCACTTTGAGCAGATTGAGCGCCTTCGATTGTTCCACTGACTGCGTATATTGCAGTCGGCCAAAGCCAAAGGGATTGCTGTCGTCGTCGGAGAGCAGAAACTCGCGAATGTCCTCGTCGTAAACCTCCGAGTGGAGGCGGTAGATTTCCGTGGTACGGGTCGCCAGGGGACTGTCGACGAAAATCGGCAAATCAGGAATTCTGCCTGCGCTGTGGAGTTTGTGCAGGGCATAAACCAACTGTTGGGTGCGGCCAACGGCAAACGCAGGAATCAGCAGCGAACCGCCCCGCCCAATGGTTTCGTTGACGATCCGCTCCAGGGCGTCATCGGTTTCAGGGTAAGGAGGGTGCAGCCGGTTGCCGTAGGTGCTTTCCATGATCAGAATGTCGGCTCCCTCGGTGAGCGGAACCGGGTCGCGGATGATCGGGATGCCCGGTCTGCCGATGTCACCACTGAAAACCAGCCGCCGGTTCTGGCCGGTTTTCAGGTTGTCGATATCGAGGATGACGTGGGCACTGCCGAGCAGGTGGCCGGCGTCCACCAGGGTCAGATGAACGCCGGGGAAAAGCTGGTGTCGGCGATTGTAGCTGAGGCCGATGAACTGCTCCATACTGCGGGCGACATCCGCCTTGGTATAGAGAGGTTCAAAGAGGCGCTTGCCTTTTTTTGCGCGTCGCCGATTGACGAATTCTACGTCCCTCTCCTGAAGATAAGCACTGTCCATCAGCATCAGTGCACACAGGTCCCTGGTGGCCGAGGTACAGAAAATATCTCCGTCAAAACCGTTCTTGACCAGGCACGGTATCCGTCCCGAATGATCGATATGGGCATGGGACAGGATCAGGTAGTCGACATTCTTCCCCTGGCAGAACTCGGTGCGATTACGCTCGAATGCTTCTTTCCGCTTCCCCTGGAACAGGCCGCAGTCGAGCATGATTTTTTTGCCGTTCACTTCGATCAGATGCTGAGATCCGGTAACAGTTCCGGCTGCGCCGTGGAAGGTTATTTTCATGATTTTGACCACTCTCAAAGGGCGGACGATATCTCTTGGTATACGTGCTTAATTCGATTGTCGGCCGTGTCCATTCGATCAACCCAAAAAGACGGTAACTCGTCTGTTGGCCTGATGTTATAAGGCTGATTTTCTTCCGTTCTTTTAAATTATAATTCGGATTATTTTATTCTCCAGAAATGCACACAACATTTGAAGAAAATGAAGGTTCATGAAAGCCAGTTTCAAAGGAAAACGCTACAGGTAACTTATTCGCCCCAGCGACTTTTACTAGAGTACTGGTTAGGTATGTCTTCTTCTTGAAATATAGAACCCTTTCATTATTGTTATATTGCTCCCATAGTGAACTGATTTCATAAAGGGTTGGTAGTCGAGGTGTACCACCATTTCCCACTTTGAGGGAGTTACAAATCTTTTCTCCTGTCTCCGCGCTTGCTTTTGGGGTATCTGGTACGACATGCCAGATTTTTTTAGTGTTTTCATCGAAAAAGAAAGTTTCCTCGATATTTGTGCTTTTTTGATTTTTTATGTCAATGAGTTTAGTCTCTGTTGAAAGGACTTGATTACATATATTCTCGGTATAGCCCAGATACTTATCAACCAATTCTTTGTCGGCACCCATTAATCTCGAATAGTCGTAATTGTCTCCGAGCTTTTCAAAAATTTGTATGGACGCTCTGTGTTGTTCCCCGGAATATTTTATCACTGTGCTAATTAGTAAGTTATAGCCATTTTCCCTGCTTGCGCTGACACAGCAAAGACCGTTTTTGTTTTTGTAAAGAAACAATTTATTATCAATTGACGCATCATCTGCTGTCGTAAAGTATGTCAATTCTCGACCAACTGCCAGGTGTTGTTTTGAGACAACGGAAAGCCTGTTTTGTAGTCCTGTGCCGAGGGTGTAGGTCTCATAGTACAAGGCGACATTGTTGTCATCTCGGTACGATCCAGATTTTTTATCTTTGAGTGAAATTTCAAAAGGGAACTTTATAGCAGTGTAAGGTCTGAGTTCGTCCGTAAATACGTTACCTTCTATAGTTGCCTCTTTTCTAATAGCGGCACTACAGGCTGACAAGGATAAGATTAAAAATAAAAAAACTATTTTTTTCATGATTGCCCCTCCTGGTTACATTAAAAAGACATTCTTCACGAGTGCGGATGGAAGAATGACATTCAAAGCAGACAAAGCCATGCACTAAGTTAGCAGAAAAGTTCAAATATTCTAAAGTAGCCCGAGAGTTAACGACTGTTAATTGTCACCGAGTCTGGATCACTATCGAGGGTGCCATCATTGACGATCAACTCCAGAATGTATGTCCCTGCATTGATGGCAGTGAAAGAGGGTGTGGCAGTGGTGCCTCCAGTGAGGGTCACACCGACACCCCCCTCAATGAACGACCAGGAATAGGTCAGTGGATCGTCGTTCGGGTCGTAACTTCTGCTGCCGTCCAGAGTTACCGGATCCCCGATTTTCACATTCTGGGTCGGGCCGGCCTCGGCAACTGGTGGCAGGTTGGATGCGGTGATGATAACTTCGTCAGCGGTGCTGTCGTCCGACCCGTCGTTGACGACCAGGCTCAAAATATATGACCCGTCAAGATCGGCGGTGAAGATGGGGTTTTCCGCTGTCGCATCGGAGAGGGTTGCCGCACTGCCGATAGGCTTGGACGTGAAGGTCCAATTATACGTCAGTGGGTCCGGATCGGCATCCGGATCGAAACTGCCGCTGCCGTCCAGTGTGACCGTAGTATTGGTCGCAACTGACTGGTCCGCCCCGGCATCGGCGATGGGTGGCGAATTTGGTGTGGCTGCGGTGATAATGACTGAGTCAGCAGCACTATCCACCGACCCGTCGTTGACGACCAGGCTCAAAATATATGACCCGTCAAGATCGGCTGTAAATGTGGGTTTTTCCGTTGTCGCATCGGACAGAGCAGCTGTACTGCCGATAGGCTTGGACGTGAAGGTCCAATTATATGTCAGTGGGTCGTTATTCGGATCGGAACTGCCACTGCCGTCCAGTGTGACCGTAGCACCGGTCGAAACTGACTGGTCCGCCCCGGCATCGGCAACCGGAGGCGAATTTGGTGTGGCTGCGGAGATAATGACTGCGTCAGCAGCACTATCCACCGACCCGTCGTTGACGACCAGGTTCAAAATATATGACCCGTCAAGATCAGCTGTAAATGTGGGTTTTTCCGTTGTCGCATCGGACAGAGCAGCTGTACTGCCGATAGGTTTGGACGTGAAGGTCCACTTATATGTCAGTGAATCGGCGTCATCCGGATCGGAACTGCCACTGCCGTCCAGTGTGACCGTAGCACCGGTCGAAACTGACTGGTCCACCCCGGCATCGGCAACCGGAGGCGAATTTGGTGTGGCTGCGGTGATAATGACTGCGTCAGAAGCGCTATTCACTTTACCGTCATTGACCACCAGACTCAGAACGTATGATCCATCAAGATCGGCGAAAAATGTGGGGTTTGCCGCAGAAGCATCGGAGAGAGTTGCTGTACTGCCGATAGGCTTGGAAGAGAAGGTCCAATTATATGTCAGTGAATCGGCGTCATCCGGATCGGAACTGCCACTGCCGTTCAATGTGACCGTAGTATTAGTCGAAACTGACTGGTCCGCCCCTGCATCGGCAATCGGAGGCGAATTTGGTGTGGTTGCGGTGATGGTGACTTTATCAGGGTCGCTATCTGCGAGACCGTCGTTGACTATCAGGTTCAGCACGTATGATCCATCAAGGTCGGCGAAGAACGTGGGGTCTGCCGCAGAAGCATCGGAGAGAGTTGCCGTACTGTTGTCCGGTCTGGAGGTGAATGCCCAGCTATAGGTTATGGTGTCTCCATTCGCATCAAAGCTTCCACTTCCATCAAGGGTGACCGTTGAGCCGGTTGCGACATCTTGAT
>PKUD01000044.1 GCA_002869695.1 Desulfuromonas sp. | reverse complement strand
CGCTCAGTTTTCCTGCACCCATGCTTGAATTTTATTCAATTCATCTGCCCAGTCAACGGCAAGGCGTCTGTTCAAAAACTCGAGCAGCAGGCTGTCAAACATCTGCTCGCCTTCCTCGATGGCGCCGACCTTGGTTAAAAATGCAGCTTCTGCCTCAGCGGCGGGGTCGTCGTTCGGATCACTGTCCGGTTTGATCATCGGTGTGCGAAAACTGCCGAAATAAAACCTCTCCCCCTTGAGGGTCATTTTCCAGGCCGACTCGTCATCGCGGAGCATATGCAGGGTCGCCTCCTCGAGCAGTTTTCCTTGCCGCAGCGCCGCTTTAACTTCCCCGTAGCTGTCCTGCGGTCCGGCAACGACAATCTTCTGCTGGCCCTCCTGTCCGCCGCCGATCATCAGCAGACGATCGTCCAGATAGGCCAGAAAAGGTTCATTGTCGAGCAGCGGCCCAGGTCTTCTTACCGCATAGCGGGAATCGGAATTAAGGGTGCGGTAGAGCAACCAGTGAAGAAAATCGTTGCCCAGCCAGCGGTTGGCGTCGATCTGTTCGATGGCACTGTCGGTCTGGGCCCGGTTGGCCTGTTGCAGACCCTGCTGGAGTTCTTCCGGAACAACCTGGCTGGCGCGGGCCATGGGGTGATAGAGGGTCAGGCGCAGGCTCGGGAAGGACTGGTGGAACAGGCCCAAAAAGGTTTCGATCATTTTCTGGTTGAGACTGCAGAAACGGATCAAGTTCTGCTCGGTATCCCAGTCCACATCGTAGATGGAAGGGTTGGGGAGGGTCCTGGCCATCAACAGTGACCTTGAGCGCTCGCGGATGTCTTCCATATCGCCTTTCGGAACGCGTTTGAGCTCGGGCCGGTTCTGGAGAAATTGCTCGCTGAGGTGCGCCACCTGGCGCTTGTAAAGGGCTGCAGGAATACGCCGGCGGTCCTGTCGCAGTGAGAAGCAGATGTGCTGATCGCGGCTGCAATGGCCCGCGTGCTCGAAACGTCCGGAATCAGGATCGTCCAGCCTGGCCCAACCGATGGAGAGTTCATCAGATGTTTGCTCGATCGATTGAAAGCCCTGCTTGCTCAGTTGCTCTGCAATCCAGTCCCGGGATGTCCCTTCTGGAAGAGAGCCGCTGATGCGAAAATGGCAGATGCTGGCGGATGCGGCCAGAATGCCCATGTTGTACCTCCTGTCGTGGTTATATGATTGTTCTGGGTGCTGATGAAAATGTCGGAAGGGAGCTTTCAACGCTGCGTGTAAAACTGCCCCGGATTACCGTGAGAATAGCTGCGGTTATGCTCGGAAAGCTCAGTCAGGAATCGATCCAGAGAGCTTTCCGGAAAATAGTTGCGCTCAATAAAATAATGTCCGATCTGTTGCTGGCGGTTGCGTTGGTGGAGCAGGAGGGTGCGAACCTGGAGTGAGTTGAGCAGACCCAGCCGTTCCGCCCGTTCGCCGAACCGGGCGAAACCACCATGCTGGCGGAGTATCCGGTCGACATCAGTGCTGTTGAGCCACCGCCAGCGACGGGCGATCTCGCCTATCGGCGGGCGCTGTTGACGCTGCCAGGTGATCGCGGAGATGACCGCTGAATAAGGAATCACCCCCCGGTAATAGAGAAACTGGCCGAACTGCAAGGGGCGGGTTGGAAGAGGGCCCCGGTAGTAGCGCTGGGCTTTGTTTTCCGGCGGACTTGGTGGTGGCTGTTGTCTGGAGGTGCGGAACCGGGTTTCTCCGCTCGGGAGATTGCGTTGCTTCAGATAATTCTGTATGACCTCGTGGGCCTGATTCAGGTTCTGAAAAAGTTTTTCCTGCCTGGCCCTGGTACTGGAGCACGAGCCGGTATAGCGATCCGGATGGGTGGCCTTGGCCTGCTTGCGGTAAGCGGTTCGAACGCAGGATGGCTGCAGGTAGTTGAGAAATTCTCGCCCTAAGTGGAGGTCCGCACCAAACAGGACGCGGCAGGCATGCAGGATTTCTGTTTCAGGTATCTGTTGCATTACGGGTTGTTTTCCTGCGTGTTGCCGTTGTTGGTTGAGGATCTTTCGCTGTTCTTCAGCGACAGGGATGAGAGGTGTGGGTCCCCAGGTTGAAGATTCTTTCCCTTATCGGTGCTTTTGCGCGAAACTGTCAATCCGTTGCTGGTCCTTTTCAAGGATATCCAGAAATTGCATGCCGGTGAGCAGAACCTCGCCCTCCTGATCCGGAATCGACCAGATGATTTCCGCCAGCGCGCAGATGGGTGGGTGTCCATCGTCAAGGTTGATCAGCAGCAAGCAGAGGTCGGCAGGCTCAGCAGGGGGACGGATAGCAAACCGTATGCCGCCTGAGCTGAGGTTGATTTTACAATCATTGAAGCCGGTTAATTTGGCCGGAGGTTTGTCGCTGTTGAGCAGGTTGACATTTTTTTCCCAGGTCTCACGCATGATCTGCAGGGTGCCACGACCTCTGGTGAAGCGGATACCGAGGCGACAGTCAACGCGTTGTTTGGCCCGCCGCTGAAACATCTGCAGGTCCGGGTAAACATGGACCCGGATTTTATTGCCGGAAATGACTTCACGAAAGCGGCCGCTGACCCGGGCGCCCAAGCCCAGACTGTCGGAACTTAATTCGAAATCCATCTTGTCATGGAAGGGATACTGATTGGCGGCATCTGCTCCGTAGGGAAGAGTCAAATCAAAATAATCATCTCCGCCCCCCTGCAGGTAGCAACTCAACAGGCGAACATGCCCCTCGGGGGTGGATGATGCTGAAGGCCGTAACAGAACTTTTTGCCCCGGTCTGAAGTATCGCTGATGAATCATTGTTGAGAAAGCCTTTACTTGAATTTACGGGGGAGGTCACAGGAACTCCTCTTCGGAGAGCGCATTATACAGGAAAAGATGGAGAGGAGAAATGAAGAAAATGCCATGAATCTAGAATCCTGATGTTTCGTCGAATTTCTTGTGATATCGTCTGCTACGCGTGCGTGAATGAGTCAGGAGTCAACAGGTATGAAACAACGTCTGGACCGCTATTTTGCGGTAACACAACCCGGTTTCGAAGCGCTCTGCGCTGCCGAGCTGGAGCAACTGGGAATCGCTCCAGTGAGGCAACTTGATGGCGGGGTTGAGTTTGAGGGCGGATTGCGTGAACTCTATCAGGCAAACCTCTGGCTGCGAACTGCCAGTCGGGTTCTGGTGCGGGTTGGCGACACTCATGTGCGCGATTTCCCGGGGCTCTACCGGAAGTTGGTGAAAATGCCCTGGGGCCGTTTTCTCCGTCCGGGAGCTCAATTCGAAGTCCGTGCCAGTTGCCATCGGTCGCGCTTGAACCACAGTGGGAGGGTTGCTGAAACAGCAACTGCGGCGATTGAGCAGTCTCTCGGATCTGCGCCCGCCGCTCACGGGAGTAGACCCCTTGTCCTGGTCCGCCTGGAAGATGATCACTGTCAGCTGTCAGTGGACAGCTCTGGCGAGTTGCTGCATCGCCGCGGATATCGGCAGGCCGCGGTCAAGGCTCCACTGCGTGAAAACCTGGCGGCGGGTGTGCTGCTGGCGCTGGG
>PKUD01000016.1 GCA_002869695.1 Desulfuromonas sp. | reverse complement strand
GTTAGCAATCGCGTCCGGATAATCCTTGAACAGTTCGATCATCTCGTCCGGCGTCTTGACGTAAAACTCTTCGTTGGCGAACCGCATCCGGTTCGGATCATCCATCGTCTTGCCGGTCTGGATGCAGAGCAGAACCTCGTGAGCAAAGGCCTCTTCACGGCTCAGGTAGTGACAGTCATTGGTCGCTACCATCGGCAGGTCCAGTTCCCGGGCGATCTTCACCAGCCCCTGATTGGCCTTGGCCTGTTCCGGTAGATAGTTCTCCTGCAGTTCCAGATAAAAACGGCGGTTGTCAAAAACCGCGGAAATCGCCCTGGCTCTCTCCAGTGCCTCATCTGGTTGATTAAGATTGATCAGGGTCGGCAGTTCGCCGCCGAGACAGGCCGACAGGGCAATCAAGCCTTGGTTGTGCTTGGCCAGCAGATCCCAGTCGATGCGTGGTTTGTAGTAGAAACCGTCCCGATATGCTGTCGATATGAGGTAACAGAGATTCTTATAACCGACCAGGTTCTTGCACAACAGAACCAGATGATAGGACGCTTCGGAAGAGCCGCGGGCGTTCCCCTTGGTCAGGCGTGAACCGGGTGCGACATAAACCTCACAGCCGATGATCGGCTTAACCCCTGCGGCCATGGCCTTGGAATAAAACTCGACAGCCCCGAACATATTGCCGTGATCGGTCACCGCAACCGCCGGCATGCGATACTCGCGAGCCCGCTCAACCAGATCGTCGAGCTTAATTGCGCCATCAAGTAGGCTGTACTGGCTATGCAGATGAAGATGGACGAAGTTTGCGTGTTCCATAATTAACCGGAGAGTCGAACGGGAGCTGAAAACATCCAGCCAAGGTTTGCAATAAAAAAACCGATCCGAAGGTAAGATCGGTTGGTCAACCGGTTGTAAATCTACCACCGATGTTTGACGATGGTCAACCGAAACCGGAGGTTCAAAAAGGCCAGCCAGCCAGACGGAGAAGCGAACCCGAAAATCCGACTGTAAGGGGGAAAATAAACCGCTTCGCAGCCACCCGCTGTTGTTGTCGCAGGTTAGACCGCTCCCCTCCCTCTGGAGGAGATAAGCGGCCTGCATCCTGGCTCAGATCAGCGGCGCAGGAGAGCGGTCCATTCCTGCAGCTCAGCAAGCTGAGCAACAACCAGCTGCTGAATTTTTTCGTTGACCAGCCCCCCCCTTTCATCAAAACTGCCATCAAAGGCATTACAGAAGATTTCCGGCTTATTCAGTAACCGCAGATCAAGAAACACGCATACCTGGCGCAGGTGATATTGAGCCCGCGCCGTACCCAGACCACCACCAGCCCCGAGGATAGCCGCGGGCTTTCCCGCCAGGAGCTGATTGTCAGGTTCACGCGACGCCCAGTCGAGAGCATTTTTCAGTGCCGGCGCGAAAGAGTAATTATATTCCGGACAGGCCAGCAACAGTGCATCGGCACTTGCAATCTGGGCCAGCAGTGTCTTCACTGCCGGAGGTTTTTCACTCCGGTCGGCGTTGTAAAACGGGACATCTGCAAGATTCGCAAGACTGATCTCCATACCTGCAGGTGCTTTTTCACGCGCATAACGCAACAGACCGAGATTGGTCGACTTTTCCCGCAAACTGCCACAGATACCAAGGACCTTTAATCCATTCATACATCTCCTCCAGTGTGTTTTCTCAGTTAACTCAGTGGAACTTCAATGCACAGAACTTCCGCCCGACTCAGTCCCCTGACCTCAAGCTGGAATCCCCAATCTATTCAAGGCCGTCGCGCCGGGCATGAAATTGCCCGGGCCAAGAAAAAGATTCGACATTGATTTTTTTAAAGCAAAACTATTCCCCTGTACCAAGCTTTTTTAACAGGGCCATCAGTTGTTCCTGCTCCTGTTCGGACAAAACCGTCATTACTGTTTCGACAATCTCCGCGTGCCGTGGAAAAACCCGGCAAATGAGGGATTCACCTGATGACGTCAAGCTGACAAACACCTGGCGCCGGTCGTCAGAGGAGCGATCCCTCTGGACCAATTTTTTCTTTTCCAGGCTATCAACCACAGTGGTCAGATTGGCGTTGCTCTTGAGGATTTTCGCACCCAATTCGCCCTGAGTAAGGGGTCCGAGGTGGTACACGGCTTCAAGAACAGCAAACTGACTCTGGGTGAGATTGTCTAGAAGCAGGTGACGATGGATCTTGCTAGTGGTCTGATTGGTAGCCCGCATCAACTTAACATAAAGCTTGAGAGCCCGGCGCCGGGGTTCTGGCATCGCACTGTGTTGCATCTTCTCTCCGTTTATTTCGACATCGTATATTATGATTTATTATTATTACATTTTTTTGTTATACGTCAACCCCAGGAGAGGAGGATTCAAGGTTCAGGGTTTGCTCTGACCGGTAAGAACGAACCAGACGACAGAAGATGAAGATCCCTAAAGCGGATCTTTGCGACAGGCCACGACAAGCTTGTTGCTGGTGCGATGAACTGAAGAAGGACCCAAAACGGTCAGGCCGCACTTTTCCAGCAGTTGCCTTAACTGCGCAGCAGTAAAAATCTGTTTGTGGCGATAAGGTTTCGGAGAGTAGAGCCTGTTGAGGAGGGCAGGTTTGGAGCCCAAACTGAGCCGGTAGGACCACACACTGGCGCGATAAAATAAAGAATCACGGGACGGAGTATCGAGAAACAAATAGCCGCCTGGCTTGAGGAGGGTGTATGCCCCGACAAGAGTCTCTGCCGGGAAGTTGACATGCTCCAGAGTATCCCACAAGGTGATCAGATCAAAGCTGGAGCTGAATTTCTCCTGCCAGTAAGGATCCTCAACCCGCTCGCGCCGTAACTCCAGATTGTATTTCTGCCGCGCAAACTCACGGAAAATCTGCTGCGGTTCGATTCCCTGTGGCTGTGCCCCCTCCTCCTGCAGAAATGCCGGGAACTGCCCTGCACCCGAGCCAATGTCGAGACAGTGAGTTCCCGGCAGCACGACATGCTGCTTGACGAATTCAATATTTTTTCTGAGTTGCGCACCGTTTTGCGGCAACTGAGCTTCAATATACTTCTGCGCGTTGGCAGTCAGCAGGGATTCCGGCTGCTCTGCAGGGTAGTCATCAAGTGCATCGATGTAGTGAAAGTCACAATCAGCACAGACGTACAGGGACATCTGCTTCAGTTTAAACTTGGGAGCAGCAGCGCTTTGCCCACAGAGCTTACAAAGATGATAATTGTACACGAGGTTCACTTTCAATAATCTGAGTTTATGACTTGTCGACTCAGCGCTGCAGCATATGTTCAATCGGCCGAATCGTCAATCAATGACTGCAGCCATGCCCATTTCTATGCCCACCGCACACCTGGTCGCCTGCCAGCTCAGACAGTCCCTGTTCGGCAAGGCAGGTGATGTTATCGGCAATGGTAACGCCCTCGGCCTGGTAGACCTTTAGACCAGACATGGTCAGGCCTTGCAGGGCTCCTGCCCCGATGCCGCCGACCACAATGGCATCCAGGGATTCGCCGCCAAGAGCTCTGAGTGGTCGACAGGCACCATGCGCATGACCTCGATCATGGTTGCTCATCACTTTTGCTTCCCTTGATTC
>PKUD01000067.1 GCA_002869695.1 Desulfuromonas sp. | reverse complement strand
GTCATAACTCATCCGGTTTCTGCAGCTGGCGGTTGATGGCGTCGAGGAATTGCCCTCCACGGTGCCCATCACTGGCACGGTGATCGGCAGCCAGTGTAGCGGTCACCTGTGAGCGTACGCCGAGCATGCCTCCTTCGGCCCATGGGCGCTCACTGATGCGGCCAAAACCGACCAGCGCCACCTGAGGCGGATAAATGACACCGTGAACAGTAGTGACCCCCAGATCACCGAGACTCGTCAGGGTGATACTGGCATCGGTCATCTCCGAACCACGGAGTTTTCCGGCCCGGGCCCGGGTGATCAGATCATGCAAGCCCTCTCTCAGCGTTGACAGATCTTTGCTCTCGGCATGACGCAAGGCCGGCGCGATCAACCCGCCCGGACGCAGACTGATGGCAAATCCCAGATGCACCGCCTTCTGCGGCTGAAACCCACCGTCGGTCCAGAATCCATTGAAGTCTGGAAACGTGTCCAGGGCTTTTACAAGAGCCCGTGCCAAAAGCACAACCGGTAACAACCGCTGTTGAATCGGGCGCTGCCGGTTCGCTATCTCCAGCCAGTGCAGAGCGCGACTCATGTCGATACTGCATTCCAGATAGTAGTGGGGAATCTCTCGGTTAGAGAGACTCATCGCTGCGGCGATTGCCTTGCGCATACCGGCCGCATAGTCACTTGTCGCAGGAGTTGTGTCAGTGACAGTCTGCTGGCGGCTGGCCGCCAGTTCAACGTCACCGCGCGTAATGACGCCACCGGGGCCGCTGCCGGTGATGGCTGATAAATCGGCCCCAAGCTCTTTGGCGAGAACCCGGGCAGACGGAGACGCCCGAACCCACGTCTGTTCACCAGGAGCGGTCTTTTCCGCTGCCGGAGCACCCACGGCTGATTCTGCACCGTCGATTACGGCCAACACTGTACCGACCGGCACCTGTTGTTGTTCCTCAACCAAAAGTTTACTGACCGTTCCGGTTTCAAACGCCTCAATTTCAAACAATCCTTTATCGGTTTCAATTTCGGCGATCACCTGGCCATATTCAACCCGCTCGCCTGGCTCGACCAGCCAGGTGATCAGAGTCCCCTGTTTCATGTCTGCACCCAGACTGGGCATGCAAAAATCACCCATTGCGCACCACCATTCGTCTTGCGGCCTCGACAATCGATGTCACCTGGGGGAGAGCCGCCTGTTCCAGGTGGGCGGCATAGGGCATCGGCACCTCGACACTGCAGATCCGCTCCACCGGTGCATCCAGTTCATAAAATGCCTGCTCCATGATTCTCGCCGAAATTTCTGCTGCCAGACTACCGCTCCGCCAGCCTTCGTCAACAATGATTGCTCGCCGGGTTTTCTTCACCGATCCGATGATAGTGGCATCATCAAGTGGGCGCAGGCTACGCAGGTCGATGACCTCGGCGTTTATACCCTCCTCGGAAAGTTGCTCCGCCGCCCCCAGGCCCTTGTGCAGGCTGGCTCCATAGCTGATGATGCTCAGGTCGCGGCCCGTCCGGATGACATTCGCCCGGTCGATAGAGACTGAAGAGATAACGGGGCTGAGTTCGCCCTCCATGGGATAGAGAACTGCCGCCTCAAAAATGAGGACCGGGTCCGGATCCTCCAATGCCGTCAGCAGCATCCCGCGAGCATCCTCAAGGGTCGCAGGAGCCAGTACCTTCAGACCGGGGATATGAGCATACCAGCCCTCGAGGCTATGGGAATGCTGGGCGGCCAACTGTTTTCCGCCACCGGTTGCCATGCGGATCACCAGCGGCACATTGAACAGACCGCCCGACATGTGCAGGTAGGTTGCGGCGTTATTGACAATCTGGTCGAGGGCAAGCAGGCTGAAGTTGACAGTCATGATCTCGACGATGGGACGCATCCCCCCCAGCGCCGCACCAATTCCCATTCCGGTGAAAGTCGATTCCGAGAGCGGAGTATCGCGGACCCGCTCAGGTCCAAATTCCTCCAGCAATCCCTTGCTGCAGGCGAA
Organism: Desulfuromonas sp.; assembly: GCA_002869695.1. Taxonomy (GTDB): domain Bacteria; phylum Desulfobacterota; class Desulfuromonadia; order Desulfuromonadales; family Geopsychrobacteraceae; genus BM509. The sequence continues at coordinate 20,883 of PKUD01000067.1, read as the reverse complement.
GCAACCGCCATACGCTCCGACATCCTCACCCATCAGGAAGACCCGCTCATCCTGCTGCAGCGCCTCATGCAATCCGGCACGAACCGCCTCCCGGTAGCTACTCTGCTGTTGTGTCGGGGCACTCATTCCGGGCTCCTTTCCGAGTAGACAAAACGGGTCAGATCGTCAACCGGCTCCAGCGGGCTGGCCTCGGCAAAGGTAACGGCTTCGGCGATCTCTGCGGCGACCTGCTGCTCCAGATGGTCGAGCCTGGCCTCATCAAGCATCCCTTTGTCGAAGAGCTGGGTCTTGAAGGTTAAGATTGGATCGCGTTGCTTCCACGTTTCAACCTCCTCTTTAGACCGGTACAGTTCCGGATCAAACATCGAGTGGGGGCGGAAGCGGTAGGTTCGGCATTCCAGGAAACAAGGAGCCCGTTTTTCTCTGATAAAATGCGCTGCCTCGCTAGCCGCCGCTTCCACAGCCAGAACTTCCATTCCGTCAACAGCCGCCGCCCGCATGCCGTAGCTGGCTGCTTTTTGGGTCAGGTCGGTCTGCGATTCGGAACGTTCCAGCGCAGTCCCCATGGCGTAGAGGTTGTTTTCACAGAGAAACAGGACAGGTAATTGCCAGAGTACTGCCAAGTTCATCGTTTCATGAAATTCTCCTTCAGCTATGGCCCCTTCACCGAAACAGCAGCAGGTCAGCCGCGTATTGTTCTGTAATTTATCCGCCAGTCCAAGACCAGCCGCCACCGGAAGCCCGCCACCGACGATCGCGTTGCCGCCATACAGTCGGGTTTCGATATCAAAAAAATGCATCGACCCGCCCCGCCCGCGACAACATCCGTCCTGTTTACCAAACATTTCAGCCATGATCGATTTCGCCGGCAGGCCACGAACCAGGGCATGGGCATGCTCTCGGTAGGTCGCAACCACAGCATCCTCAGGAGCGAGGGCCTGCGCCACCCCCACGGCCACAGCCTCCTCGCCGATATAGAGATGGAGAAATCCACGAATCTTCATGGCGCTGTAGAGTTCGGCCGATTTCTCCTCGAGGCGGCGGATGCGCAGCATCTGATGGAAAAGATGGAGTGCATGTTCGGGGTCTGACATTTGTCATCTCCTTTGCGATCAAACTCCTTCCAGGGTTGAAACATCTCCCTCTGGCTGTCCCAATTCACGGGCTTTCAGCAATCGGCGCATGATCTTCCCGCTACGGGTTTTGGGCAGTTGCGACAGGAATTCAATCTCTTTGGGTGCGACCGCGGAACCGAGGCGTTTACGGGCGAAACCAAGCAGTTCAAAGCGCAACTGATCGCTCGGTTCAAAATCGGGGTTCAGAGTGACGAATGCTTTAACCAGTTCGCCGATGGTCGGTTCCGGTCGGCCGATCACCCCGGCTTCGGCAACAGCCGGATGTTCGATCAGGGCGCTTTCTACCTCAAAGGGACCAACCATGTGCCCTGAGGTTTTGATGATGTCGTCGGCGCGCCCGACAAACCAGAAATAGCCATCCGCATCTCGTGTGGCCAGGTCGCCGCTCAGATACCAGTTGTTTTTGAAACAGGTGCGGTAGCGCTCTTCATCATGCAGGTAGGTGCGGAACATCGATGGCCACCCGGGGCGCAGGGCCAACTCACCCTCGACTCCGGGCTTTTCCACCTCCTCAACGGAACCGTCCTCCCGCTGCTGAACGATGCCGGCCTCGATTCCCGGGAGCGGCTGCCCCATCGAGCCAGGTCTGATATCAGTGGCCCGATAGTTGGCAATCATGATGCCGCCGGTTTCAGTCTGCCACCAATTGTCATGAATCGGCAGTCCGAGTACGTCCTGGCCCCACAGCACCGCTTCAGGATTAAGGGGTTCTCCGACGCTCTGGATCAGGCGCAAGTGGCTCAGATCTGTCGCCTGGCGCGGTCGCAGGCCGGAACGCATCAGCATTCGGATTGCGGTCGGCGCCGTATACCAGACATTCACCTGTTGTTGGCTAAGAATCCGGTACCAGCGCTCGCTATCGAATTCGGCTTCGTCGATGATGTTGGTCACACGGTGCAGCAACGGTGCGATGATGCCATAGGAGGTCCCGGTCACCCACCCGGGATCCGCAGTACACCAATAGATATCGCCCGGGCGCAAATCGAGGACGTAACGTCCGCTGGCATAATGATGCAGCAAGGCCTGGTGGACATGCACTGCCCCCTTCGGCATGCCAGTGGTGCCACTGGTAAAATGCAGGATTGCCATATCCTCGGGATCGGTGGCGGGAATCTGAAACTCGTCCGATGCCCTGGCTAACGCCTTCGGTAACGAGAGAACCTCGTCCGCCAGATCCTCTTCGCTGTCGACCAGCAGGACATGTTTCAGTTGCGGCAGGCGCGTGCGCAGCGGTGCAACTTTTTTGCGGTAGAGCTTTTCAGTGGTGAGCAGAAGCTTGGCGTCGCCGCGGCTCAACCTTTGCTGAATCGGCTCGGGCCCGAAAGCGGAAAAGAGCGGACAGAACACCGCCAGCTGTTTCCAGCAACCCAGGGCGGCGATGTAGAGCGAGGGAAGACGCCCGCACAGGGCGAAAACCCGATCCCCTTTATTGACCCCCAACTGCGTCAGCAGGTTGGCGAAGCGGTTGCTCTGGCGACCCAGTTCAGCATAGCTGAAATCGGCACAGATTCCGTCCTTGCTCAGCCAGCGAAGAGCTGTGCTCTCGGCGGCCGGCCCGTTAGCATGACGATCTACCGCTTCATGTCCAATGTTCATCCCTCTGCCATCAGGCAGGCCATCAAGTTCGGCTTCGATTTGTTGCCAGGAGAAGTTTTTACATACGCTTTGGTAATCGGTTAGCTGAGGCGGCACCGTCCATTCGTCAGAGACTTTTCGGATCAGTTGGCGCTCCATTATGTCTCCTTCTTCCTGCGGCAAAGACCCCGGGACTGGCAGCCGGTCTCCGCGATTACGACCTGAGATACCAAAGGCTGAAACGAGCTCACCATATTCTGACGAGGAGTGGAGAGGGTGGCCGGTCGCCACAGGCAGAAGTGCTCCTCATACTCTTACCTTTTATCGCAGAATATAAGGTTGTCAAACTACGAATAAACAGCGGCCTATGCAGCACAATTTTAAACTTATTTTATCGCGAGGAGACAAAGGACTGGGTCGCCGGCACAGCAGACGAGCAGGATAAAGCGTCACACTGAACTGATAAAAAAACTAGTTTAAAAACAAACCAAAAAACTCAACAAACTATTGATTTATAGAGATTTTTTTGCCTCGAAAAAATCATTGCTACGGCTTGAAAGGGTAACCCTTTTTGCTACACTGTGAAGCCTACATCTGTTTCTGTTGCATGCTGGAATCAATTTTAACCCAGGGGGGGAAATGCACGTCGACCGGAACGACGAGAGTCAATTAGACCACGTCAAAGACGAGTTCAGCCTGTTACGGGAGAGTGCTTATTGGCAATATCTTCCGAAGGCAACCCAAAAGGGGATTTCAGCCCTGCTTGACGGAAAAGAGTGGACAAGGAACAGCAAAACCCTGCAGTTCTGGAACCGTATGAGTCCAATCCAGAACAATTGCTCAGCATTTCTTGACTGCAGGATATCAAGTTACGGAGGTACGTGACATGACAGTTCATGTGGTACTGAACAATGGAAAGGAACGCAAGGTCACCAAGGACCAGCTTCAGTATTTACTGACAACCCAGAAAGTCTGGTATTTCAAGCGGTCCGATGGCTGGGCTGTGGTCGGGCTGGACAAAATGCGGACCCGGAAAATCCCGGGAATTGAAGAGGAACGGCGCTCTCATGAAGTGTTCGCGCTGGAATAGGGAAAATCCACGGCTCCAGCTGTCCTTCATCTTTTCTGAGTTAGCCATCCGGTAACAGGTTGGGTTGTATTTGCAGAATAATCGCCTGACCTGATATGCATAAAGCGGGGTCTTTTTATGTCTATTTTTCAGTTTTTCTTTTCATTCTTAAAAAATCTCTCGATTTTTTGTGCCTTGATCTTTGGCCTCAATGACTATCCTTTCTCAATCGTACTGGTTCTGATTCTTTTCGTTGTTTCTCTTCAATTCCATCAATTCAGGACTTTTGCCCTTGACCAAATAACGCCCGGTCAAAATGAGATGGTTACCTATTTTAAAAAAGTGATTTTTTTCATCCTGCCGTCAGTGTTTCTTCTCTCCTGCTCGTACCTGATCGGCCATTCACTCCATGAGTATATTTGAGCAACCCGATAAAGGGTCCGAGCGAAGGCCTTTTGCTCTACGATAAAGCCTCAGGTCGAACGGACAAATTCACTGACGAGGCTGAAATACTCCCTGGAGTTAACGTACATGATGTCGTTATGATTGCCGCGGGGAAAAATCTGCATGCGCTTTTTTCCCGCGGCCCACTGGTAAAGCCGCTGACCGTGGCTGACATCTACCAAACCGTCGTGCCGGGTGTGCAGCACCAGGACCGGCCCCTGATAGGAGGCCAGCTTCTGTTGATGATTGAGGTATCGGTCAACCACCACATCAAACTCCGCAGGCGTCACTCCCAGTTCGGTCGGCGTGACCCGCAGCAGCAGCCGCTCGCGCACGTCGGCCACTCCGCTCTCGAGAATCAGTCCGGCAGCGCCGGGAAATCTTGCCGCAGCTTCGATAGCAAAGATGGACCCGACTGAACGGCCGAAAAAAATCAGCTGCTGTTCCGGCTGAGCAAGTGATTCTACCAGCGGAACAACATCGTCCAGCATCCGTCCCAGTTCGGCTCGGCCGCTAGAGAGCCCGTAACCACGCAGTTCCGCGAGCAGACAATTACACCCCATGTGAGCGATCAGGGCAACAAAATCGCCCAGGTAATCGTCGACGATCTCGCCGTTCCCGTGAAAATGAATCAGCGTCTTCGCCGTCGGATCAACTTCATGGTAGCAGCAGGCCAGCCGCGCATCACCGCAATCAACCCAGTAAGGATCGTCCAGATCACCCAACCGCGGAAAGAAATATCGCTCTGTGATCAAGTGATGGTTGAGCAGGTCTTTCGTCATAGAGGTCCGTCAATCCGCTTCAAAAACCATTTCCGTTGAACTCCCTCCGGGAAGAACCATGGGGAAGGAGTAGGTATCTGGATGGATCGGGATCTCTACCACCACCGGCCCCGGAATATCCATCGCCTGCTGCAGAACCGCATGCAGGTCCGCCTCGCCCTTAACCCGCAACGCCTTGACCCCGAACCCTTGGGACACCATGCAGAAATCGACATGATGACCAAGACAGGTCGACGCATAGCGGCTGTCGAGCAGAACCTTCTGGAACTGGCGCACCATTCCCAGCTTGCCGTTATTGAGGATGATGCACTTCACCGGGATATTATACTGCGCGCAGGTTGCCAATTCCTGACAGTTCATCTGGAATGCGCCGTCGCCGTTGATGGCAAAGACCGCCCTGTCGGTATTTCCGAGAGCCGCCCCCATCGCCGCCGGCAGCGCATAACCCATGGTCCCCAGCCCGCCGCTGGTGATGTACTGCCGCGGTCCACCGAAGGGCAGATAATTGGCAGTCCACATCTGCGACAAACCGACATCAGACGCAACCACCGGGCTGTCCCCGGCAACCACAGCAATCGCCTCCATCACCTGGTGGGGAACCAGGTGGTCCCGCTCAGGGCGCGGCAGAGGCCCCTTCTCTCTAAACCCGTCAATCTCAGCCAGCCAGTCGCCGTGGTCACGCTCCTCTATCAGCTCGACCAAATGGTCCAGTGCCTCGGCAGCATCGCAGACGATCGGGAGCCCGCCCTGCATCACCTTGCGGATACTGGAGGGATCGATATCGATATGAATAATCTTGGCGTTCGGCGCAAAACTGGACACCTTGCCGGTCACCCGATCGTCAAAACGGACACCGATGGCGATCAGACAATCACACTCACCGACGGCCATATTCGCGTACCACGCACCATACATGCCGAGCATTCCGACCGACAGTGGTGACTTCGGATCCATGATACCGATCCCCATCAGGGTATGCGTCACCGGGAGTTGTCCTTTTGCGGCCAGGGCGCGCAGCTTGTCCGAGGAGTTCGACTGGGTAATCCCGCCACCGGCGTAGATCAGCGGCTTCTTGGCCTTGTTGATCATCGAGGCGGCACGCTTGATCTGCTTCAGGTTCAGGGTCGGCTTCTCCTGGTAGCCGCGCCGACTGGCCGGTTCACTAGGCACCGGTTTCATCTTCCCTCCGAGGACATCACTCGGCAGGTCGATCAGCACCGGCCCCGGCCGACGGGTGCGGGCAATATAGAACGCCTCGTGAATGATTCGCGCCAGGTCCTTGACGTCGGTAACCACATAGTTGTGCTTGGTGATCGGCCGGGTGATCCCGGCCATATCGGCTTCCTGAAACGCGTCGTTGCCGATCTCCGCGGTGGGCACCTGACAGGTCAGGGCCACCATCGGCACTGAATCCATATAGGCGGTCGCAATCCCGGTTACCAGATTGGTCGCCCCGGGACCTGAGGTCGTCAGACAAACACCGACCCGCCCGGTGGTCCGTGCATAACCATCGGCAGCATGAGCCGCCCCCTGCTCGTGCCGCACCAAGATATGCTTGATCTGCTGGTCATCCATTAACGCATCGTGAACCAACAAGGAGCGACCACCGGGATATCCGAAAATGGTATCCACGCCTTCCTGCTTGAGGCAGTCGAGTAGAATCTGGGCACCGGTTTTCATAATTCCTCCATCTAAAAAGAGAAAAGGCCGCGGGCGGGCAATCCCTGCGACCTTTTCTCTTGAGTGGAAAAGGGAGCGCAGGGCTGGTGACCCGCGCTCCCTTTCGATTCAAGCTATAGCTGAATCGAGGCAGCTGCGAGTCGTCAGGTAACGACTACAACTACGACTACGACCAGCAGAAAATTGAGAATGTAAATGCGGCGAAACATCGTTTTATCTCCTTGGGTGAGCAATTTAACCGAGACATTTCAAGCTGTCAAGAGATTATCGCAAGAGACACGGCGTTGAATCACTACATTCCCAGACGCTCGGCAATCGGCACCAACCGCTGATAATCAAGATGACTCAGGCTTGTCTCCCAGTGTCCGGTCAGCATTCCTGCGGCAACCCCGCCACAGAATAACCCCAGAACGATCAGGGCAAAACCCCAACTCGGCAACGGCCGTCTCCAGAGCGGCAGGCGCATCGCCAGGGCTTGCGGTTCGGGGCAGGTTCCGACGCAGGTGAGACAGCCCGTGCATTCGACCGAACAGACAGAGCCCTTCTGCTGCACGTCGATCCGTGATGGACAGGCCATGCTGCAACCTCCGCAAGCGATACAATGTTCTTCCCGTCGCCGAACCTTCAGTGGGCTGAAAAAGCTGAGGACACCCAGCAGGGCGCCGTAGGGGCAGAGATAGCGACACCAGAAGTTCTGGAAAAAAACCGAAAGCAGGGCTAGCACCGCAATCACTGTCAAACTGAGCAGCGACATACCGGTAAAGAAGTAGAGCATCCGGATATCGGCAACAGCCCAGTAAGGAGCCGCCAAAAACCCCCGCAACGCCTGGGTCGGCATATCGAACAGAATCAGCTTGAGAAAGAACAGCAGCAGCAGATACTTGATAACGCGTAACAGGATATCCAAACTGTTCCAGATTTTGAAATTACGCCCGAACAGTTTGTGGCCTCCCTTCCACAACCCCTCCTCGAGAGCTCCGACCGGGCAGATCCAGGAGCAGAACGATTTCTTGCTCAGCAGGGCCAGCCCCAGGAAGGTCAGGAACAGCACCAGTGCTGCTGGATGGATGGTATCGAAGTGACCGGTCAGCAGCCAGGTTTTCAGGCTGACCAGCGCACCGATCGGCAGGAAAGCCTCGACCCCTGGCGGCCTGGGATAGTAGAGAGTCTGTCCGCCGCTCTGGTAATAGCGTACAAACAGGCCGAACTGGATGCCTAGAAAGAGCGACCAGGCGACGAATCCCCACTGGATCAGCTGCCGCCAGCCGGGAATGCGTTGCCGGGAAAATAGTTGGGCGATAAAAGGATTCATGGATGAGAGGATGGCATAAGGCTGTAGCTGAAAGAAATGACCGAAATCAAAAACATACCGACCGCTTTGAGTGAGAACTGTTTTGCCCGCGTGGCGACTTAATCTTCTGCGCCGGTGAAACTTTCGCACCGCTCCAGCTCACGCGCCAACTGGCGGAAGGCCTTGGCGTAGCTTCCCAGCGCCAGATCCTTATCCCCCCTTGCACTATAGATCTCAGCCAGGGCAATCAGAACGCGGGGCATCGGCTTGGTGACATTGGCGGCGTCTTCAAGTTCCAGTACGGCCGCATCATCCTGCCCCTGGCCATGCAGGGCCAGGCCGAGACCGGCGATCGCGGCAATGCTGTCCGGATTTATCTCAAGGACCTTGCGAAACTCCTCCGCCGCGCCGCCCCACTGTTCTATTTTCAGCTGGACGAAACCCTTTTCGAGCAGGAGCTCCGGATTATTCGGTTGCAGTGCGGCCGCCTTGGTAAACTCTGCCACAGCCTGGGGATAGATCCGCCGCTGGACCATCACCCGGGCCAACTGCAGATGATGCAGCGCCCGCTTCTCCTCTGCGCTGCGTTCCGGCGTACGGGTCGCTAACTTTGACTGCAACTGTTCGGCACTGATTTCGCCGAGCGCAACCTGAAGCCACCCACCAAGGGGATTCCGCGCCGCCCCGGAAAAAGCCAGCTTTTTGAGCAGTCTCCCATCAGGAGAAATAATCATCGTGGTCGGCATCATGAAAATCCCGAACAGGCCATAGGCCACCCGTTGGGTGTCATCAACTATGGGCAAGCCAGGGCCTCCGGCCTTTTTAACTTCCGGAGACTCGCATCCTGCACGGTCGCTGCAGATTGCGTAAATATTGACCTGCTCCCCGTACTGTTCGCGCAGTATCCTAAGCAGAGTCAGCAGTTCAAGTGCGCGTTCCTTGCGCGTCTCATTATCGATGGCAATAAAAGCCAGAATTGTCGGCTTGCCGTTGATCGTTGCCTCGCTGACCTTCACCCCCTCGACCGTCTGCAGAGAGAAGTCAGGGATCATCTCGCCTTCCTGCAGCCGATGCTCCAGGGTCTTGGCCGCGATCTCGGCAGGGAGCGTACTCAAAAACTCCTGCTCTGACTGGGCTGCGGACACAGGAAATGCCGCAGCAAACCCCAGGCCGGTCAACAGGAAAATCAACGTTAAACGTCTAAACAGGTTCATATCAACCCACCAACAACAGTAAGAAAACAGGAAAAACAGCACGTGCAGGAAAAGACCGCATTCTCCGCCACAAAGTAAAACCGGAGGCCGAAAACGGCCTCCGGCTAAGTACTCCGGAATCAATATTTGATCGCTTTTTTGCGATCGTATTCCAGCGGTCGATGACAACCAACGATACAGCCTCCGCCGGTCTCAGTGGCGGTGTACTGAATCGGGTAACTCCATCCCTTGTTGCCGAACGGAATGTTTTCACGGATATGCCGCTCCTGGTTGCCGGCATGGACCTCATGGCAGGCCTTGCAATTACGCCCTTTCTGGCGATTGACGTGGAGAAAATGCAGGTTCCGGTTGCCGTTGCGGAACTGGGTTTCCTTGCTCCATTTGTCCAGCGCCACGGTGTCGTTGTGGCAGTCGAAGCAGATGGCGTACTTTTCAGTGGCATAAGAGGTATAGAAATCAGCGGGAAAATCGCTACTGAGCAGTTTGGTGTGGGCCTCACCATGGACATTGTGGCAAACAGCACAATCGTTGGTGGCAACCGGCCCATGTTTGTATGGGCTCTTCGGGACAACTTCGGCCATCTCCAGATGACAGGTGAAGCAGAGTTCCTGGACCGGTGCCTTGAGCTGGTACTCGAAGTTGGAAGCGTGCGGGGTGTGGCAGGCGGTACAGTTGCCTTCCCGAACCGGCTTATGTCCCACCTTCGCGTTGAGAATATTCCGGGACAGTTCCGGGTTCAGTTCCATATGGCAAGAAAGACAGGGAGCCGTCTGCCCGTAGCCTTTCATATCGATCGTACTCTTCAGCTGGTGGCGGGTCTCAGAGCCATGCGGCTCATGGCAGACTCCGCACCCTTCCTCGATCGGGGCATGGACATACTTGCGGCTGAATTCTTCCTTGCGGTCCTGGTGGCAGAGGAAGCAGAGATCCTTCTCCTGCTCGTGCAACAGGCTGGCATGGTTGCTGGCATGGGGATTGTGGCAGGCGACACAGTTACCGGTCCCCACCGGGCCATGCAGGTACTTGTGCTGACTGCGGTCATCTCCATGGCATTCACCGCACAGGGCTTCCTGGGAGGCACTCTTGAGCTGAAACCTGACATCCGACTGATGCGGATCATGGCAGCTCAGGCAATCGTCGTCCGCCACCGGCTGATGAACTGTTTTGCCGGTAAACATCTCCCCTTCGTCGGAGTGACAGCTGAAGCAGAGCGCCTTACCCTTCCTCGCCAGAAAAACATCCTGCACTGAGCCGTGGGGGTTGTGGCAACCGGTACAACTGCCGACCCCGATCGGACCATGCAGATATTTTTTCTGGGCGAAATCGGGATGACAATCCTGCGTGCTGCAGGTCGTTTCGGGTTTCAGCCTGTTGTAAGCAGGCGTCCCCTGCCGCCGGAACAGATGACAGTCCTCGCAGTTGGCGGTCAACTCCGGCGATGACTCATGTGCCCGATAGGGAACATAGCTGGAAGGGATATCTCCGGACGCACTGCCGTAGAAAAGATTCAGGGAAGAGGTTGCGCCACTTCCGTCCTGCTTCATGACGCTGATTCGATTCGCGCCTTTGGCCAGCTTGAAGATGAAAGTGAAAGCACCTTTGTCAGCGGTCAGGGTATTGCCGCCAACGATCTTGCCGCCTTCCACCGCAAGGGTCACCTGCTGCTGGCCTACCGGCACCAGACCGATCACACGAACCTTCTTTTCCGAAAGATAACTGTGATCAGCCGGGTATACAAGTTCGGGCTCATTCTGGGCAAACGACACGCCCGCAAATGTCAGCAGCAGAAAGAATCCCAGTAGAATACCGAAGTTGCGCTTCATGACCAAATCCTCTATCAAGGGCATCAACAATCAAACCCTAAAAACACCATAAGTATGCTACTTCATGATAAAATTCAGGCTTTTAGAGACTATTCAATCTGCCCCATGGAGTCAAACGCTTTTTCAATAGAATCCTTTCACGAAAAGGGACAAAAAAAAGCCCGACCGGGTTACCGGTCGGGCTTTTTCCTGATTACGCTTCCGGGAAAATCTTAGTAAGCGAGATCGTGAGCAATGTTGTGGCAATCACCGCAATCCGGGAACTTGGACAGCATCTTGGCCGAGTGCGGAGCCTCATGACAGGACGTACACTGCGGCACCATCTTGTGCGTGTCGGTATGGCAGAAGGCACAATCGAGAGCGCTGTGAGCTGCGGTGCTGGCCTGCAGCAGGTCGAAAGCATCACCGTGACAGGCAGCGCAGTTCGCCGATGCAATACTGTTGTCATAGGCCACCGGCATCGGCTGGTGAGCCTGGTGACACTTGGTGCATTCGGTCATCGCCATGGTTTCAGCATGCGGATCATGACAGTTGGAGCACTGCGGGATGTAACCATGGTTGGACTGGTGACAGGTCGCACAGTTCACCTCTTCGTGCAGGGTCTTACTGGTGGTCAATTCCTCATAGACCCCGTCATGACATGCGGCACAGTTGATCGCGGCAACATCACTGTCGTAACCCACCGGCATCGGGCTGTGTGCCTGGTGGCACTTGGTACATTCAGTCTGGGCCATATCCGGTGCGTGGGGCTCATGACAATTGGAACACTCGGGGATCTGGCCGTGGGTTGCCTCGTGACAGGTTGCGCAGTTCACCGTCTTGTGCTTGGCAACACTTGCATTAAGGGCACCGAAGACGCCATCGTGACAGGACCCGCAAGAGGCGGAAGACAGGTCAGACGTGTAGGCAACTTCCAGCGGCTTGTGCGCCTGGTGACACTTGCCGCAGTCAGCCTGTACCATCTCTGCGGAGTGCGGCTGGTGGCACTTGAGACATTCAGGGACCTGACCGTGCTCATTGTGGCAGGCGGTACAAGCCAGAGAGGTATGGACACTCGGGAAATCCTGCAGCTGAGTCCCCTGGGTTTCATGACAGGTCAGACAGGGACCGGTGATATCCTTGGTCAGCTTGATTTCGAGCGGCCGATGCGGATTTTCGTGACAGGTCAGACAGGCATCCAGATCGAAGTGCGCTTCACCGCTATGACATTGTCCGCACTCGGGAATAACATCCAGGGCAAAGGGCGCGTGACCCTCGTGACACTCGACGCAGGTCACAGCATTCTTGTGAGCCATACCTGCTTCTTCAATGGCTTTGGGAGCTTCCAGGTGACATTTGATACAATCGTCACTGGTCAGATTCCCACGGCCCTCAATGGCGGCCGTTGCAGTCCCGCCCAACAGAACCAAGCAGCCCAGCACTGTCAGCAGCAGCATCAATGTTAGTTTTCCAGCGTTCATGTTACCTCCTCATTTTTTCAGTCAATTTATCGTCGAAAGTCCAGGTGGCAGTCCAGTTTCGACAGTCGAATTTAATCACAGGCAGCGTCCACTCGCGCGCGAGCGGGCGCCATACTAGCATGTTTTTAAATGGAAAACGAGAGTTCTCCGTAATTTAACGAATCAATGCCCCGGGGCCAGAAAACGAGCCGACAGCAACGGAACACAAGTGGCTTTCCCGCCCCCCGGGGGGGTCAGATAATCTTGTTCAACGGGTATTCCACCAAACCCTGGGCGCCAAGATCCATCAAGCGCGGGACGATCTTACGGACTTCATCCTCCCGCAGGATGGTTTCGACAGAGACCCAATCGGATTTGTACAGGTGGGCCACGGTCGGCTGGTTGAGGCTGGGGAGAATCTCAATAATGGCATCCACTTTGTCACCGGGGGCGTTCATCTTCAACCCAACCATCCCCTCGGCGCGCAGGGCCGATTGCAGCAGGGTGTAGATCTGCTCGATCTTGGTCCGCTTCCAGGGATCTTCCCAGGCCTCCTTGTTGGCGATCAGCACCGGAACCGACTCCATCAGAGTATCGACAATTTTAAGGTTGTTGGCCTTGATGGTCGAACCGGTCTCGGTAACTTCGACGATGGCGTCGCAAAGCCCCTTGAGAATTTTTGCCTCGGTGGCGCCCCAGGAGAATTCGACGTCGACATTGATGTTGCGTTCAGCAAAAAAACGCTTGGTGAAACCGACCAGTTCGGTGGAGATGGTGGCTCCTTCCAGGTCCTCCGGCTTGTTCACCGTGGAGTCGGGACCGACCACCAGCACCCAGCGGGCAGGACGACGGGAGACCTTGGAATAGACCATCTCGCCGACTTCGACGATATCGGAATCGTTCTCGCGCACCCAGTCACGGCCGGCGATACCAACATCCAGCACGCCCCGCTCCAGAACCCGGCTCATCTCCTGAGGACGGACCAGGCTGCAGGACATCTCATCATCGTCGCAGGACGGAAAATAGTTGCGCGACTTGGCAGTGATCGTCCAGCCGGCCCGCTTGAACAGATCGATGGTGGCACCTTCAAGGCTTCCCTTGGGGAGGCCAAATTTGAGTTCCCGGGACATCTTTATACCTCGTTATCTGAAATGCGAATTATTTCTTGTAGACTTCATTCGGATCGAACAGCGGATTGCTATGCTCCACCCACTCACCGTCTTCCCAGCGGATGTAGAAGCAGCTGCGGTTCCCCGTATGGCAAGCCGCCGGGCCGTTCTGCTTGACTTTGATCACCACTGTATCGGCATCACAGTCGGTCAGAATTTCCACCACGTCCTGTGTGTTGCCGGACTCCTCGCCTTTCATCCAGTACTTGTTGCGGGTTCGGCTGTAGAACCAGGTCTTGCCGTCACGCAGAGTGTTGTCCAGGGTTTTTTTATCCATGAAAGCGACCATCAGCACTTCGCCGTTTTCGTGGTCCTGAATAATGGCGGGAATCAGCCCGCCCATCTTATCAAAATCGATCTCGATCACGATTACCTCCAGAGTTGAAAGTTGGCATTAGAATCCGGATTTATGCCATGCTAAGTACTTTTACGTCAATCATTTTTCCCTTGGACAAAAACAAAGACCCTGCCTTGAGGCAGGGTCTTTGCTGAAACAGAATTGACTGTTTGTGACCGGTCTAGATGTGTAGATACTTCCGATGCTCAAGATCTGTGATCGTCGTGCGATGATCTTCCCATTCGGCAACCTTGATCTTCATGTAGTTGTTGAACAGATCGCCCCCTAAGGATTCCTTCATGAAATCACTCTCTTCCGCCTCCATCAGGGCCGGGAAAAAGTCCCGCGGCAGAAAACGTCGGTCCAGCACTTTCGGTTGTAAATCCTTCTGATAGGTGCTGCCCATATCTGGCTGGCCGGCATCGTCTTTGTTCTCGATGCCACTCAGTCCCATGAAAATCAGAATCGCGAACTGCAGATAAACATTCCCGGTGGCATCAGGGCATCGCAGTTCCATCCGGGTTGCTTTCGGCGACAGAGCATGCGGAATCCGGACCATCGAGCTGCGGTTGCGCATTCCCCATCCCCGCACCACAGGGGCTTCCTTGTCCAGAACATAAGCCTTGTACGAATTGAAAGTCGAGGCCATAACAATCGAGGCCTCACGCGCATGTCTGGTGACCCCGCCGATAAAATGCAGCAGCAACGGGCTCAGATGGTACGTGGCCTCCTCGTCGTAACAGAGGTTCTTCCCTGCCATATCAGTAAAGGAGAGATGGATATGAAAAGCGTTACGGTTGTAGCCGGTAAACGGCTTCGACATAAACGTCGCGTGCAAATCGTAATGAGCGGCAACTTCCTTGGTGACGAATTCAAACAGGACGGTCCGGTCTGCTATGGTCAGTGGGTCACCCGGCTCCAGGTTTATTTCATGCTGCGAGGAGGTCACTTCGTGGTGGGTCTTCTCATACTTGACGCCGCACCGTCCCAGCACATCGACGATTTCCTGACGGACTACATCGCCAATATCGGTCGGTGAAGAACCGAAATAATCGAGCTTATCGGTGTGGCTGTCATCGTGGAACTCATCGTCGTTCAACAGAAAAAATTCGTGCTCCGGCCCCATGATAAACTTGAGCTGATGGTCTCCGGCCGCCCTATCGACCGCGCGCTCCAGAACATACCTCGGATCAACGCTTGACCGCGCGCCGCCCTGATCGTAGATCCGACCGACAAAGAACCCGACCTTGCGATCGCCGAAATCAACCAGGCGAAAACTTTCCACCACCGGCTTGAGAATCCGGTCACTGTTGTCAACCGTCGCAATACCGGCAATCGAGCTGCCGTCAATTCCGACCCCGTTCCTGACAATGGCTTCCAGATCCTCCGGGTTGACCGACAGGTTTTTCAGCCGACCATTCAGATCGGTGAAAAAAATTTTGGTGGTAAATGCTTCCTGCAGCTGTTCCTTGATCTGTTGTAGTTCTGGCGCGCTCATTGTTAACCCCTTTGTAAAGTTTGAATTTAAGGGTGTATTCAACGATTATTATTCGGGAATATTCGGAATTTTGGTTGTTTCCCCCAAGTGATTTCTCAATGTGTATTCCTTGTTGTTCTTATCGACAATATAATAGTCTGGCATCAGCGGAATCTTGCCGATATTGGTGGCCAGGACATACATCGGCTGGGCCAGTCCCGTGGTGTGTCCACGCAGTGCATCACGAATCAGTTCTGCACCTTTTTCAACTGGTGTGCGGAAATGATCGATTCCCGGAGCAGGCTCACAGTAGAAAACATAATAGGGACGAATCCGAGTGCGCAGCAGTTTCTGATGCAGTTCCCTGAAGGTTTCAACATCGTCATTGATCCCTTTAAGCAACACCGCCTGATTGCCGACATTGATACCGCAACTCATCAATTCATAGACGGCCTTTTCAGTTTTATCGGTAATCTCATTCGGGTGATTGCACTGTGTGTTAATCCACACCGGGACCTTATGGAAACCACCAATAGCCTTTTTCAACCCCGCTGTGATCCGTTGCGGCAGAACGATCGGAAGTCGTGATCCAATACGGATCATCTGCACGTGAGGGATCTCACGTAACCTGGTTATCAAATATTCCAGTTTTTCATCCGACAGCAATAGTGGATCACCACCGGTAATCAGCACATCACGGATTTCCTCATGCTCCGCAATCCAGGCCAGACCCTCATCAACATCGAATCGCAGTTGCAGATCCTGATCGACGACCAGTTCCTTGCGGAAACAATGTCGACAATAGATCCCGCAGACTTCAACCACGGTAAACGCGATCCGGTCATGATACTGACGGGCAATACTGTCCGGCCTGACTTCCTCGGTAGCCCGATTCTCTTTCCAGACCAGGTAGTTGTCCATACCGAACTCGTTGACCTGCTCCTTCATCGACGGAATCACCTGCATCCGGATCGGACAGCTCGGGTCATCCTTGTCCATCAATGATGCAAAGTAAGGCGTCGTTCCCCATTTGGTCTTCAGGGTCTGAATCGCTTCTCTTTCGTCATCAGAAACATTGATGTATTTTTCGAGTTTTTCGAGCGTGTTAACTTCGTTCTGCATCTGCTGAACCCATTCTTCTGCCATTATTTCCTCCATCAAAGTTCCGCTATTTTGGTTCCGGTTTCGACATAATGCTCCCGTACCACCATTTCGATCCGCGTCGGGTCTTTCAATCTCAGGCTTTCTACAATAGCACGATGCCGCTGACCGATTTCGACGGGGCTGTAAAGCTTACTCCAGTGTCTGCAAAACTGAATATGCAGTTTCAAGCTGAGACGGTCGGTGTACTCCAGGAGTTGAACATTGTCATTCTTGCTGATTAATAGATCATGGAATTCTCCACCTACCTCAACCACCATCTTGTGGTTCTTCTTTTTGGCGTAACTTTCCATTTGTGCCGTCAGGTTCTCCAATTTGCCTATCTCTTCATCGGCGAACTGCTCAAAAGTGGACATGACCGCGTAACCCTCCAGAACCCCACGCGTGGTATAGCTGTCGATGATCTGCTTGGGCGAGAGAACCGGGATAAAGTTTCCGACCTGAGGCCTGTAATCAACCAGACCATTCATGATCAATTCCTTCATCGCCTCACGGATAGGAGCCCTGCTAATCCCCATCTCTGCAGCGAGCAGACTCTCTTTCAGCTGATCTCCAGGCGCCAATTCACCAGTCAGCAACAACTGATAAACATGTCCTACCACCTGGTCCTTATACGTTTTTTTTATGATCGGCATAACCAAAAGCTCCTTTTGTCGACTGTCGACATTACCCAGCCGTGCAAATAAAAGTCAATAGCGAATAACCCGATAAGATATACTTAACCTTAAAATCATCAAACCCGACAGCAATCACCTGAGATAGGTCTGCTTCTACCCCTGAGGGCGCTTTGAAGAAAATTTGCATTCCCCCTCTCCATGCCGAAGGCATGATCGCTTCCGCAGGGACCGAAACCGGTTTCAGGCCCAGGTTCTCTTTCACGAACCTGCTCAACAAAGCGGACCATTCGCTTGTCGGAGATCGTCTTATTGCTCGCGCCCCATCCTCATTAGTTGAATTTGAAATAGACAGTGCCCGCATGCAGCTCCGACATATCCAGAAAATTTTCGGCGCCACATGTGACAACGACAATCACCACGATGCGTTTATCGTCACTCGCCATGACGCTGGAAAGCGTCTTTACCAAAACCAGCACCCTTCTTGCCCGGGGAGTCGACCAACAAGAACTCAACAACCTGTTCTATTCGAACCTCTGCGGCGAACTTGATGGGAACATGCCAGGGGATATATGCCGAAAAGCTCGCTGGCTTTCGGTCAGTGCCAATGAATAAGGGTCCTTAACTGCTTGACTTAATTACAGACTTATGTTCGGGTAAGATAACATTGTTTCATAAAACCTTGTCGCGGGAGGTTGAGAACTGGAAGCGTTTCCAATCCGTATTTTCCATACTCCCATTTTTCAGTGATTGCACAATCCACCCCAGGAAGAGGAGGTAATATCATGAAAAAAATGATGGTTTTGATTCTTGCAAGCATTATGATTTTCACATCCGGTGCCGCGTTTGCCGACAAACTGTACGTTGGCACAGACACCGCTTTCGTGCCCTTTGAATACAAGGGCCCGGATGGTAAGTACACTGGATTTGACATTGACCTGTGGGCAGAAATCGCAAAAAGAATTGGTGTTGAATACGAGCTGAAACCTATGGATTTCAATGGCCTTATACCGGGCCTGACGACCGGAAATCTCGACGTGGCTCTGGCCGCAATTTTTGTTAAGTCTTCCCGCGAAGAGAAAATAGACTTCTCCCACCCCTACTTCAGGGCTGGGCTCAAGGTCATGGTCCCGGCGGATAACAAAGATATCAAATCACCTGCCGACCTGAAGGGCAAAGTTGTTGCGGTAAAGCTCGGGACCGCAACCGTCGAATATGTGGAAACCCTCGGTGCGAAGAAGATTGTCAAGTTCCCGAATATCGATCAAGCCTATCTCGAAGTGGCGACAGGTGGTGCCGATGCCGCAATGCATGACACTCCGAACGTACTCTATTACATCAAGACTGCAGGTAACGGCAGGGTCAAAGCCGTCGGCCCGGATGTCAAAGCCGCTCAATATGGAATCGCCTTTCCGCAAGGGAGTCCTCTGCGCGACAAGGTCAACATTGCTCTTCTGAAGATGATGGAAGATGGTGCCTATGCAAAACTTTACCGGAAATGGTTTGATGCCGACCCGGAATAAGCTAACGAGACCGAGTGAACCGGAATCAGCTGCATAAATGAAACGAGACATCCCCTTCCCTCTTTAAGCAGGGAAGGGGATGTCTCGCAGGGATAAAGCACTCCAATAAGAGACGACTATGGGCTTTGAATTTTCCGTCATCTTCGAATCGCTTCCCCCCCTCCTAGAGGGGGCAAAACTAACCTGGATCATTACCCTGGCTGGAATTTCCGGGGGGATGGCGATCGGGATTCTTGCAGGACTGGGCCGAATCGCCGGCACAGCATATCTCGGTGACGAACCACATGGAACGTCCAAGCAGATATGTTTCCTGACCCGTTACTTCTCTGCAGGATTTGTTGAGTCGATCCGTGGCACTCCGATCATTGTTCAGGCCATGTTTCTCTATTTCGCCTTTCCCATGCTGATCAGATCACTACCCAACGTTGATCAGTTCAGAATGGAGGCAATGACTGCCGCAGTCATCACAATCATGGTCAATGCCGGGGCCTACATTGCTGAAATTGTCAGAGGATCAGTCATTTCAGTGCATAAGGGCCTCGTAGAGGCCGGCCTGTCGCTCGGCATCAGCCGCTACCAATTAATCAGGTATGTGATCGGTCCGATCGCTTTACGCAGGATGATTCCACCACTCGGCAACCAGTTTATTATCAGCCTGAAAGACACCTCCCTGTTTATTGTCATCGGGGTGGGGGAACTCACCCGGCAGGGGCAGGAGATCATGGCCAGCAATTTCCGTGCACTGGAAATCTGGCTAACGGTCGCGATCATGTACCTGATCATGACAACCGTGCTCGCGACAACCCTCAGGCACTTCGAGCGAAAGATGAAAATATTCTGATCGCAATTGAAGCCAGCAACACGTAAGCCATTTCCAACCATGCAAAACTCAGGGATAAAGAGACGCAAAATGGCAAATATCATTGAAATGAAAAATGTCTGCAAGTCCTACGGCGACACGGAAGTTCTTCATAACATTGATTTTTCTGTGGCAGAGGGAGAGGTCGTCGTCATTATCGGCCCCTCGGGCTCGGGAAAATCCACCCTGATTCGCTGCATCAATTGCCTGGAAATGATCAGTAGCGGGGAATTGATTGTTGATACGATCAGAATTCCGGCTGAACGAAAACGGGTCCGCCAAATTCGGCTCGAGGTCGGGATGGTGTTTCAGCAGTTCAACCTTTTTCCACACATGAGTGCGCTGGAGAACGTCGCTTTCGGGCCGCGAAAAGCCAGAAGCATGAAGGCTGGAGAGGCTGAAGACATTGCCGGCGAACTGTTGGCCAAAGTCGGCCTGGACGAATTCAAGGAGAAGCTGCCCGGCGAGCTTTCAGGTGGGCAACAGCAGAGGGTTGCCATCGCCAGGGCCCTGGCGGTCAACCCGAAGGTGATGCTGTTTGACGAGCCGACCTCGGCACTTGACCCGGAGATGATCGGAGAAGTCCTGGACGTTATGAAAAGCATTGCCAAGGACAGTGGCATGACCATGGTCGTGGTCACCCATGAAATGGGATTTGCCTCTCAGGTTGGTGACCGCCTGATTTTCATGGATGAGGGAATAATCGTGGAGGAAGGTGAACCCAGCATCGTTATGAAAAACCCCAAGTCAGAGAGGCTGAAAGATTTCCTGGGGCATGTTAAACACCACTGAGATATATCCTGAAAAGAATCCCAGACAGTCAACCTGCTTGTTCAACGAACAAGGAAGAGTGAAGCCTTACTGTAAGCGCCCCAGAAAAAATCCAGGTTCTGCATCTCACAGCCAGCTCTCAACCGTCATAAAGACCTCTCCTGGGGCCCTCCAGGTTGCGGGAAACGCTATAACAGTATCCTGAGTCTATCAACCGCCATTTCCAGCTCACTCGCCGAATAGAACGCAAAAGAAAGCCGAGCATAACGCTTTGCATCGATCGACACGGCACAACGTTGACCCGGCATGAAACTGACCCCACATTCGGCAGCCCGTTTTAGCAGGTGCATTCCATCTTCTCCCAGATCGACCCAGACAAAGTAGCCACCTTCCGGCTCGCTGAACTTCAGCCCGGGCAATGAATCCCGCAGTTTTTCACAGAGGCGGACTTTCCTTTTCGACAGCGTCTGCTTGAGCGTCAGCAGATGGGCTTCCTGAGCGCCACTTTCGAGCAGACGT
>PKUD01000023.1 GCA_002869695.1 Desulfuromonas sp. | reverse complement strand
CGGGAAGGACGTATCCATATCCTCGGTGAAATGGCCAAGGCGATCGAGACCCCGCGTGCCGAGTTGTCACAGCATGCGCCGCAGATCACCAGCATCAAGGTGAAACCTGATCAGGTGCGTACTGTTATCGGCTCCGGCGGCAAGAACGTGCGGGGCATTATCGATGCGACCGGATGTGCCATCGATATTGAGGATGACGGGACCATTAAAATCGCCTCTTCGGATGGCGCTGCAGCCAAGGCTGCGATAAAAATGATTCGCGACCTCACCCAGGAAGCCGAAGTCGGCAAACTCTACCAGGGAACGGTCAAGAAGATCATGGAGTTCGGAGCTTTTGTTGAAATTTTCCCCGGTACCGACGGTCTGGTCCATGTCTCCGAGTTGGACAAGGAGCGGGTCCGCAATGTCACTGATGTCCTCAACGAAGGGGACACGGTTCTGGTTAAATGCATCGGTGTAGACCGTCAGGGCAAGATAAAGCTGTCCCGTAAGGAAGCACTCGGACAGTCACTGCCCGAGGTCGAATAATCCGGGTAGATACGTATGTTTGAGAAGACCACACTGGCGAACGGTATCCGGGTTGTGACCGAACGGATGCCGGAACTTCACTCGGTAAGTGTCGGTTTTTGGGTAGAAGCCGGCTCAAGGCATGAAGATATTGCCTTGGGCGGCATCTCCCATTTTCTCGAGCATATGTTGTTCAAGGGCACCGAAACCCGTTCCGCACGTGATATTGCCAAAGAAATAGATTCCATCGGTGGAGTGCTTAATGCCTTCACCGATCGTGAATTCTGCTGTTTTTTTGCCAAGGTTCTTGGTGATAAACTCCCCAAAGCGATTGATATTCTTTCAGATCTTTTGCTCCATTCTGTTTTTGATCCTGATGAAATAGAAAAAGAACGTAAGGTCATCCTGCAGGAACTCCACATGATTGAGGACTCTCCGGATGACCTGATTCACGATATGCTCTGCGAATCGATCTGGAAAGATCATCCGCTCGGTCATTCTGTTATTGGCCGGGTTCCGACGGTCAACCGGATCGGCCGAAATGACCTGTTACAACTGCTTGATGAGCAATATCGTGGTTGCCGGTTGATGGTTTGTGCGGCGGGTGATGTCGATCACCAGGACCTGTTGAGAAGGGTCGAGAAGGCATTTTCCTCGATCAGCGCGGGTAATTCGGCTCCGATATCTTCTGCACCGCAACATAACGCCGCTGTTCAGATCGTGGAAAAAAACCTTGAGCAGGTCCACCTCTGTCTGGCATACCCCGGGGTTCCCCAGAACCACCCGCAACGTTTTACCATGAACCTGATAAATACCATTCTTGGAGCCAGTATGAGTTCGCGGCTGTTCCAGATGGTGCGAGAAGAACGCGGTCTGGCCTATTCCATTTACAGTTATCTCAACAGTCACTCTGACACCGGATCTTTAGTCATCTATGGAGGAACGGCCCCGGAGGATGTCCCGCAGTTACTCAATGTCACCCAGGAGCAGCTAAGCAACTTGAAGCAGGTTCGGTTAGACGATACTGAACTGGAAAGGGCCAAGGGCCAATTGAAAGGGGGACTGCTTCTTTCGCTGGAAAGTTCCGACAACCGCATGTCACGGTTGGCCAAAGGGGAGATCTTTTTGGGACGCCAATATGCTATCGATGAAATCGTCAACGAAATTCACCGGGTGACCCCGGAAATGATTCAGGAGATGGCCAATCGTTTGTTTGTCAGCGGAACTTGTAATCTTCAAATGATCGGCCGCGTCGATCCCGCTGCTTTCGACTCGGCTGCCTTGTGCCTGTCCTGAGGGGATACCGCGATGATTGAACAACCGATCGTCCAGATCAAACGTCTACACCCAGAAGCATTAATCCCCCGTTACATGACCGAACTTGCGGCGGGCATGGATATTCATGCGTTACCGCCGGATACGATTGAACTGCGTCCAGGAGAACGATGCTTGGTTCCGACCGGGATCGCCTTGGCGATTCCCCCCGGGTTTGAAGTGCAGGTGCGGCCCCGTTCCGGCCTGGCTGTCAAGCATGGCGTAACGCTGCTTAATACCCCGGGAACCATAGATGCGGATTATCGCGGTGAGATCCAGGTTGTTATGATTAATCTGGGCCAGGAAACATTTCAGATTGCCCGGGGAGATAGAATCGCCCAGTTGATTGTCGCTCCGGTCTGTCAGGCAATATTTGAAGAAGTGCAAAACCTGCCGGAAACCGAGCGGGGGAGCGGCGGGTTCGGTCACACCGGCACGGCTCAGGATCGATCATGAGCGACGTCAAAAATCCAGAAGAGCTGTTTGATTTTCCCTGCCATTATCAGTTCAAGGCAGTAGGGCTGGCCGGGGACGAATTTCACGCTGCGGTGATTGCTGCAATTGGGAAACTGGCTGCAGTGTCGAATGATGCGGTAAAGTCGCGCCCGAGCGGTAAAGGGAACTACCAGTCGGTTTCGGTCGTGGTAACCCTGCATAACTTTGCGCAGTTGAAAGGGATATATGCCGAGTTGCGCCAGATCCCGGGCATGAAAATGCTGCTGTAACGGGAAGGAGATTAAGATGCTCATCAAAATCAACCCGGAAAACCCGCAGGCGCGGCTGATTAACCAGGTCGTCGATTGTCTCAAACGTGGCGGTGTCATCGTCTATCCTACCGATACGACCTATGGCCTCGGTTGTGATATCTATAATCGCAAAGGGGTTAAAAAGATTTATCAGATCAAGCAGCGTGACGCGCGCAAACCTTTTTCCTTCATCTGTAACGATCTTGCTGAGGTGTCGAACTACGCTCAGGTCAGTAACTTCGCATTCAAAATCATGAAGCGGCATCTGCCCGGGAAATATACCTTTGTCCTTGATGCAACCCGGATTGTTCCCGAAGCACTGATCACCAAGCAGAAAACCGTCGGCATTCGGATTCCGGATAATCCCATCGTTCATGAGATCGTACGTCAACTTGGGCACCCGTTGGTAACTACCAGTGCCAACTTGTCGGGAGAGGAAACCCCGCAGGATCCACAGGAAATTTACCAGGAGATGGGCAGGGTTGTTGATGTGGTCATCGATGGTGGAATCCTGATGGCAGAAGGCTCCACGGTCATCAGTCTGCTGAACGATCAGGCAGAAATTTTACGTCACGGAAGCGGCGATACGGCATGGCTGGAAGAGGTTTAATGATGAGTGGCAAGGAATTGACCGTCGCTTTTTATCACTGCGAATGGCCGCGGAGCGACTGGAATTATACCCTTCCTCAGGCTGAACTGGATACCGCCCTGAAGGAGATTGCACAGGAACTGGAACCGTTCGGGGTGTCTTTGCGGGTTTTACAGGAGGATCTGACGATCAGCGTCAACGGTTACGCCGATATGCTCAATTCGGTCCGGCTGCGTTATCCGACTGCCGGACTAGGCAACGTTTGTCTCGGGCATGTGATCGGCAGCAGTCCGAACGCGAACCTGGTTGAAGACTTGCGCCGCGGCATAAACCGACTGGTCTTTGCACCGGAAACGATCGAGCCTGACGGCAGTGACAAGGTCGTATGCCATAACTGTGGTTGCGGCTGTTAACTGCTTTTCGTCATAGCGTGATTAAACTAACAGAAACGCCCAACCCGTACTGACAGG
>PKUD01000008.1 GCA_002869695.1 Desulfuromonas sp. | reverse complement strand
TTGGAGTGAAGCTATGGACTGAAAGGTGGACGACCTGTGCACCGCATGCAATGTAGTCCCTGATTTGCTTTGCAACAAACGCCCGGTAAGGCAGATAGTACCGTTCAATGATCAGCTGTTTTTCTTTGTTATCCAGTTCCGCAACGATCTCTGAAAAGAGGGTTTTGCTTTGCGGTGAACGATTCAGGTCGATCAGCAGACGGGTTGTCTCGGCCTTTGCCAGATGGACTCTCATCTCCCTTGCCAGCATTTTGGCGAGCTGAAGAGCCCCCGGATCATAACCACGATGCGACTCGAGCAACCCATTCTGCCCCAGAAACAACGATTGATACTCCGGCGGAACCCGATTGCCCCCATGTTCACAACTGATCAAAAGTTGTCTGCACTCATCCATGAAACATCTCCCCGCGGGCAAGGCAATCACACAGGCACGAGTAGATTCCGTCCAGTTTTGTGCGTGAAGAGGTGCGCCCCGCAGCCTTGATGATGCGGCGCGCCAGAGGACCCTTATTCAGGATAACCTCGAGAGGCAAACCAGGTTTAGCGATCATGTTATGACGTAGAGCGCAGGCAAGATGATACCAAAGCTCCCCTGCGGTCGCCCGCTTTCCTGAGAACCCGAACAGAGACAGATACTCGGTATTCGTAATCCGGACTCTTTCGCCGTCGCTGATCGTCGCATTCAGCCATTTTGCCAGGATCGATTCTGACCAATTCTGCTGTTCTTCCAACGAACTCCAGCGCTCGTCCACCAGGGCCTTCAGCACAGCACAAATCAGCTCGATTATGGCCAGGTCCGCGTGCGGGCATTCCTGAACATCGAGAATACGGATTTCAATAGCGTTCCGCTCAAACCGGGCAATGGCACCACGTGAATTGAGCCATTCATGCTGCAGGAGGACACCAGGGTCATATGGTGCGATCGCCTGATAAATCGGCTGCAGAATTTCCTGCTGGTAAGTCTGCCTGGTAAACACCGCTTCGGGAACCATCGCCCCGGTGATGATCGGGATTTTTCGCTGGTTTTGCTGATAGGCGCGCAAGCGATTGTTTAATACGCCATTGTAATGACCTTCCACCATCGGTGAACTTGCTTCCAGCGCTGGCAGCAGGGGCAAAATCAGGCGAATGGCGGCATGCAGACGACCGAACTCCCTATCTCCCTGAAAAGGAAGGTTGAGATGCGTGCTCTGCACGTTGCTCCAGCCGTGTCCCTGGCAGCCGAAAATCCGGTCGTAAGCGGCGTAAATCGAGCTGTCGCCGTGCGGCCAGAGTCTGGTCTCATGAAGCGGATCCATCCAGGGGTGCATGCCACCGGGCATCAAGGTTGCATCATGGACGGAGAGATGCTGGTTGATTTTTTCAACCCCCTTTTGAAAAAAATCTGCCTGTCTGCCGAGCAGCGTTGCCGGTCCGTTGGTCTTGAGTTCGATAACATGCAAGACCAGTTCGTTGGAAAAACAGAGCGGACCGACCTCAACCTCGTTGACCAGGACTCCTGACTGCGCCTGAAGAACCTTGTCGGCCAGCGGTAATACCGAAAGAGTGTTGCGATCGACAATCATGTACTCCAGTTCGACGCCGTATCCTTCGAACAGGTGCAGCTCCTCCACGGCCTTCACTGTTTCCTCCCCTTTTTCAACTCGACCCGCTCCATAATGACCTGCATGATTTCAAGATAAAGATTGTCTTTTAAAATCCGGTCCTCTACCCCGGCATCAATACTGGGGTTGTCATTGATCTCGATGACATAGATTTTCTTGCCGATCTGTTTCAGATCAACACCGTAAAAACCGTTGCCGATCAGATTGGCCGCCTTCAGCGCGGTCTGGCAGACCGCGAGCGGGACCTCTTCAACCGGAAACGTTTCTGCTATGCCTTCGACCTGTTTGCCGTTCGCCGTTCGCTTGAGAATCTGCCAATGCTTGCTGGCCATGTAATACTTGCAGGCATAGAGCAGCTTGCGGTCGAATATTCCGATCCTCCAGTCGAAGTCAGTCGGCATAAATTCCTGGGCGATTACCAGGTCTGATTTCTGTAGCAGTTTGCCCAGCTCCTCGTTGAATTGCCGACCGCTATCCACCTTGAGTACGCCCTGAGAGAAAGAACTGTCTGGCTGTTTGAGGATACATGGCAGACCGATCGATTCGAGGACCTGCTCCTGGTTGCCCCGGTGTGCGATCAGGCTTTTGGGAACGGTGATTTTGTGGCGCTGCAGCAGCTCGGCAAGGAACACCTTGTTGGTACATTTGAGAATGGAGTCCGGATCGTCGACGACAACCAGCCCTTCTGCCGCTGCACGACGGGCGAATTTATAGGTGTGATGATTGACCCTTGTGGTTTCACGGAGAAACAGGGCATCGAACTGAGGAAGGCGGCCAAAATCCTCACGGCCGATCAGTTCCGGAAAAAAACCGACTGATTCGGCTGCGCAGAGGAATTTTTTCAGCGCACGGGAGTTGGATGGTGAGTCGGCCTCTTCCGGATTGACCAGGATCGCAAGATCGAAACGGCCGGTGTTTTTTGTTCGCGTCCGCGCGCGAACCCCGGCAAAATATTCCTGTACCATGGCAACCGCAAATGTCCGATGCTCATCGGGAATTTCACTGGCGGCGATCGGTTGAACATTCTGCAGCTGCCATTTTTCGTTCTTCTGATTGAAAACAAAAACTGCACGCAGAAAAGGCATCTGAAACATCTTGAACAGGCGCAGACTGAGTTGTGCGTGGCACATGGCCAGGTTGTGCCCGAGATAGATGCTCAGGGTAAACGATTCCGAGCGGAGCGGCCTGAAGCTCTTCTGGATCAGGGCATCGAGCTCTTCGGAAACAAATCGAATGATGCTCGGAGACTTGAGATCCTGCAGGGCACCGATGCCGGGCAACACCCGGTGCCCCCTGGCCGCGGCCAGCAGCGAAACATAATATCCGAGATTCTGATAGCGGTAGCTGCGACAGAGGTTGAAAATTTTCACCCTGCGTAACGTCAGATAATGCGGATCGGTAATATAGTCCCGGGCGGCAACCAGTTGCACACCCTCTATCTCCAGGGGCCAGGACTGCGGATCGTCCACAACAATCAGGATCACCTTAGACATATGAAGGCTTCTTTCCCCGGGGCCGGATGATGAGGAGATTGGCATCATAGGTTAAGACCCCGAGCAGAACGGCGCACATTACCCGTTCGATGCCAACGTCATACAGCTGAGTCTGGGCAACCGGATTGGGGAGTAGCGGGTCGGCCACCTGAACCGTGCGCGACTCCTTGCTATAACCGCAGAGCACGACAAAATGCCCGGTCGGCTCTCCGCGAACGTCATCGTAATCACAGTTCGGGCCGTATTCACGCGGAGTTCGATACAGGTAGGTGGAGCTGAGCCCGGTAATCACCGGGATTGAGCGTTTTACGTAGCGACGTAACAGGCTGGCGGTCAGATCCTCCAGGCGCAATTCGCCGCCGAGCTCGAGGAACTGCAGATAGGCTTTTGACGCCACCTGCAGTTTTTCATCATCCTTGCAGGCCATCTGAGCCAGCAAACGTTCGCTCAGGTCGGGGCCATTGGGAACCAGCCAGCTCGGATCGAACAGCTGTAATTTATAGGTATAGATAATCGCCTCGTAGCCGCGCTGCAAAGCGTGACAGGCCAGCAGGACAGCCAGCGTGCCGCCTTTCTCCAGCATGGTGACTTCATCAATCACCTGCGCAAGCGAGATATTGTCGCCGTAGTAGCGATAAACGGAATGCAGGCAGGTCGGGCCACAGGTACTGTCGTCCGGTTGCGGCGAAATAGTGAACGGAAAATGGACTTTCACGGCCGCACCTCATTCTCGGTGTCCCTCGCGCAGGGTTCTTCCGCAACATCCCCGTCCGCCTGTGGTGATGAATATGGATCAAAATCTATTTTCCTGCGGCGATTTCGAACCTGGGCAAACTGTTGATGAACCCCGCGCTGGAAAAGCTTGAAGGTTCGTTCCAACATGTTGACTCCGACCAGAATAGCGACAGTGAATAAGGACAGCTTGATGCCGGAAAGATAGTAACCGCTGGCAATCAATATGCCGATGGCGGACTGCACCCAGATCGTCGCCGCAGAGGTCACCCCGATGACAATGCCATCCCGGGCCATCATGACTCCGGCCCCAAGGAAGCCGACTCCGGTGACCACCTGGCCGATAATCCGGGAATTGTCGGTAGAACTGCTTGAGACAGTGTTGGCAACTGTAACAAAAACATAGGCGCCGACGCAGATCAGAGCGCTCGTCCGGATGCCGACCGGCTTACCGCAGATCTGGCGTTCGATGCCGATAATGCCGCCGCCGACAACAGCACAAAGCAGGCCCAGCCAGTTCAGTGGGGCGATACTGAGAATCTCGGCCACAGAGTTCATGGGTCCGCCTGCGACAAACCAACCGAAGAGGTCGTCGTCAAGGCTAAAGAGCATCCGTAACTGGACAAGGAGACTTGAGACCGGCAGGAAATACCGGCGGTGAAATTTCTCGATGAGGCAGGTGGAACACGCATAGCCATAACCCCTTACATTAGCCGAATGAAATAACTCATTGGCAGGGGACCGTCTTACGCTGCCGGGGGCCTGGGGCTATGGCGATAAAAAGGGGTTACTTTTCATGCTTCGTCTTGCGCATTCCCGGGTCGAACAGATCCCAATAAGTGTGCTATTTACTCCTGTTTTTTCAGGATGTCAACAGTGAAATTTGCCGTTGAAAAATCAGCGTAGGAAAGGCGTTTTTATTTAAGATTACAAAGCTTTTGAACGCCTTATCTAGCGGCAGAAAGGGGCCTGCAGAACAAGACAGGTAGCGTTCGGGTGCCATTAACCAAAAAGCAAAATACCGAAAAACATCACCCGCCCGTAATCGCTAGAGCTTTTGCAGCAGAAGCGTGGCAAAACTGAGCACAAAAAAGAAGCCGCACATATCGGTCACGGTGGTTAACAGAGGGCTGGAAACCAGTGCCGGGTCGAGTTTTGCCCGTTTCAGCAAAAGCGGTATCGCACCTCCCAGCGACACAGCGACGACGGTGTTGACCGCCAAGGCACCTCCGACAACCAGTCCCAGAAAGGGACTGCCCTTCCAGAGGTAGGCAACCCCTCCGAGCAGCACGCCAAGAGCCAGCCCGTTGAGAACACCGAGGCTGGCTTCCTTGCCCAGCACCCGCAAAAGTTCGGTCGGGCGCACCAGCCCCAGGGAAAGTTCTCGCATGCTGACCGCAACGGCCTGATTGCCGGAGCAGCCACTCATGTCGCTGACCATCGGCAAAAATACTGCCAGGGCGATTACTGCGGAAAGGGTATCCTGATAAAGAGCGATAACACTGGCGGCAATAATGTTCAGGACAATGTTCAACGACAGCCAGGAGAGTCTCCGCCCGGAGCGGGCCAAAAGCGGCATGGAACGGAATTCCTCTCCACCGACGATCCCCGAAAGGCCAAGATAATGCTGGGTACTCTGTTTCTGATGGGCCTCTTCGACTGCCTCGGGGAGAACAATGCCGAGCAATCGTGACTCGCCATCAACCACCGGCACCCCAAACAGGTTGTGCTCTTCAAAGAAATTGCGCAAATCATCGAGGGAGGCATCAACGCTGACCTTGTAAGGGTTGCTGATCATCAGGCTGTTGAGCTTTGCGGTGCGGCTCGGGAAGAGCAGATCACGCATCCTCAATACTCCCTGCAGTCGATTGTCCCGGTCCGTGACATATACATACTGGACATCATAATAAGCATAGTCCTCACGGTTTGCCTGAAGATCATCGAGGACATCCTGGACCCTCTGTTCGCCGTCAAAATCAAGATACTCCGAAAGCATCAGGCCACCCGCAGTGTCGGGCGCGTAAGTCAGAAACTGGCGCGCCTCTTCCGCCTCTTCGGGTGCCATCTGATCAATAATCGCGTTGGCGTCGTCTTCATCCAATTCACCCAGCAGGTCAGCGACATGATCGCTGTCCAACTCTTCCAGGATCGCTGCCGCATGCTCCGGCGACAGATCTTCGATCAGATCTGCCGCCTGGGTGTCGGAAATATCCTCGATCACCTCGGCCGCGTCTTCAGGCTCAAGCAGGGTCAACAGGCGACTCTGTTGCGCAGCGGACAGACGGGAGACGGCAAGAGCGGTATCGGCAGGATTGATACGGTTCAGAAACGAGATAACCTGCTCAGGATCATCTGTCCCGATCAACTCCGACAACTGTTCCCACGGTTTTATCAATTCCAGGTTCTGCATACATGATCCGAATGTGAGAGGGGGCTTGAGCTAAGTTATCAACCGAGGGCCAGCGCTGCATAAACCCGGGCCGCTGCTTCAACTTCTGCGAGACTGGTCTGCTCTTCGGCGGTGTGTGCTGTTTCCAGGGACCCCGGGCCAAGAATGAGCGGCTTGCTGCCAGCCTGGAAGAACAGGTTTCCGTCGGAGTGTGAGCGAAAAGGGACAAATTCCAGCGGCAGGTTGAGCCTCGGGCAGACGTCTTCGAGAACCGCAATCAGCTGTTCGTCTGGGACCAGCTGATACCCCCCGGACTCAAACGCAAAATCGAATTCCAGATCCAGATCCTTTATCTTCCGCCGGGCCTTCACAAGCACTGTTTCCAGCTTACGACGTACTGCTGCCGGGTCGGTGTCGGGGGATAGGTGCAGATCGATCATCGCCTCGCAGCGATCCGGCACAACGAAACCGGCACGCGACGAACTCATCTCGCGGATTGAATAGACCAGTTTAGACGGGGTCGGTTCGAACAGAGATGAACTCTCTAATTCCAGCAGGACCCGCAACATCGATTCGATAGCATTGTGCCCCAACTCCGGCAATGATGAGTGGATCCGGCGTCCCTGGGTAATCAGTGAAACTTCCATATAGCCGTAATGGTTGAAAGCCGGCAGCATCGAGGTCGGCTCGCCGATGATAACCCGCTCGGGACATTGTTCGGTTAAAAACCGCGCGCTGCCGTCACCGTTCTCCTCTTCGCCGACCACCAGCAGCAAGCCGAGCGAAGGACGCTGGTCGTCAGGCAAGGTTGCCAGGGCCAGCCAGGCTTCGACCATTGCCGCGCAGCCACCCTTCATATCGGCACTGCCCAGGCCACGAACGACCCCCCATTCCTCAACGGCGCCATACTCATCGATATCCCAGGCTGCGACCGTATCGACATGCCCGACCAGATAGAGTACTGGCTCCCCCTCTCCCATGGTGGAGACCAGGTTGTAACGTCCCTCTTCAATCTCCTGTCGATGAACCGGGATTCCGGCAAAGGCCAGGCACTCTTCCAGGTAGAGCTGGATGTCCTCTTCCTTACCCGAGGGGGAGTAGATGTCGATCATGTCCATCAGCGTCTGGCGCAGACGTTGCGGATCGATGGCATTCCAGACCTGCTCCAGCCGGTTGCTCATCATCAGGCCTTTTTCCGTTTTTTACGGGTTTTGGAAAGATTGAGGGTCATGTAAACATGTTGCTGGATGTTATCGAAACCCTGTTTCTTAAAGAAGCTGATCCCCGCCTCGTTGTCGGCGTCAGTATCGATAATGATCATCCTCACCCCCTGTTCGACCATCCGGTCCCTGATCTCATCAAACAGCTTCTTCCCCGCCCCGCATTTCTGCAGGCCGGGTCGGGTTCCGATCCAGACCAGATAGCCGTATTTCCAGGCCGAGTTCGACTTTTCGACCGTCGTGCCGAGGGCGAAACCGACCACCTCTCCGGCCAGTTCTGCCACGATACAGAGTTCACTGTCTGAGTTGAACAGGGTGGTGATTTCGTATTCGTCCCAGGTCCGGTACATGCTCGATGAATATTCCGAGGTAAAAAGCTGTTCGCCAAGGTGGAATACTGCCGCCAGATCATCAATGGTCATGATGCGAATGAAAAGTTCATCGGTAGAAAGCGTATTGCCCATAAATCACCTGTATAAAGGGAAGGTCCTCTCGAGTATCAACGTCCGCAATAATGTGCCATCTTCAAGGAAATTGCTAACCGCTGTCCTTGTGGCTGTTCAACGGCACGGCCTTGGACAATCAAACGTTTGCCCGGTGGGGATTCGGAACTCCACAGACAGCTACTCTGCCACCAGCACAATCGGCGCTTCCAGATAGCTTTTCACCGTGCCGAGAAATCCAGCTGCGTCGGCACCATCAAGGATCCGGTGATCCGCCGAAAGGGTCAGCCGCATGATCGGTGCCACCGCCGGTTCGCCCTGATCGTCGACGACGATCTCCCCCTTGACCGTTCCCACCGCCAACACTGCAGCCTGTGGCGGGGTAATCAGTGCGCCGAACGATTCCACCCCGAGCATCACCATGTTGGTGATCGTGAAACTGCCCCCCTCCGTCTCTTCATTGCTCAATGTACCCTGGTGGGCCTTATCGGCCATCGCGGCGGCCTGCTGGCTGATCTGGCGAAGGGTCAGTCTTTCGCAATTGCGGATCACCGGATAAAACAGTCCCCGCTCGCTTTCCACCGCCATCGCCAGGTCAACATGTTCCTGCTCGATCCCCCGTTCGCCGTTCCAATGACTGTTGATCCAGGGCTGTTCCTGGAGAGCATGACTGGTTGCCGCAAGGATGAAATCGTTGATGGTGGAATTGAGGTCCTTGCGGAAACGGATAACGTCGGTCATATCGACGGTCATGGTGACATAGAAGTGAGGAATGGTCTTCCAGGACTCCTCCATCTTGCGAGCGAGCAGTCGACGGATCTTGACCGACTTGCCGCTATCTGCAGAAAACAGTTCGTCCTGCTTTTCTTCAGGTTGCGACCCATTTCCCACGACCTCCTCTCCGACGGGCTCCTGCTTGCGGGGTCGAGCCCGTTCCACGTCGGCCAGGACGATCCGTCCTCCTGGACCGCTGCCGTGGACTGACTGTAGATCGATCACCAGATCCCGCGCCAATTTGCGAGCGGCCGGGGAGGCCTGAACCGCTGAGTCAGTTGCCCCCTCGCTTTCTGCTGAGCAGGCCATGTGAGCCAGCAAAGTCCCCACCGCCACAGTTTCCCCTTCCTCCACGGCCAGCGACATGACCTGCCCATCTGCCGGCGCCTCGATATCGATGGAATCCATGTCGACGGCAACCTCGGCAAGGACATCGCCTGACTGAACCCTATCCCCGGCAGCGATCCGCCACTTCAGCAGGGTTCCCTCTTCCATGGTGGCAAAGACTTTGGCTAAACGGATTTCCAGACTCATCGGTGACCTCCCGGAGAAAATATCGATCAGGTATCGCTATCATAACCTGTTTCGGGAGTGACAACAATAAAATGCCTGTTTGAAGGGCGAGGAGACGGCTCCCTGGAACAGGTGCCTGATGAAAGACGCAGTTCACGCATCCAGACTGATTCTGAGCACTTTGGCACCGCGAATCTTTCGCTGCTTAAGTTCCAGTAGCGCCCGATTGGCATCGGTCAGCGGAAATTCTTCAATGGTTGGATGCAGCGGGATTTCAGCAGCCAGCTGGAGGAATTCGCGTACATCGGCCCGGGTAACATTGGCAACGCTCTGGACGGTTTTCTCCAGCCAGAGATCGCGTGGGTAGTCGATCTCATTCAGCAGAGCGCGGTCATGGTTCTCCTTGCGGATGGCGTTAATGATCAATCGTCCTCCCGGTTCGAGCTGGCCCAGTGCGTTGACCACGGGTTTCCAAACCGGAGTTGTGTCGATTATCGCCTGCATCAGCTCCGGGGCATGCTGATCCGTATCCCCGGCCCAGTCAGCCCCAAGTTCCCTGGCGAACCTGCGCTCCTTCTCACTGCGGGCAAATACAAATACCGGCAGCAGGGGATGACGATGGCGGACCAGTTTGAGCACCAGATGTGCCGAAGCACCGAAACCTGTGAGCCCGAGCGGCGCTCCCGGCTGCAGCTCTGCCAGTCGCAGCGAACGGTAGCCGATCGCCCCGGCACAGAGCAGCGGAGCAGCCTCAGCGTCACTGAACGCTTCAGGAATGGGATGGGCAAATGCCGCCGGAACGACCAGATACTCGGCATAGCCCCCATCGACATCGCGGCCCGTGGCGCGAAACTCGGGACAGAGGTTCTCACGGTCACTTCGGCACCAATGACACTGACCGCATGCCGAAGAGATCCAGGCGACCCCGACCCGCTCACCTGCATGCCGGTCGTCGACCCCGGCACCAACTATATCAATCCGGCCGACGGCCTGGTGCCCGGGAATGACCGGCAGGCAGGGTGGCGGAGTGCGACCTTCGATTTCATCCAGCTCCGTGTGACAGACGCCGCAGGTGGTTACACGGATCCGCACCTCATCAGGCCCCGGATCAGGAACGGCACATTCCACATACGACAGCGGTTCCGCCTCCTTCTGCAGATCAACGATTCTGGTCAAATGCATGGCTTTCATCGTCAGCGTCACACAACCCTCCATCCATTTTCATTCGTCAGAGGACGACTGTCGATCCACCTGCTCAGCCTGCAAAGACGGAATAGCGGCAGACAAGACGTCCTCGATCCGTTCGACAAATATCAACTCCATTTCGGCCCTGACCTCTTCCGGGAGAGAGACAAGATCTTTGCCGTTCTCGTGGGGCAGAATGACCCGTTTGATTCCTGCCCGCCGGGCAGCAAGAATCTTCTCCTTGATGCCGCCAACAGGCAGGACCAGACCGCTCAGGGTGATTTCACCGGTCATCGCCGTATCACCACGTACCGGGTACCCCAGGTAGAGTGATGCCAGGGCTGTCGCCATGGTCACTCCAGCGGAGGGCCCATCTTTGGGAATGGCTCCGGAGGGTACGTGTAAATGAACCGCCTCGAAACTTTTGGCCATGCCGAGATCCTGCAGGTGAGAGACAACGTAACTATTGGCAGCCATCGCCGACTCCTTCATCACCTCACCGAGATGGCCGGTCATGGTGAACTTGTCCCCCTCTGGCAGGTCGATCGCTTCGATGTAGAGAACATCACCACCCGATTCGGTCCAGGCCAGGCCGGTTGCTACACCGGGCGACAGTTCCTTGCGCAGCTGTTCGACAAAAAACCGTTCGGGGCCGAGCATATCCCCCAGGTTTTCAACGGCAACGCTGACCGGGTCGCTCTCCCCCCCGGCAAACCGAACCGCCACCTTGCGGGCCAGACGCCCCAGCATCCGCTCCAGTTCACGGACCCCGGCCTCACGCGTGTAGCGCCGGATAATCGCAACCAGGGCATCTTCCGCCACCGCAAACTGGTCCGGCTGCAGGCCCGCTTCAGATCTCTGCCGAGGGAAAAGATAACGGTGGGCAATCTCCATCTTCTCCTCATCGCTGTAGCCACTCAGATAGAGCACCTCCATCCGGTCCAGCAACGGCTTGGGCACTGTGTCTAGGGCGTTGGCCGTAGTAATGAAAAAGACCCGGGAAAGATCAAATGGCATATCCAGATAATTGTCATGAAATGAACTGTTCTGCTCAGGATCGAGGACCTCCATCAATGCCGCGGCAGGATCGCCTCGAAAATCATGCCCCACCTTGTCGATTTCATCCAGCATCAACAGCGGGTTGTTGACCCCGGCCCGTCGAATCGATTGAATAATTCGTCCCGGCATGGCGCCGACATAGGTACGTCGATGCCCGCGCAACTCAGCTTCATCATGCATCCCACCCAGACTGAACCGGTCGAATTTACGCCCGAGAGCCCTGGCGATCGAATGACCCAGTGACGTTTTGCCGACTCCAGGAGGACCGACAAAGCAGAGAATCGGCGCCTTGGCCTCGGGGTTGAGTTTCATCACTGCAAGCTGTTCGATAATCCGCTCCTTGATCTCCTGCAACCCGTAGTGGTCATGGTCAAGAACCTCGCGGGCGTTGCTGAGATCAAGGTTGTCGGTGGTCGCTTGCTGCCAGGGCAAACTCACAAGCAGTTCCAGATGTGCTGAAGCAACCTGGTACTCGGGAGAAGCGGCTGGAATCTGTTCCAAACGGGCCAGCTCCTTTTCGGCCTCCTCGCGGATAGCGTCGGGCAACTGACACTGCTCCAGCTTGCTGCGCAGCTCTTTGGCGCCGGTTTCCGGTGCGCCCTCACCCAGTTCCTGCTGCATCGCCTTGATCTGCTCACGCAGGATGTATTTTTTTTGTTCCGCGCTCAACTTTTCATGGGCCTGATCGGAGATTTTCTTACGGATTTCCAGAATCTGGATTTCATGATTAAGGTAACTGTTCAGCAAAGTCATGGCATCTTTGACGCTGGCGACTTCAAGCAACTCCTGTTCCTTCTCCAGGTCGAGTTGCAGCAGTTTGCTCACCGGGTAAACCAGCTGCATAATGTCTTCGCCTGCGCCCAGCAGCGGAGGAAAATTAAGTTGTTTGTCCGGGTGAGCCAGGGCAAAATACCGGCCGGTCAGCTCCAACACTTCTCGTTGCAGCGCTTCCTCTTCCAGGTTTGCCGCTCTTAGCAACGGCTGGGGCTGAACCTGCGCCTTGAGGAACGGTCGGGTCTGGATGAAGTCGATCACCGTAATCCGCTCGACACCGTGAATAATGATCTGCACTGCGGAACCGAGCCGCGCAATCAGCTGGATGGTTGCCACCGTCCCCATAGCGTAAATATCTGCCGGCCCCGGATTGCCGGTCTCCGGTTTTTTCATGGCAAAAACTGCGATCATCTTGTTTTCGCTGGCCAGGGCCAGTTCAACAGCCTTGACCGATGCCGGTTTCTGGACCGAAACCGGCATGGCCAGCAGCGGAAAGACAACGGCATTCGCCATCGGCAGGATCGGCAGACTATAGGATTGGCTTTCGGTACTCATAGTCTTTGCCCCCGGTGAAGATTGAAGAGATGCTGCGCCCCTGGGTAAAGTTTACCATTAAAAAACGAGCTCTCTTGTGGACTCGGGAAGCGGGGCTTGAAATACGTATTCGGCAGAGTATCTCAGTCGGCACAGCGGCTCCTCAACAAGAAAAAGGCGGGTCCAAAACCCGCCTTTTTCTTCAGCTCAAAATCCACCAGAAACTGCTCTTAGTGAACCTGCACCTCAATCGTTTTCGTCTTTGCAGCCTCTTTTTTAGGAATCTTCAGGGTCAGCAGGCCATCCGCGAAGGTCGCGTCGACATGCTCTTCATCGATATCCTGAGGCAAAGCGAAGTTGCGACTGAAAGACCCGTAGAAACGCTCAACGCGGTGGAACTTGCGGTCTTTCTCTTCCTTCTCTTCTTTCCGCTCGCCATGGACGGTCAGTACACCGTCTTCGATACTGATCTTGACATCTTCCCGCTTTATTCCCGGAATTTCAGCTGTTATCTGATAGCACTTGTCGGTTTCACTGATATCGACCTGCGGTGACCAGTCGCCCGTGTCCGACAACATCAGATCATGGCCATGTCGCATACGCATCGGCAGGTTCATCGATCGGGTATAGCGGTCAAACATGTCTTCCACGTCCCTAAAGGGGTCCCATCTGGCCAGTTTCATGGCTGCTCTCCTTGCATTGTGCGGGAAACTCCACGCCTGGCGTGCCGCCCGCATTCAGCCCGTCAGGCCGCTAGTGACAGTCAGAAAAAACAGTCCTGATTTCTATTGAAAGAATACTCCTGATCCTTGCGATCGCAAGCAGAAAAGCGATTTTTTCTCTTATAGAACAGCTATTTAGAGAACAGAACAAGAGACATGTGGAGAACCCGCAAGACTGACGACAACTCAAAGCAGAACGGGCTCAGCCCGACGACTCAATCAATGGCTGCAGGTAGGGCAGAATATTCTGAACGATGACCGCAACTCCGCGGGCATTGGGATGAAGACCGTCGGCAAGATTCAGCTGCGGCTCGCCGGCAACCCCCTGCAGAAAAAAAGGATAGAGGGCTATGGCGTACCTGGCCGCAAGCGCGGGATAGAGATTGTCAAATTTGCTATAATACTCGGAGCCCAGGTTACGTGGTGCCAGCATGCCGGCAAGCAGGATATCGACCCCGGCCTGCTGCAAGCGGATGATTATCTGCTCCAGATTGTTACCAGTCTGCTCGGGGGCGAGGCCCCGCAGTGCGTCGTTGGCCCCGAGTTCGAGAATCACAATATCGGGACGGTCTGCCAGCGCCCACTCCAGACGCGACAGCCCCCCGGCAGAGGTATCTCCTGAGACCCCTGCATTGATCACCGTGACCGGATACCCGGCTGCCTGCAGAGCCTGTTGCAACTGGGCAGGAAATGTTTCTTCGGTCGCCAGTCCGTACCCGGCCGTAAGGCTGTCACCGAGCACCAGAATGCGCAAGCCGCTCTCTTTTGCGCTGTCGCCGGTATAACCGGAAGACACGGCAATACAGAGTAAGGAAACAACAGCCAAACCGAGCAATAGCGGAGATTTCATGTCCAGTCCCATGGTTGAAATTAAAGATCTTCATCTCAGTCTAGTCGGCGGCGCCGGACCGGTCAATATCCTGCGCGGTATCGACCTGCAGATCGAGGCCGGTCAGACGGTCAGTATCGTCGGCCCTTCAGGAGCCGGGAAAACTACCCTGCTGATGGCCTTGTCCGGTCTGGAGCGCCCTACCGACGGAATTATTCAGGTCGCGGGTGTAAACCTGCATCAGCTCAACGAAGACGGGTTGGCCCGTTTTCGCCGCAGGCATATCGGCATCGTGTTCCAGTCGTTCCATCTGGTACCGACCATGACCGCCCTGTAGAATGTGGCGCTGCCGCTTGAATTTGCCGGCTCGAACGATGCGGCGGAGCGGGCCGCAATCGCCCTCAAGGCGACCGGTCTGGAGCACCGCCTGGATCATTTCCCCGCTGAGCTTTCCGGAGGGGAACAGCAGCGGGTCGCCCTGGCCCGGGCCTTTGTCGCCAACCCGTCGCTGATCCTGGCCGATGAACCAACCGGCAACCTCGACCGGGAGACCGGTCAGAAAGTCATGGAACTGCTCTTCGACCTGCAACATCAACATGGCACGACCCTGATTCTGGTTACTCACGATGAAAGACTGGCGGCCCGTTGCCAGTTACAGATCAAAATGAGTGATGGCAGCCTGCGGCAGACATTTCAGGAGACGGCATGAGAGTACACTCCGAACTGACCCAGTCGCTGCTCCTGGTTCGACGGGAAATGCGCTCAGGTCTGCGTGGTTTCGGCGTTTTCCTTGGTTGCCTGTTCCTCGGCGTTTTCGCCATCAGTGCCATCGGCTCCTTCACTTCAGCGGCCCAGAACGGCCTGCTGGCAGATGCGGGTGCCCTGCTGGGCGGAGATCTGGAAGTCAGGCTTAACCATCGCCAGCTCTCGGCCGACCAGCTCAACTATCTCTCACGCACAGGGGAGCTCTCGACAACCCATGAACTGCGCACCATGGCCAGTGCATTGGCGGACCAACAACGCCTGCTGGTTGAAGTCAAGGCCGTCGATGAGGCGTATCCCCTTTACGGCGAACTTGGGATTTACCCACCTCAAGCGCTGGCCACAGCTTTCGGCGATCAGACTCAGGGTTTCGGCGCCCTGGTGGAGGCGTCCTTCCTGGACCGAATCGGCTGCCGGGTCGGTGACCAGATCAAAATCGGCACGACTGATTTCACGATCCGCGGCATTCTGACTTCGGAACCGGACCGGACCGTGCGACTCTTCACCCTCGGGCCACGTGTCATGATCAGCCAGACCGCCCTGGAGAGCACCGGTCTGATCCAGCCCGGCAGCCTGATTCGCTACGGCTATCGGATCAAACTGCCCAACCGGGATAATGTCGAACAACTCAAACAGGAGCTGGAAACCACCTTCCCCGCAGCCGGCTGGCGGCTGAGAACCTGGCAACAGGCGGCCCCCCGGGTGCGATTTTTCCTTGATCGGATGAATCTCAACCTGACCCTGGTTGGACTCTGCGCCCTGCTGGTCGGCGGACTCGGCGTTTCAGGGGCCGTGCGCGGG
Organism: Desulfuromonas sp.; assembly: GCA_002869695.1. Classification (GTDB taxonomy): domain Bacteria; phylum Desulfobacterota; class Desulfuromonadia; order Desulfuromonadales; family Geopsychrobacteraceae; genus BM509. Next base: position 7,499 of record PKUD01000008.1, on the reverse strand, counting down.
TACCTCACCGGCAAGCTGTTCCACATCGCCACGATGAAAAGCCTTGGCGCCTCCAGTCGCACTATTTTCAGTGCCTACCTGCTGCAAGTCCTGCTGCTCGGCGCAGCCGGAGCGAGCCTCGGGCTGGTCGCCGGCGCAACGCTGCCTTATCTGATTGCCAGTATATTCGGTGAACGACTGCCGATTCCGCTGTTACCCGGCATCTACCCAGCCCCATTGGCGACCGCCGCCCTGTTCGGACTGCTGATTGCCCTGGTTTTCTCTCTCAAACCGCTGGGCAGCGCCCTGCAAATTTCCCCTTCGGTTCTGTTTCGTGGTTATTCTGACACGGAGCAACGTTCCCCGGGACGGCGGATATGGGCGGCCATTCTGGTCTCCGCCAGCGGTTTGGCCCTGCTCGCCATTATCACCAGCAGCGACCGGCAACTGGCGCTGTGGTTCATCTGCGGCGCGGCACTTTGCCTCGGCATTTTTCGCCTTGCCGCGGCGGGGGTGGTCCGTTTAGCCCGACGCCTGCCCCGGCCGGGCAACCCGTCCCTCCGTTTGGGGCTGGGTAACATTCATCGCCGCGGGTCACCTGCAGCCAGCACACTCTTCTCGCTCGGCCTGGGTTTGACCGCCCTGGTCATCATCACCCAGGTCCAGTCGAACCTCAACGACCTGGTCAGCGACACAATCCCCACGGGCGCACCGGCATACTTTTTCCTTGATATTCAGCCCGGCCAGGTCGACGAATTTGAAGAGGAGTTGGGTCGAATAACCGCAGTTGAAAAGGTCGAACGCTATCCGACCCTGCGTGGCCGAATCACCGCGATCAAAGACATCCCGGTGGAGCAGGCCAGTATCGATTCCGAGGTTCGCTGGGCAGTTCGTGGTGATCGCTACCTGAGCTATGCCGCCCAGCCGCCCAGCGGAACGGAAATCACTGCCGGGCGCTGGTGGCCGGAAGACTACCGGGGGGCACCACTTGTGTCGCTGACAGCAGATCTCGGCAAGGGGTTCGGCCTGACCCCCGGCGACAGTCTCACGGTCAACATTCTCGGGCGGGAGATCAGGGCGGACGTTGCCAGTTTCAGAGAAGTTGATTGGTCAACCCTGGAATTAAACTTTGCCATTCTCTTCGCTCCTGGCGTGCTGGAGGCGGCACCGCAGACCCACCTCGCCGCAGTCCACGTCTCCCGTGCCGGAGAACAGGATGTTTTCCGGGCGATCACCGCTCGTTTTCCCAATATTTCGGCGATCAGCACCCGGGAGGTCCTGGCGAATGTCTCCCGTGCCCTGGAACGGATCGGCCTTGCCTTCAAAAGCATGGCGGCCGTTACCCTGGTGGCCGGATTTCTGGTTCTGGCGGGTGCCGTATCAGCGGATCAACATCGACGCATTCGAGATGCCATTATCTTCAAGGTCTGCGGAGCAACCCGCGGCAACATCCTGATGGCCTTCGCTGCCGAATTCGCCCTGCTCGGTTTGACGGCGGGTGCGATCAGCGCCCTGGTTGGCAGCCTGGCCGCCTTTGCCATCCTCGCTGGCCCGATGGACACATCGTTCACTCTGAAACCGGCCATCGTCCTGTTGACCATCGGTGCAGGGGTCCTGTTGACCCTGGTGCTTGGACTGCTCGGTACCTGGAAAGCGTTAAGCCAGAAACCGGCTCCTTATCTGCGGGCGGAATAAAAGGAAGGCGGGATGCGGGGCTGCTGTCCGACGACCTGATTATTTTTTTTCACCAGGTAGATCATGAACGGGACATAGAATGAGTATCCAACTCCCCTTCCGCCATCTCGAACCGACCTTCTTCGCCGGGCTGCTCGACGATCCGGTCTTGCTGGTTCGGGTGCGACAGTTGGGAAGCAACCTGCTGTTCGATTGCGGCCAGATTCATCACCTGGCGAAGCGTGTTCTGACGGCGGTTGATGCCGTGTTCATCAGCCACGCGCACATGGATCACTGGATGGGCATCGATACCCTGATTCGTCATCTGCACGCCACACCGAAAATCGTCGATCTGTTCGGTCCGCCCGGCATCACTGACAAGCTGGAGCATCACCTGGCGGGGTATGACTGGAACCTCGCCGAAGAGAACTGGTGCCGCTTCAGGGTTCATGACGTACACCCGCAGGAAATCATTTCCTCCATCTTCTCTGGACCTGAGGGGTTTCTCCGTCAGCCTCTCGGCCGCCGGGCTCGCAATGACCGGGTCATCTTCCGGAACCGACTGAGCCAGGTCGCAGCTGAGACCTGCGACCATCGCGTTCCCAGCCTGATCTTCCGCATCGAGGAACGGCCGCAGCTGAGGATCGACACGCAGAAACTGGCTGAGCAGAACCTTGTCCCCGGCCCCTGGTTGAAGGAACTGAAATACCGCTATTCTCATCCCGGAACAGATACGAAACCGTTGCTGATCCAGCGAAGCACGCCTGCCGGCACTGAAGAATTTCCGCTGGAAGATATTGCTGAGCTCTGCCGACAGATCGGTCAACCTCAAGACCACCCGGGAATTGGCTATATCAGTGATATCGGCTACACAGCGTCAAACCGCCGACGGATCAGCAGCTTGCTGAAGGGAGTGAATTTGCTGCTCTGTGAATGCACGTTCCTGCGAGCGGCGAAAGAGAAAGCCCGCGTCTCCTGCCACCTGTGCAGCGATGACGTCAATCAACTGCTCGACAAACTCCGGCCCACCTTCTTCCTGCCGATGCACCTCTCCAAGACCTACAACCGTCGCTCGCGAGAACTCTACCGGGAACTGGAGCCACCACCTGGCACCAGAATGCTGGAACTGCCGCTCCACATCACCCCCGCGCCGCTACGCGCGGAGATGCTGGACTGGCAGGAATTCAGCGAGTCCCCCTGTCAGGACGATCAATAGATTACGTTCTGCAGTCCGGCCTCTGCAGCTGTTTGCCGAACCCTGAGCAGTTCACTCCGACTGGGCCTGCGGTCGAGTGGTGGGTGCAGATGCGCCAGATGACAGGGGTGATACTGGCCCATCAGGTTGATCCAGGTTTGAGGTGAAAGCCGCTCGGCAACAAAGCTGATAATTGTTTCGCTCCCGGCCAGGTTCTGCGGCAGAATCAGGTGACGGATCAGCAGGCCGTGGAATGCAACTCCGCGACTGTCCAGCTGCAGGTTCCCCACCTGACGATACATCTCGCTGACCGCCGCCTGGTTGATCTCGGCATAATCGTCAACCTTCAGCCAGAAACGGGCAACCCCTGAATCCGCGAACTTCATGTCCGGCAGGTAGATATCGACGACCCCGTTCAGCAGGTACACTGCCTCGAGGCTGTCGTAACCGCCGGTGTTGAAAACAAGCGGCAGGCGCAGCCCCAGCTCGACCGCCGGGACCAGCGCCTCAAGAATCTGGGCGATCTGATGACTGGGTGATACCAGGTTGATGTTATGACAGCCACGATCCTGCAAGGAAAGCATCATAGACGCCAGTTGCTGTACGGAAACGTCAACCCCCTCGCCGGTTTGGCTGATCTCCCGGTTCTGGCAGAAAAGGCAATTGAGATTGCAGAAACTGAAAAAGATAGTTCCCGATCCGGAGTGTCCCACCAGGGGCTGTTCCTCGCCGAAATGAGGAGCGTGACTGCACACCCGGGCCCTGCGACCGAGCTTGCAGACACCTTTCCTCCCGTGCAGCCGATCGACCCCGCAACGGCGCCCGCAAAGGACACACCGCTCAAGCATAGACACAGCCCGTTCCGCCCGTTCGGAAATTTCCCCCAGGTCCAGGTTCAGGTAAGCCGCACGCCATTCTGTCGCCATAAGTAAATCCTTTCGGTCTCTACTTATAGATTTTATCACCTCGACCACTTTGGTCCTCTGATGAGGGACTTACCTGGCCTCGGTTTTTCTTGCGGTCGGGATGCGTGAGAAACGCTTATACACTTCCATCTTCTGGATGCCGTCTTTGAGATGTGCGAGGAAGGTCTTTTCCGTGAGGGTCGGCACTTTGTCCTGAAGCTGAACCAGGGAGATCCAGCTTTTCGAATTCGGTTTGGCCGTTTCGATGGGAACGATTGACCCGCTGCAGAGATCATCATACACCAGGTGGGCCGAGGTCAGACCCAGTCCCATCCCGAGCCTGACCCCCGAAAGCAGCGCCTCATGACCATTGGTCGTCATCACCACATTCAGCTTGGTGACCGTCTTGTTGAAATGATGCTTGAACCAGTGCATGAGAATCATCATCTCGTCATCATCGCTGACGAAATCCCTGGCGACCAGATTGGCATAGGAATGGTCGCCATTAATCTCCTTGCGGTAATACTCATCGGAACAGGCCAGAATCAGTTCCTCGGGAGCCAGCTGTTCAAGGCTGAAAAGGTGGGGGGTTTCGACAAACTGCCCCTTTGGCATGAAGACATCCACGAGGGAGAAATCTAGATCCCCCTTTCTCAGCATTGCCAGCAGCGGTGCGGTCTCATTGAACTGAAAGGAAAACCTCACTTCAGGATAAAGATTGCGGAAGGTCATGGAAAGAGGGGGGAGATATTCCTTGCCGAACTCCCGCGGAGCACCGATGCGCAGCAATCCTGCCGGTCGATCGAGCGGTTGTCGAATGTTCTCAATGCCCTCCTCAAGGCTCTCGAGAAACGGCTGCACCAGATCGAACAACCTTTTTGCTGCCTCGGTCGGGACCAGTTTCTTATGCAACCTGACAAACAGGGTCGTCTTGAGTTCCGACTCCAGTTTCTGTAGTTGTTGACTCACCGCAGGCTGGGTGAGATGCAGTACTCTTGCAGCCCCGACGATGCTGTTGAGGGAATAGATGTGATAGAAAACCTTGAGGCGGTTAAAGTCCGGAAGCATAATCTCTCCTTATTCTATAATAAAGTAGGATTGATTTTACTAATCCAAGTTTATACTTTATTCTATCTCCAGATTCTACAATTATCTGTTTTTGACCCGCTATCGGGGGAGACGATTATGGCTATTCTGATTATATGTATCTTTGGCGGGCTGTTAATCCTGCCATTGGCAATATGCCTGACACAGCAGGACCAAAGCAGCCACGGTCACATGATCGATGCCGGCTGGCTCGATTCTTCAGAAAAGTTCAAGCTGGTCGCACGCTGGGGGGCACAGCTCTAGGCTCTGACCCTTCTGCTGCAGGAGCAGATTTCAGACTTGATCAGGTAAAACGGCCAACCCGATATTCGGCTTGGCCGTTGCGTTGTCTTACAGACACTGGATGATGTGACTGCTTTTCGCTCTCTCAATCAATCCATCAGCAATCGTCTTCAATTTGCATCCTGCCAGCGTACTGCAGAAACGTTCCTCGCAACCTCGTCAAGATGCGTCTCCCACGTTCCACAGCAGCCGCCCCACATGTCAATGTGAGGGTAGCGACATGCCAAATCACCCATCTGTTGGCCTAACTCGACCGGGTCCCCGTCTTCCAGGTGTCCCAGTTTACAGAGCGACAATTTCTCCATCATCGCGGCATTCGGACGCAGAGAGCGGACACGATCAAACCAGCGACCAGGCTCCAAAGCCGGTTCAAACTCATAGGGATGTGAACAATTGATGCCATAGCAACTCGGTTTATCTTCTCCAGCCTCTACATAAACAGTCAGGATCGCATCTTTAAGGCTTGGACCGGATTTAAGGTGATGAGTACTGTCGAGAGTAAAAGAGATACAGACCGGCAACCCGATCTTGGCGGCCGCTCGGGACAACCCGACCGCCTCAGGGACATTATTGAACGTCGCCGCCCATACCAGATCGACCTTTGCTGCCTTCAACGTTGCCAGCTGAATGCTGTGATAATCTTCCGCTTCTTCAGCTGAAATTGTTTTGTTGAGCGAATAAGCATCACCTCGCGGGCCGACGACCCCAACAAAGAGAATGTCACAAATCTGATCAGTGTAGGGTTTAGCCAGATTCCTGAGAAACTCAATTGAGCGATGTTGCATTTCTTCCAATCCCCCGATGGAATATCCGAGGCGTTGTGCCCAGTCGGGACTGGCCCGGTAGTCCAGACCACCCATAAGTGCAGAGAAACCGTTTCTGGCCACCGTGTCGAGGTATCTACGGAACATCTCTTCAAGATCGGCGACTGCCCTGGGGTTGTCCAACAGCGGAAACATGGCAAAACTCGGCAATTGATGGCCAAATTTGTACATGATTTCCGTTTCTGTGCCTCCTTCAGTCAAATAGAGGACACTTTCTTTCTGCCTTGGAAATTCTCTCCGCATAGATCCTCCCAGCCACTCGTTTGCGGATCGGCTATCTTGGTTTTTGGATAAAGATAGAATTATTATACATCAATCTACTACCAATTTGGTCATCTTTGATGCTCATATTCTCCCCACCGACGCGAGCTCTCAACAATTCTCTCCTGTCCCGCCAATATCCTAACGGCAATACCCTCCATCAGGGTTTCTCATCCCGCGGATAACGACCTGATATGTTACAGTGTAAGTCATCATTGCACGGGTCATCCTGACGGATGAGAATGAAGGTGCCATGCAAACCCACTGGAGGGTTGTCAATGTTTGAATATTTTGAACAATTAAACCCGGTCATGCAGGCTTTTCTTGCCACTCTCTTTACCTGGGGAGTCACTGCTGCCGGAGCAGCCCTGGTGTTTCTGAAAAAAGCTATTGATCCAAAAATTCTGGACGCCATGCTCGGCTTTGCTGCAGGTGTCATGATTGCCGCCAGCTTCTGGTCGCTGCTCAATCCTGGCATCGAGATGGCGGAACAGATGGGGCAAACACCCTGGTTGACTGCGGTGATCGGTTTTATGGGGGGCGGGATCTTTATGCGCCTGACCGATAGGGTCATGCCGCACTTGCACCCCGGCCTGAAAAGAAATCAGGCCGAAGGAATCAAGACCTCCTGGCAGCGCAGCACACTGCTGGTGCTCGCGATCACCCTGCATAATATTCCAGAGGGACTTGCGGTCGGGGTCGCCTTTGGCGCTGTTGCCGCGGGCCTGCCTTCCGCAACCATCGGTGGCGCAATTGCCCTGGCCATCGGCATTGGCATCCAGAATTTCCCGGAAGGAACTGCAGTTTCGATGCCCTTGCGAAGGGAGGGGATGAGCCAGAAGAAAAGCTTCCTCATGGGACAGGCCTCCGGGATGGTGGAGCCGGTTGCAGGGGTCTGCGGAGCTCTTTTTGTCCTGATGATGCAACCGATTCTACCTTACGCTCTCTGCTTTGCAGCCGGAGCAATGATATTTGTCGTCGTCGAAGAATTGATCCCGGAATCGCAGCGCGTCACCGCCAACATTGACCTTGTCACCATGACGACTATGGCCGGTTTTTCCGTGATGATGCTGCTTGATGTGGCTTTGGGCTGAACGCTGTTCCAGACACCGGAGTCAGGATAGCGAATAAAAAAAGGGGGGGCAGCAGGCGTGAACCGTGGGCAAAGGACCAGATCTATTCAATCCATCTCACTCCTTTATCGCTTACCATCAAAGACCAGCTGCACAGGCATTAACGCTTCCGTCTCCCTTGGCCGAACATAACCGACAT